>JBGTNL010000001.1:0-11641 GCA_041743085.1 Flavobacteriaceae bacterium
GGGAAAACAAAAGAACAAACAAGTAAAAAACCGATTAAATGACATTTCGAGGTTTCTCTCGAAAGTCCCCGATGAAGCTGTGTTGTGTGCGGAACACACAGGGATTTATGGAGACTTATTGGTTTTTCTCTGTAATCAAAAGGAATAAAGATAGCTTTGGTTCCAGGTTATACTATCAAACATAGTCTGGGGATAATCAAGGGTAAATCAGATCCTATCGATGCCGGAAGGATAAGGGAGTACGGGGAGCGTTTTTACGACAAACTCGCTTTTAAACAATACGATCGGGAAGAAATGGTTGAATTAAAATCCCTGTACACACTACGTTCCCAATTGGTTAAAGCAAGGAAGCTTTTGCGTACGGGCGAGCATAGTCGTTCAAAAAAGCCTATGGAAAGTATTAGTGTAAAACTCCACATGGACAAAGCACTGGCGAATCTTGATGAAGAAATCAATGCAGTTGAAGAGGAGATGGCAGCGATCATAAAAGCAGATAAGGAGTTGGATGAAAATTACCAGCTGGCCACCAGCGTAAAAGGTGTTGGCCCTGTAATTGCGACAGATTTAATTATCAAAACCGGAAACTTTAAAACCATTGACACGGCCCGAAAAGCAGCTTCATATGCCGGTGTATGCCCTTTTCCCAATGAATCGGGGAAAATGACAGGGAAACAAAAAACAAGCTCCTTTGCTGACCGCAAACTCAAAACTTTGTTGTACATGGGCGCTAAAACTGGGGTCAAACATAATAAAGAGTATAGGTTATACTATCAGAAGAAACAAATGGAAGGAAAGTCTCATTTCCTGATTATGAACAATGTATCAAATAAATTACTTAGAACTATTTACAGTGTCGTAAAAAACAAAACACCATACCGTCAGGACTATATATGTCATGACCCTAGAGAATTAAATGATAACAGCTCCAATAAAAAAGTGGCTTAAATACTTGTAATTGAATAGAGTATATGTCCGGTTAAATGTAGCAACTCCAGATAGACTTTATTAGGAGTGAAAATATAGTTGCTATCTTAATGCATGAAACTGGAAGGTTCAAATAAACGATGTGAATATTTCAAATTGCCCGTGCCATGTTATCCCCAGGCCACTCAAGTAGGAAATCAGTTGATACGTCAGCTTTGTTTGGTATTGAAAGTGGGTTTTCTAATTATTTCTCCATCCTCCTAAAAAAATATAAAAGTGTGTATCAAAAGATACCGTTTTCTTCGTCACCTATGATTTATTTTGTTCGACAAGAAAATTATTTAATC
Source organism: Flavobacteriaceae bacterium (assembly GCA_041743085.1). Taxonomy (GTDB): domain Bacteria; phylum Bacteroidota; class Bacteroidia; order Flavobacteriales; family Flavobacteriaceae; genus JAFMPW01. The sequence continues at coordinate 1,272 of JBGTNL010000001.1, forward strand.
ACCTTTAAAGTTTAACTAAAATGGAAAAAGTAATTCACTGCCGGGATGTAGGCTTTGAATGTGATGGAATTATCAGAGCGAAATCAGAAGAAGAAACACTAAAATTAGCTGCGGAACACGCAACTTCAGCACATGGTGTTAATGAAGTGACAGCGGAGATCGTTGAAAAAATTAAATCCGTTATGCGTGAAGAGTAACATTAAGAAAATTATTGTTCGGCTTAGCCCTTTTTTCATGAAACACTTACCCGATATATACCCATTAATATTAGTTTTCATTCTTATGGTAATACCTCAAAAAGGCCAGGCACAAAATACCGCCAAAGAATCAAACTTAGTCCACTTGACACAAGGCACTGAGAATTTTACGTTAGCAGCGTTGGCATTTTTGGTGGCGAAAACCGCCGTGGAACAGGGGCATACGGTCACCTTGCTTTTAAGCGGGGATGCTGTCCAGCTTATGCGGGAAAATGCAATTGAAAATGGCGAAGGCATGAGAACCGGATCTTTAAAATCTCATTATCAAGTGCTTGAAAAGGCCGGTTGTCAAATTTACCTTTCCGGTATGTCAAGCAAATCAAGAGGATTGACCATTGAGGAACTCCAGGGAAAAAAAGTGAATTTCGCCATGCCGGAAGAATTGTTAAGACTTGCCTTGAATAACGACCGCATGTTTGTTTACTAGAAGCAAATATTAGAATATCTTGTTGTATAATATCTAGTATGAATATTTTATGAAACTGGTTGACCTCCCATTTGAAAACGAACTTAAAACCGAAATTGGTTCTAATTGCAAAACTGTGTCCGTTGACCAGAACGTTGTGCTGGCCGAATCAGGAATATATATGAAAGAGATTCCACTCGTATTGAACGGTTCCATAAGGGTCTATCGTGATGATCGTGATTTGAATGGGGAGATTTTATTACTATATTTCTTCAGGGCAGACCTGTATGATGTCCATAGTGGCAAGCTTTGCAAATCTACAGAGCCAGGTTCATGCCATTACGGAACGCAAATCAGAATTATTACTGATCGCGACGGGCAAAGTGCGCGAATGGCTGATTAAATATCCTAAGTTGAACGGATTTATTAAGGGGAGCGCGTTTCGGCCGAATAGCACTTTTCATAGGAAACGGTGTTGGGGTCGATCTGATTGCGTAAAAAAGAATCATCTGTTTCACGTAACATGGACGAATTCCTCACAGAATGTAATAATACAAAGGACCTCTTTGTCTTGGAATATTAATCAACTAAAAACAAGTAAGATGAAAAATATTGTAATCACAGGTAGCAGTAGCGGCTTTGGGTATTTGAGCACCTTGACCCTGGCCCGAAAAGGTTACAAAGTTTAGGCAACCATGCGAAACGTCGATACCAAGAACGCCCCAAAAAAGGAAGAACTTTTAAAGATCGCCGAAAAGGAAGATCTGAAAATTTCCGTAATCGAATTGGATGTTGAATTGTCAGTCGTTCCTGTCTTGATCAGTCTTTCTCAAGCATCGCTTCCGTAATTTTAACCCCAACTTATCCCGCCAGATGGTCATAACAGCTTCTGCAATATGTAGCCACAGCTTTGAATACCTGTTACCTTTGGTATTCAGTATGGTACCTAACGGCAAGATTGGCCAGAAATTCAACCGGATAGGCTACTTGCGGCCTTGATAAAGTATAGTACCTATGGCGGTCCGTTTGTTTATTGCAATCTTCGATGATAAACCACCGGATTCTATATCCAAATCTTGTGCACCCAATGGAAAATAGGTAATTTAATATACTCCTAATTACGACGATTAGATGCTGCGAAACAGATGTGATGAAAAACAAAGAACTCGATCAAATTTCAAACATGCTTAAGGAACAGGGTTATATCAGCGAAGATCATATCGCGATGTCCCTTTTCCTGGCTATGGAACTCCATATGCCCTTGTTGGTAGAAGGCCCTGCCGGGGTGGGTAAAACGGAAATAGGAAAAGTAATGGCGAAAGCGCTGGGCAGAGAACTTATACGCCTGCAATGTTATGAAGGCCTGGACAGTACGCATGCCCTTTATGAATGGAATTACCAGTACCAGCTATTATACCTCCAGATGCAAGGTTCTGGAAATAAGGATATAAAGGAGCTGGAGGAAACTATCTTTTCCGATAAGTTCTTGCTTAAACGTCCGGTGCTCAGGGCTATCACACAAAAGGACAATGCTGTCTTACTCATTGATGAGATCGATCGGGCCGATGAGGAATTTGAGAGTTTTTTGCTTGAAGTACTATCCGACTGGCAGGTGACTATCCCGGAGATCGGCACCATAAGAGCTACCAGTAAACCCCAGGTAATACTTACCGGAAACAGGACACGGGATTTATCAGAGTCGCTTCGTCGCCGGTGCATCTATTTGTGGATAGATTATCCGGAGTTTGAAAAAGAACTCGCCATCGTCAGAACCAAGGTCCCCGGGATTGACAGGCAACTGGGAAAAGAAATATGCTTGTTCATGGCAGCGTTACGCCGGATGAAATTGGAAAAAATACCGGGGATCTCGGAAACGATTGACTGGGCCAGGGCTTTGGCCGCCATGCATATGTCACATCTGGATAAAAAAATTGTAGAAGATACCCTGGGAGTCGTACTTAAAGACTGGCAGGATATACGCCATGTACGGGATACCTTGTCCGAATTACTGGAGAAAACCGGGGTTATTTCCAAAATAGGTTAGAATGGCTAAGCTACCGGTCACTTATCAGACTACCATTTCAGGAAACGTAGTACTGCTTTGTCGCTTTCTCAGGAAACGCGGCTTTTCACTCGGTGCGGGCGAGGAAGCCAAAGCTTTGGAGGCCCTGTCTTGGTTGCCGTTGACAAATGAAGCCCTGTTTATATATGGCCTAAGGACCATGCTGGCTAAGAATCGCCATCAATTCAAAAAGTTTGATGAATTCTACCGGGAATTTCTGGAGGAACGTTCTAAGGCCGCAAATTCAAAAAAAAAGGAAGACACCCGGGAGAGCGGTGGCAGAGAGATGGAAGCCCGGAACCGTCAGGATGAATTCGAACGCTTAAAGAACTGGCTGAATCTCCACCAATCCGGGGATGCAGAAACAATCCCTTCCTACAGCGGCCAGGAGGTCCTTACGAAAAAAAAGTTTTCCGACCTGGATCCGGACGAGATGAAGTTAATGATGCGATTACTCAGCCAACTGGCCCATCAGATCACACACCGGAAAAGCCGTCTCCGCAAAACGTCGATGAACAGCCGGAAACTCGACCTGAGGCGTACAATTGGCAGTAACCTGAGAAAGGGGACCCGGATCCGGGAATTCGTCTTCAGCGAACCCAAGGAAAAAAAACTCAAAATTGTTTTACTGGCCGACGTAAGCCGGTCCATGGAACTCTACAGCCGGTTTTTTATCTACCTGGTCTATGCCTTTCAAAATGCCCACGACCGGATTGAGACCTTTGTTTTTAGTACGGCCCTTCACCAGGTATCCGACATCCTGGATAATCATGATTTTGATCATGCTTTCAGGATTATCTCTGACAAGGTACCACATTGGTCCGGGGGAACGAAGATCGGTAGCTGTTTCCAGGAATTCGTACGGGAATTCGGGTATGGGCTGCTCGATAAGAAGACCATTGTCTTTATCTTAAGCGATGGATGGGATACGGGAGACCCTTTGGCTATTTCTGGCGCTATGAAAAGCATCCACCGGCAGTCACGACGGGTAATCTGGCTGAACCCTCTGGCCGGAAGCCCGGGCTTTTCCCCTGAAGCGATAGGATTGAAGGCCGCACTTCCTCATGTAGATATACTTGCTGCGGCCCACAACCTGGAAAGCCTGAAGGAGGCCATGTTACGCATCCGGTAGGGGCGAAAATCCAGGTTTATCGGTGCGGGGGAATAAATGCATTAAGAATTGGTGAAGGACATCGGCATTTATCAAGCTTTAATAATTTTCCGCTAATATGCATAAATGTTGATAAAATACGCTCGTAATTATTCCGGTAATCCCAATTATTCTTTATCTTGTATTACCCCTTAAATTAAACGGAACAAAACTTGAAAATTTCCGGGAAATATGCACTTAAAGCCGATCCGAAAGTCATTTGGGAAATGATGATGGAACCCGGGATTCTCGAAAAAATTACCCCGGGGGTTAAAAAACTGGAAACAATAGGGGAGGACGAATACAAAGCCATTTCCGAAGTAAATATAGGCCCGGTAAAAGGGGAGTTTACCGGAAATCTCGCGGTGAGGGACAAGGTGCCTGAGGAAAGTTGTCTTTTGGTAGTCGATCAAAAAAGCAAAATGGGCAACGTGGTGGCAGAAATAGGGATGCGATTTATGGCCACCGCGGCTGGTGAGACCGAGGTTAGTTATACCGGAGAGGCAAAGTTATCGGGAATGCTGGCCCGAATGGGGCAAAGAATTATGAGTGGTGTAGTAAGCACCTTATCCAAACAGTTCTTCCAGGGAATGGAACGCGAACTGGAAGCTCGGTAGTACCGCCGTGCGAGCCGGTTTCAATATCACATTATCTAAATAATACTCCAATGAAAGTATCAGTAACAATCAACGGCAAACCGCATACGCATGATCTGGAGCCACGTATGAGCCTGGTTCACTTCTTAAGGGATATTCTGAACCTGACGGGGACACATATCGGTTGCGATACCAGCGGTTGCGGATCATGTACGGTATTGTTAAATGGCCGGGCCATAAAATCCTGTACTATACTGGCCATCCAGACAGATGGCAAGGAAATAACGACCATTGAAGGACTTGCCCCCAACGGCCGGTTGCATGCCATCCAGGAAGCCTTCCGTGAAAATCATGGCCTGCAATGCGGTTTTTGTACGCCGGGCATGGTGATGACCGCCGCCGATATATTAAAGACGAATCCTACCCCTTCTGAGCAGGAGATCAGGGAGGGGCTTAAAGGTAACTTTTGCAGATGTACCGGATATCACAATATCGTAAAATCAATTCAGCAAGCCGCTGTAACCTTAAATCAATAAGCTATGGGAAAATATATCGGTAAATCGATCAAACGCCGGGAGGATATAAGATTTTTAAAGGGTACGGGCAGGTATACTGATGATATCAAATTACCCAATATGACCCATTCGGCCTTTGTACGCAGTCCCTATGCCCATGCAAAGATCCAAAATGTGAGTACGGCGGCAGCAAGGAAGGCTGACGGAGTGGTGGCAGTGTTTACTGCAGAAGACGGATGTGGGGAATATGGCGTTCCCTGTGGCTGGCAAGTGAATTTTAAGAACGGGGATACCATGCGGGAGCCGGTGCATCCCTTGCTCGCAAAGGGAAAGGTAAATTATCTAGGGGAAGCGGTTGCCGTTGTGATCGCCGAAACCCTGGCAAAGGCCCGTGATGCCGCCGAGCTGGTAGATGTTGATTATGAAGAATTGCCGGCCGTGACCAATCCACGGGACGCGATGAACGAAGGGGCTCCTTTGGTACATGATCAATGGGCTGATAATGCTGCTTTTGACTGGTGTATAGGAAACGACAGAATAGCGGTGGAAGAGGCCCTGGAGGCTGCCCACCACGTTACCGAATTAAAATGCCGGAATCAGCGGCTGGCACCTAACGCCCTTGAAACCAGATCGTACATTGCAGATTATGATGTCAATAATGATAAGTACACCCTGTACTCAAGTACGCAGAATCCACACCTAATACGGTTATTGCTTTGCGCTTTTGTACTGGGGATCCCGGAGCACAAGGTACGCGTAATCAGTCATGATGTGGGTGGAGGGTTCGGAAGCAAGATGTTTCACTATACCGAGGAGGCCCTGCTCACCTGGGTGTCCAAAGAAATTGGCCGTCCTGTAAAATGGACCGCAGACAGAAGTGAAGCTTTTTTAACGGATGCCCATGGGAGGGATCATGTCATCCATGCCAAAATGGGATTCGATAAGGACGGAAAGATCCTGGCTTTATTGTCTGATGAATATTGCGCCATGGGAGCGTATCTTTCTACTTTAGCCCCAGCCATACCTACCTATCTGCATGGTACACTGTTTCAGGGAGTGTATACGACCCCGCTGATCCATTTGAATGTAATAGCGCCATTTACCCATACGGTGCCGGTTGATGCCTACCGTGGCGCCGGACGTCCTGAGGCCACCTATCTTCTGGAGCGGCTCATATCTAAGGGGGCGCAGGAGTTGCAAATGGATTCCGCCGAGATCCGGTTTAAAAATTTTATTCCTCCTTTCGATGGGGTGAGCCAGCCAGGGTATCAAACACAGGTAGCCTTGCAGTACGATAGCGGCAATTATGAAGGCACTCTTACAAAGGCACTGGAGATCCTGGGATATGAAGATTTCAAAAAAGAACAGGACAAAGCCCGTAAAAATGGTAAACTACTGGGAATGGGAATATCGACGTATATAGAAGCTTGTGGGGCTGCACCCTCGGCTGTGGTTGGATCCCTTGGCGCCCGGGCTGGCTTGTACGAGGTGGGCCATGTAAGGGTACAGCCTACTGGGAAAGTAAATGTCTACACCGGGTCCCATTCGCACGGACAGGGGCATGAAACCGTCTTTGCCCAATTTGTAGCTGATGCATTGGGTATCCCAATGGAAGATGTTCAGATTGTACACGGAGATACGGAGCAAGTGGCCTTTGGAATGGGAACCTACGGATCCAGGAGCCTCGCGGTAGGGGGCCCAGCTATCCTTAAAAGCGTGGATAAAGTCCTTGAAAAAGGGGCCAGGATCGCCGCGCACAAACTGGAAGCAGCAGTGGCCGACCTGGAGTATGCCGAAGGTAAATGGACGGTAAAGGGTACGGATAAATCCGTTTCATTCGGAGATGTTTCCCTGACGGCCTATGTACCCCATGATTATCCCGAAGGTCTGGAACCGGGCCTTGATTTTTCAAGTTTTTACGACCCTGTTAATTTCACCTATCCTTTCGGGACACATATCGCTGTGGTTGAGGTCTGCAAGGATACCGGCAAGGTAGACCTGAAACGATTTATAGCCTGTGATGATGTAGGAAACGTGATCAATCCTATGATCGTGGATGGCCAGATACACGGAGGCGTGGCTCAGGGGGTCGGCCAGGCCCTGTTGGAAGAGGTAGTCTATGACGAAGCGGGTCAAATGATCAACGGCTCCTATATGGACTATGCGCTCCCCAGGGCAGATGACCTTCCATTTTTTGAAACTTCGAATACCGTTACACCCTGTCCGCACAATCCACTGGGGGTAAAAGGGGCCGGTGAGGCAGGAGCCATCGGATCTACCCCGGCGGTGGTCAATGCGGTGGTCAATGCGCTGGCTCATCTTGGGGTGACTGATATCCAAATGCCATTAACCCCCCAGAGGGTTTGGAAAGCCATGCAGAATTAACATTAATATCAACAAAAGATGATACCAGCAAAATTTGAATACAAAAAGGCCACCTCTGTCAGTGAAGCCATTGCGCTGCTGGATGAGTATGGAATGGATGCGAAGGTATTGGCAGGGGGCCAGAGCCTGCTTCCGGCAATGAAATTACGGCTGAACAGGCCTGGAGTTTTGATCGATATCGGCGGAATAAACGGTATGAATGAGATAACGGAGGAGGGCGAAAACCTGGTTATAGGTGCAAATTGCACCCATGCGGAAATTGCAGGTTCTGAGCTTGTGGCGGAGCATGTGGCAATATTGGCACAAGCGGCGGCAACCATTGGAGATCTCCAGGTAAGAAACCTGGGAACTATCGGGGGAAGTCTCGCCCATGCAGACCCGTCCGCCGATTACCCCGCCGTGGTTCTGGCATGTGATGCTGTGATTTCCGTACAGGGCAAAAAGGGAAGCAGAACCATTGCCGCTACGGATTTTTTCCTGGGAATCTTTAATACTGCTTTGGAGGAGGATGAGTTGATCACAGCCATCAGCTTTCCTAAAGTAGACAAGGGGACCTACCAAAAATTTTATCAGTCGGCCTCCCGGTTTGCAGTAGCCGGGGTGGCGGTCGTTTGGTCTGGAGACCATGTTAAAGTAGGTATTACCGGGGTGGCAGACACTCCCTACAGGGCGAACGCGGTTGAAGAAGCCTATGACGGTACTGGAAAAGCGGCATCAAAGGCAGTGGATGGGGTGGAGGTGATGAGCGATCACTTTGCTGATGCGGAGTACCGTGCTCATTTGGCCCGACATATGGTCCGAAAGGCTTTGGAGGGTTAAATTTAACGCGTTAATGCACCATAGGTTACGCTGTTTTTTCGCGTCTTTTTTACTTCTTGAGGCTTTGAGTCCTGAAAAGTTTAAACCGTGAATGTGGGCCGGGGTGGCGTATAGAATCCCCCGTACTTCAATAATGCAAAATATAAGTTTTTGGACAATTCTGTACGAGGGCATCAAACGAGGCCGGAACGGCTATTCCCGATTGTTATTTTTCAATCCTGATAGCGCAAATTCTGTACCGTGCTGGTTTTATGCCATGCAGATGGACCAACCGTATAGCTTTCCTTTGCTTGAAACGCCTGAAAATATCTTTAGGTTTGTGATTTTTTCTTCACAAAAACTAGACCAAAATAGGGTAACCGCAGGCTTTTGTTAAACCAGTATTCGAAAATGAAACTGTCATTTTTAATTATCGGCATGTGTTAAATTATGGACCAGAAATTGGTTTTGATTTTTTAAAAAGACTCCGAATGCTTAATTTTAATAATTAATTAGTACTACAGTTAAAATACGTTATTTTAAACTTTGCCCCAGATAAATAAAATGACAATCATTGGCTTATAATTGGTCATTTAAAAATACTCCTTATGCAAGCTGGTGAGAGTTACCCTTCTACTGGCCTAATTAGATAAATTTAATCCAACTGCATTTGTCATTTACCTAATTAATTACCGGCTATACAGTATTCTAGACTACCTGCACAATTATCTTATAATAGGATAGGGAATAATACTACATTTAGTATAACATCAATTAATTAAAATACTATCATTATGCCTGTTTTATCAAATTACTGGTTTGAAGATTCCGATTTTAGAGGAAACACAACATTTTTAAATATTGGACATCCTGCCGGGGGTTGGGCATGGATAAATTGGTCAAATATTGGCTCAAGAGATAGTACCCTAGTGTGGGAAAGAGAGAATAGGGAAATTGTTATCGACCTAACTCCTCAAGTAGATACGCCCAGAATTAGAGGACTAATTGACACAATGTTGGGTGGTAGCGCAAGAAGAACTTCAGGAATTTTTGCAGGTTGGATTCCTTGGAAATATGTTCCTTATTATAGTTCAACACCTGATAGGAACGACTTAGATTTATTGGTAAGATTATTTTTCAACTTCCACATTGATACTCCTTGGTACTGCACCGATGCAGATGGAAATATCAGTTATTATCTAAGATTTTTTCTTACTGGTGGAGGAAATTTGAGGGCAAGAGTAGATGGATGGAGTTTCGATTATAATGGTGGGGGTCCTTTTTGTACAGGGGAAATTAGTAGCCAATTAAGAATGGGCATTCCCGGAGGAATGGCCACCCTACAGACAGAAATTGATAACGCTCTAGCGCTTTTTGGAGGTTTTAGATTCGATTTAGTATATCTATTACCTGGAAGTGGGGACGTAACAGGCAGTGGCACGGTCGATGTCAATAGGAGATGTTCTTTGGCCTTACTACCAAGATAATGAATTCTAATATGAAAGATTAAATAATAAACAAATGGCCACAAATAACAAAATTGCGGAAGAGGTAGTTAAGAAGCTAGAAACCTGCTTGAAGGAACTACAAATTAAATCTGAAACAAAATCAACGGTTGATGAAGCAATAATTTACGGAAAATTTTCCCTTGATAAATCTAAACATAGAATTGTTATTCATCTTCAAAAAGAAGACTTTAAGCCTGTAACTGCCGATTACAGTCAATTAACACCTAATAAAACAGAGAAAGAGGACTGTGCTCAAACACCCAATTTAAATTTTCAATCTTCACATTCTTCATCTCGAAAATATTCGGAGGAAGAAGGACTGAAAATTAAAAGGGAATTTTTGGAGGAGGCTTATAAATTACTACCAAAGTTAAAAAGATAGAGAAATCACAATTATCATCCTTCTCTTATTCCAAATTCCCATGGAATTTTAGAGGGAGAAGCCATTACAATCACCTTGTAAATTTTAAGGGACATTCAGGAGTAAGCCTTATTTTGGAGAAAATGTAAACCAAATGCCGCCTGGATCATAGAATCTGGATGGCATTTTTAATTAGTAAAGGAGTTGGCTAATAATCAGGGACAGAACAAATCTGTTTTCGAGGTTTTTATTAACAATGGGGCATAGGTTTCCCTGGGGATCCTGACGCATTTCATCCCTTAGGCCGCCCGTTGCAGTTTTTCCCTGGCCAT
>JBGTNL010000002.1:0-44770 GCA_041743085.1 Flavobacteriaceae bacterium
GGTGCAATTTTGCTGAAACAATGTTCGTCCGCGTGCCGCCATTTCTTTATTAACCTTTGCTCCGGGGGGCGCCTGTAAAGAAAAACAATATGCTGTCATATCCCTTAGCTTTTGATCATCTACACGCCTGCCAACCGCATGATCAGGATTTCCCACATCGCCAACTAATTTGGCCTGCACATAAGGATAGCCGGTTACCCCCGTCTCTGCAAGAATCTTTTTATAATCTTCATGAATTCTTATCCCTGCCTGACCTGCTCTTTGAAACAAGAATTCGCGCCCTTCTGGTGTAGCTAAGGTCGTCATATCCAAATTAGATGTGTAGGAAGAATTGCTGATGTTTTCAAAAAACGCATTTTGTCCAGAGCTGCTGTAAGGAGCTGCAAGATCCTGACGAAAAAGCGCAACATTTTTAACCGAGTTGCCGATGCCGTCATGGGTTTCATCGAAAGTGCCTACCGGGTAATTAGCGGGGTTTTCCAAATAAGCATCCACTTCTGCTTCCGTAGATTCGGCATTGATACCATTTGGGGCACGCCCGATGGTTTTACCCATATTATTTAGCTGCATATTCGCATAATAGGCTCTTGAATTTTGTGCCGTTGCTAAAATTTTGCCCATATTCAGCGTAAGCGTAGCAAGGCCGTCAATACGCTTACCGGCAGAGCCGCCACTAGGCATATTGAAAGCATATTTATCAGTACCGGCATGGCATATAGTGCAACTTACGCCCACCATATCGCCCTTCATAATATTTATTTTACCGTCTTTGTTGCTGTCTTTTGGCACTAACCCAATGACAGCGTTCAAATTGATGAGCACTGCTGTCGTCTTAGGGTCATTTAGAAGCGGAGCGCTTTGCATTGAAAGATCAGTTTTGAACTCTGCTTCGAGCGCTTTTCTTAATTCCGGATCAATGGCTTCCATGTCAAATTTTAAACCTAACTCCAGCATTTTCTTTGGGGTTACCTTCTTTTCGGCCATGCCTTGCTGCATGCGCATTGCATTAAACCAAAATGCTTCGTTACCAAAAGTTTCAAAACGAAAGACTTCCTTTCCACGGGCTGCATCACCCAATGGCTGTGGCTCTGGTTGCTGTATTTCCAAAGGATCGATGGCCGTATATGTATCTTTGGTGGAACTGCATGAATTTATGAAAAAAAGGATGCAGAGAGTAAAGAGGAAAAGCATTGGAATAATGTAAAAAAAGGAAGCTCCCTTTTTTTTCAATTTCATAAAACTGCTTTGTAATGAATTTGAGGCTAATTGTCGGTGGGTGTTTTTTAAAGATTTCATAAAAGGATTTTTGTTGTAATTAGTTCAGATTATTTAAAACGCCATGAAATCAATCATACAGTTGCACAGTTTGTAATGCGGATGTTTTAAATAAAATGCTTTATTTAAAACATCTCTTTACATCTAAAGCCGTAGTCGTCTTTTCCCTTTTTTTTTGTAATAGCTTTGATGGTATTCTTCGGCTTTATAAAACACTCCAGCTTTTGTTATTTCTGTACCAACCTTATAATTTTTACTTTTAAGTATTTCAACCAACTTTTCTGCTATCTTCTTTTATTCTTCATTGCAATAAAAAACTGATGATCGGTACTGGCTTCGTTTGTATGACTCTTTTTTTACCAATGCAGGATTGTGGATTTCGAAAGATTGTTTTGCCAATATTTCAAACGATGTTGTTGCGGGATCAAATACTATTTCTACTGCTTCAGCATGACCAGTTTTCTTGCTACATACATCCTGGTAAGTTGGTTTTGCATTATCTCCCCCCGTAAATCCAACAGTCGTTGAAAGAACACCTTCCGCTTTTTGAAAATAGTATTCAGCTCCCCAGAAGCAACCCAATGCAAAAATTGCACGTTCTGTTTTTATTGCTGTGGTCATTTTGTTTCGGGTATAAATTTTAAGGAAATGGAATTAACACAATGCCTAGTATTTTTTGGAGTAAATCTTTCGCCTTCGAAAACGTGGCCTAAATGGGCATCACATGTTGCGCAAACAATTTCTGTTCTACTTCCATCAGCATCAGGTAAATGTTTTACTGTTCCTTTTATTTCATCATCAAAACTAGGCCATCCGCACTGAGAATCAAACTTATCATTAGAGCGATAGAGTGGAGTATTGCACCTACGGCATACGTAAGTGCCGGATTGCTTATTGTCATTGTATTCACCGGTACCGGGTCGCTCGGTTCCTTTGTGAACGATTACTCTTTCTTCTTCCGGGGTTAGTTTGTTGAATTGCATTGGTATTTCTATTTAATTTTGTGAGTTGATTTTTTTTACAATAGTGATTTAAACTTATTCTGATTTTTTCTTTTCAAATATTTTTAATGCCATGACCATGAATGCCAGATGGTTGAGTCCTTTCCAGCTTTCCGTGGTCGTGTCGAACCTGTTCAACAACGACCGGAAAGTGTCCATCCATGCGTTTGTACACTCAATGGCATATCTCAGGTCATATAATTCTTGGTCAGGGTATTTGTCCCTATAGGTGTTCCCGTTCCTTTTGTTAAAGCAGATCTTGGCATTGATGTCCTTTTTGGTACCAGCCCCACGAAATTTCTTTGAATCGAACCCGGTATCGGCGTTCATGAAGAGACCTTCTACGCGGACCCCTGCATCTTCCAATGTCCCGGTGACCACTTCGAACTGTACCTCTATCCCGAAAAGGTCGTTGTGGTTTCCGGCAATCGGCTCCGACATGGCCAATGGAAGGCCCTGCCTTTCGGTCATATAGAGCGCATTGGTGGTCTTGCGTCCTGCCCTGGTCCTCCACCTGTTCCCCTCTTATAACGGTTGTGTGGCTGCCATCTAGATCCACACGGGAGGGGTTGAACACGGATCTGTGGCGGCCCAAAAGCTCCACCCAACAATCCTTCCATGCCCCAGCAACGCTCCATTTCCTGAAATGGTGGCAGACCCATTGCCAGCTCAGGTCCTTGCCCGGGAACAGTGACCCCGCGGGGAGAAGGCACCAGTGGACGCCCGTCTTTACCTTATAGAGTATGGCATTGACTATCTCCGCCAAAGGTACCGTCGGCGGAAAGCCGCGCCCTGGCCGCGGCAAATATGCCACGATAAAGGTGGTTGTTTAGGTTTGACTTATGTTTCACAGCACAAATCTCGGTAACCCCTGCTTTCGATCCAAAAAAAGTTTAAATCACCTCCATAGCAAAAAATGATCTAACGATCTATTGTTCAATATCAAACCCTTCAATACCAAGGAAATTAAAAGCTCCTGGTTGTCCAAGTCCGTCAGCAGTGGTTTCTAGGGTTACCTGCTCCCTATAGTCCACACCACCATCAGTCACTTCAAAAATATTTACTGAAAAAGATTGGAACGCACCGAGTTGATATAAATACTTATTATCGGAAGTCACCAATACATCCTTACTATCTGCTGGGGGTGCATTATCCCCACGGGCTTCAAAAGGAAGTGTTCCGGTAATACTAGAACCGCTCAAAGAAAATGGAGTTACCACGTTTCCTGCAAAACTGGAAACATATAACCTGTCCATTGCTGGGTTGTATGCTGTCCAGCATGCCTCATCCAAATCATCGGCCGCACCTGTAACAAAGTTTGCTGTTTTAGTAACTGTGGAACCATCATCTTCCAAAACAATCAAACTATTATCGGTTTTGGCAACGGTAGTATTAAAGTTGGTAACAAACAGCGTGGAATTGCTATTAGGCGCCCACATAAACCCAATGGCTCCTGCAATACCTTCTTCCTGAAACCACCGAGCGTTGGAGATTTCACCCTCGATAAAATCATAGACATACACCCTACTTGGCTGCATTTCTTCCAACAATGGATCCGGGGTTCCAAAGTGTGTAATACCCCATAGGGTAACGGCTAACTTAGTGCCATCTGGAGAAAAACCAACTTTTACCGGGCCCCCATATTTGCGAACATATGTGTCCAAACTCTTTATACACACCAAACTTCCATTTGAAGTGTCAAAGGTCATCAAGTGAATATTTCTATCTGTGTCGCTGGGATCTGGCTGTGTCAGGTCCATCATGTGAAATTCATCATTAGGAAAACGGCGAAGTTCTGATCCCTGGCCTTGTACATTAGGATTATTCCATTGGGTTCCAACAACTACCCAAAATTTAGTATCGCTGCCACTCATCGGATAAGCGGTTATACTAACAGGACGTACACCAATTACATCAACATTATTCAATAATTCTAAGTCCCCGTTTGCCCGATCCAATGAAAAAACCGAAACGGTATTTCCACCTGCATTCACATTGAGTAAGTAATCGCCAATAATTTTGATAGCTCCTTCTGAATCAAAATCTCCGAAAGCGTCTCCACCTGCTGTGATATCTGCTCCTCCTAAACTGTTAGTAGAATAGGCGGTCTCATTGGAAAGCGCACCATCCTCATGTCTTGAGAATCGCACTACCTCATTGGTAGATTGCCCGTTTGTTGTGGTATATAAAAATCCCACCACATCATTAGTGGCTTCCGGGTTTTCCGAATTGTCAGGATTTTCACCTGTTTCAATTGGAGTTTCATCGGAACACCCCGTGAAAGCCAATGTTGCTCCGCAGAGCATTAAAAATAAAAACTTTCTCATAGTAATAAAATTTAACTTTAGTTATTTAATAATTGGTTTACCCAGGGGGTTAGGGCAAGAATAAATAACCCCTTTTGGGAATAATTGGTCGATATTGGTATTGTCTCAGGCTGGGAACGCTTTTACACATTATTTTCCTTTTGAAGCCCCCTTCATTTTATCCATGACCTCCTTTTTGGTCAAACCGGTCGTGTTTTTATCGGGGTCAGCTGTATTGCCTTGGGAAGAAAAAACGAGTTTCTGCTGGTATTCCGGCTTTCCTCCATTCATCATTTCCTTTACAATATCCGCATAGGCTTTTCTAGCCTCCTCTACGGTTTTTTTGTCGGTAATGATATCATTGGCCAGATTAAGGGCCAGAAAATTATTCGCTTCCAGATCGCATCGGGCACTCATCAGGCCTTGTGTCCTATCAAAAGTAACACTACCGTCGTATTGTCCCAGCTCGTCCATTTTATCCTGTGGAACATCATATTGTATGGTCATCTGCATCATATCGGTATGTTCAACAGGGAAATTGTGCTTGGTTTCCTCTTTGCTGATACGGATTTTTTTCCACACACCGGCATCCGTCCAAATAAGTTCATTTTCCGTAATACCATTGGGTTCGCCATATTTTTCGGTGACTTCTTTTACGGCCATTTGCGATGCTTTGGGCCATCCTTTGACGTCGACTTTACCCATCATTTTTTGGTCCATTTTATCCATGGACATTTTGTCTTTCTTGTTCTTTATGCTATCCTTCATCATTTTCTGTTCTTGAGCGAACAAAGTCCCTACTCCTATGACCATGGCCAGCAAAAAAAACACCTTTTTTAAACTTTGATTTTTCATTTTACAATTTTTTAAATTATTAATTATAGTTTGATGGACATTAAAATTTTGTTATCTAGTCTCCATCTTTAAAAACATAATGCTAACACTATCTCAAATCAATTAGGTAAGCACAAACTATTATTTGATTGATTTTTGGGCAGTATAAATATTTTATTACCCTATAAAAGTCTATAAAACAGAAGAATATGTTTAACCCATAAAAAATTTAAATTGTCCCTGAATTAATAAAATATGAGTTTTAGAGAATATTGTAGGGTGAGCATCCCCCTTTCCATGGCACAGGTTTTATCTTAAACTAAGTTCTGGTTCATATTGATTTAAGCTGCTTTTTGTTGTTTTGATCAGTATTTCTCTGCAGGAATGTCATTATCGATTCCCTGATGCCTTCTTTGGGTATTGTACCATGTAAAATAATTCTCTAGCTGCCTAAAAAGATCTATTCCGGATTCCAGAGGATTTAAATAGGTGGTAAATACCTCGGAGGTGAATTGACTTCCCTGGTCCGTATTTATAATCTCCGGTTTTCCATGGATCGCAATGGCCTTTTCCAAAGTTTCTTTACGCCACTGGGCATCCATGGTGTTGGATACCGACCAATTAACCACATACCTGCTGTGCAGGTCAATAATAGCCGTTAAATACATAAATCCTTTTCGCATTTGGATATAGGTGATATCGGTTGCCCATACATGGTTGGGTCTCTCAATGGTTAAATTCCGTAGCAGATACGGATATATTTTATGAGCTTTGTACTGGATAAACCTATAAATTAAATGTTAACGCCATTTGGTAAACTTCATCGAAGAGTTTCTTATCAAGGCGCTCTTGCTGAGAAAAGCTTTTCTTAAGTATTCCATGCAATACTGAATTAAAGGCGTTATACCCCAGCCAAAGATTCGGAGATTCGCCCAGCTGTAATGCTTCGTAGTTAAGAATTTCGATTACCTGCCTTGATTTCTTGGACGGGTCCTCGTTTTTATCGCTGCATTCGTATCGAAACAGCTTGGTCCGGTTGAGAATTTCCTGTACAAATTTTTTGGTGTCCACTATCCGGACTTCTTTCATCTTATCAAATTTTAGGATAATCGTATAGAAATCATTGTCCAGGAATTTATCGAATAAACCCCTTAGTCTCGGCATTATAAGCTCTGTATTACTTCTGTTATGCTTTATGGAAAATTCCACCTCGCACTCCGACACATGAAGGCCGTTAGAACATACTTTTCTGTAAAATCCAAAATGTCCCGAAGTCTTTTCACTTCCATCATAGGAGTTCTTGAACCGAAGCATGGAAGAATGAGGTCTTTCTTATTTTTCACTGTGAATTGATTTTCACCATAAACTATAAAATCGGTAATAAAAGACCTGTCGTCCCGGTTTATAGTACG
This sequence comes from Flavobacteriaceae bacterium, assembly GCA_041743085.1. Classification (GTDB taxonomy): domain Bacteria; phylum Bacteroidota; class Bacteroidia; order Flavobacteriales; family Flavobacteriaceae; genus JAFMPW01. Next base: position 6,829 of record JBGTNL010000002.1, read on the forward strand.
CTTGTGATAGGTGAGCTTTGCATCGATTAACATGTCCTCAGCTCTGCGGAAGAAAAGTTCGTTGGGCACATGGCCATAACTCTTAGAGACCACATTGACAATCTTTCCATTGGAAATAATTGCATTTTCAAGTCCCCGTCGGGCTTCAATTTGGGTTAAACTTTCCAGAGATTTCATCTCTGAAGAAATGAAAATCTCATCCTGTTGTAAATTACTTAAATACATAACATTTGGTTTTAGTTAAACAATATGTATGCTAAAACCAAACGGAAGATAATATTTCAGCTCAAAAGGAAACGGAATAAATAGTGAGCTTCGCGAACGGCTTTATGCCGTAGTCTTTTGATGGGAATTTTTACGAGTTTATCTTGCAGGTATATTGTATGAATATTAAATCTTTATTCTGGTACTAAGTTCCTTTATGGTTAAATAGAAGTCACACTCGGAAAACGTAGTCAATCTTGTTAAGAACAAATTCAAATTAAATATCTTTGCAAGACGAAAGTTACTTTGACATAAAGCAAATTATAAAAGGTCACAGATCGTCAACAACGATTGTGAAAATTAGCAAAGTCTCGACTCTCACTGGGCTCACAGCATAAGGTTCGAATCCCAGCCAGGTCACCAGAGAATGCAATACCCACCGCCAGGTGGGTTTTTTGTTTGGACAAAATTCAGGCTTGCCTGAGAATTTTGGGGGAAACAAAAAACAGACAACCGCAAGGTTGTAGGGTATTGCATTTGCAACTTGGGATCGCTGGGAAAGGCGAAGGAAGTGAGCCAATCCCAGCGAATGGTTCTTTCAGGATTACGGGATAGCTATGGATTTAGATTCTAATTAACCTCACAGTTGATGCGAATTGCATTTGCAACTTGGGATCGCTGGGAAAGGCGAAGGAAGTGAGCCAATCCCAGCGGTCGAAACCCTGCTTTTTATCTTCTGTCATCCATTTCTTTGGACAAAATTCAGGCTTGCCTGAGATTTTGGGGGAATTATAAATGAGAAGAGAATTTAAATCTAAAACGACCCCATACACGAAGAAATTGCAATGGTTTAATATCCATAGATTATGTGGATAGGAAGGCTGATTACATCAAAGATTATATAGCGATAAATAATACACCTCCGGGTGATGGCCTGGAATCTTAGAAGTAATTAATCCTGAGCCGAGAATCCACTTGCTCTTAGTTGTTCAAAAAACTGCATTGTTTGTTGTATAGAGGCATCATCATTAATATCAAAAAGCCTAAATGTTTCTTTATCGCCTTTGTATAAAGGATTTTCCTGCATATCGCCCTGGGATTTATAGGCGGCAATTATCCATTGCGAAATCACTTTATACGAAACTTGCTTTCCATGCGCCCCAAAACGAGTGGCTACATCCAGGTAAAATGACGGTGCATTTTTTTTCATGGTTGTTTCTGGAAAACTTTCCAGCATGGTAAAGGTTTCAGGAGTCTCATCCTTATAGGTGCTGCCTGCAAGAATGATTGGCCGCTTTGCGCCTCTGTATCTTTGCAGTGCACGCAATGCCATTATAACGGCTGTTTTATGATGGCCATGTTGACCTGCATATGGAAACATAGTAATTACAAAATCGTATTGCTGCGAAGTTAGAATCTGGTCCAGTTTTTTTTCAACTAAAGGAATATCCCAGTTTTTGCCAGTCACATAAGGAATAGGATCAAGGTTGTAATAATCATCCCGTTGCTCAAAAAAGAAGTATTTTCTAATTCCTATAATGTCACCTGCTTCCATCACTTCCTTTTTCCTGATCCTTGGTAACTCTGCCCGTCCTATAATTGAATCCGTTAAATTATAGCCATAATAAACAGCTCCGAGTTCTGATCCGTTAAATCCACCCTGGCCATCGGTTAGAAGCGCAAGGTCAACTGTTCCTTTTAGGTCGTGGGTTATTTTATACAGAAGTATGGGGAAACTTGTTTCATCATCAGGGTGTGCATTTACAACCAGTACACTTGGGCCGGTTTGACCGGCCACTGTAGTAGAAAAAAATAATATACACAAACTTGGAATGCTTACATACTTTACGAATTGGCTTTTCATGGTCAGATTGATTTTAATGATGATTTAGAAGTTATTTATTAGGTCAATATTAAATAAATGTGTAAACCTCTTTGTTTAAAAATAGAATTTTTTGCGATGGAAAAATATGGAAATATAAGTTTGCTGAAATAGTTGATCACGGCTGTATTGGGGATTGTAATACTCACAAACTAAGACCAAAACAGCTTGATCGTTCGTTCCTATTGCCTATTCTTTTTGTCGTGATTCCTGATAACATTCACTGGGTGTTCAATTGGTTGCTTGGTGTATTTTTTTATTTATATCGCTGGGAAAGGCGAACGCAGTGAGCCAATCCCAGGAAAATTGAAAGAGGATATTGAAGGATTGATGGTTAAGTTCGATATCAAATTGGCAGAATCCTAAAATGCCGAATTTTGAATAATCGCCTTTTCATTTTGCATAAGATAGGTACAACAGGATTTCGCATCTCCGAACCATCTATCTTCTTATAATTGCTGTTATATTTTCAATCGGAAATAATCTAAATATGGTTACCTAAATTTTCCAGATGGATTTTTTATGAATACTTAAGAATCACAATCGCACAGCGCTTCAAAATTGGTAATCAGGTTTTCACCAGCCGCACATGGACTCTGAATATCCAGGCTTTTGTCGTATGGGCTGTTCATACCTTCATTTAAGTAATACTGTACTAAGGCCTTAATGGCGCAGATGTTGCGCAAACCATTTTCGGTGGAAGATGTATTTGAGTTGATATTGATTGTCCCGCCATAAAAAATGATATTTTCAAGGCCATCCAGGCTTGTAAGGGCCGGGAGATTATTCAATAAAATGCTTTTCACTGAATCCGCTTGAAAATAAATCTCAGTAAGAGCTCGGAACCCTTCCATGCTTTTAAATAAGGAGCAATATTGGATATCCAAACCTCCAATCCGTGTCATAGTAGGAAATTCAACGGAAAGCAGCCTATCACAATTTAAAATAGAAATGTATGCCATCTCATTCACCGAAGGGAATGCATCAAGCGTTTGAAGGGAATGACACTCGGAAATAACGATGGTACTTAATTTGGTAGCAGATTTAAAAGTTCCCACTTCAGTAAGAACAGGATTGTTCGTCAAAATCAAAGGGTTAAGCTTCCCAACTATTTGTTCCAGTCCGCTTATTGATGTTAGATGGGGATTGTAAACGATTCGTATATACCCGGCTTCGTTGGTTTGATATTGTCTATTGGGAGGCGTATGAATTAGTTTTTGGAATCCATCTAAAGACTCCAATAACGGATTCTGGCTGATGTCAATAGCGGCTGCGTTCGCCAAGCTGTTTAATCCCTGAAAATTGACTTAAGAAGTATTGTACACACTTAGCATATCAACTTTTTTCAGTTGTTCCAGACCAACCAAATCCTTAAGGTTTTCACAGGAACTAATGTACAATTCACCAACTTCAGCAAGACTTTCCAAACCTTGTAAACTTGTCAGATCATCAGATTGTAATACTAACTTCCCTATTTTTTCCAGACAAGCCAGCGGACTTAAATCATACACGCCATTGTGAATACCGATTATTTCGGCATAAGTATAACCATGAGTGCCAAATTCGTCTAGACTTTTCTGATCGTTGAAACTTATCAGATTGTTATCGTTGGATATAAAATCACCACCGGTACATAAATCATCGGCACCTGGATCTAACTCATCGGAAATATCGGTATCAGAACTTAATGAGGGATCATTATCACCGGAACCACTACTGCATCCCAATAATAACGCTAATAGAAAAAAAAGAAGGTATATAACTTTTTGGTTATGGGACATTTGATAAATTGTTTTTACCAGGTGTAAGAAGGATTGTTTATAAGCTCAGGATTTGAGAGTAAAGTTTTGGATGTACTAAAGTTGAAAATTAGGTTGCATATTTAATATCAGTAATTAAAATTATACATGTGTGAGTCTAACGGATACTTTTCTAATTTGTTGTTTTGTGGCTTAGTTTGAGTGGGTATACCGATGTTATCCGAACAGTATATTATAGAAACTTCGAACTGAGAACGATGGATCAAAACCAAACGCTCCAAGACCGCTACCCTAAGCAGTATTCCTCTTCTCCGCATGGCCGAGAATATCCTTGAAAAATATAAGAAGCATGCTGACCTCCTCCCATTTTATGTGCCTGTCAAAAGTAGAGGTCCGAACTTTTTTTAAGAGTTTTAAGGTATTGATTAGGGGTCATAGCCGATCTTCCTTTAGCTGTGCTTTTTCGATTTTCTCCTCTGCCCATTGTTCCTCTTCTGCGCTTACTTCCAGATCATGCTGTAAACCTATGGCTTTTGGGGAATAATTAAGTTTTATGTACATAGGGAAGTGATCAGAACCTATATGGCCTTCCCTGGCCATCTCCACCAAGGTAAAGTCGTTGCTATGGAAAACATGGTCCAGTGGCCATCTGAACAGGAGGTAGTCCGCATTAAAGGTATTGAAAAAGCCACGGCCTCTGCGTGGATCCAAAAGACCGCTAATTTTCTGGAACAGTTTGGTCGTCCTCGACCAGGCTACATCATTGAAGTCACCGAACACGAGAACCCGCTCAGCGTCCCTGTCGATTTCCCGACCGACCAGCAGTAATTCGGCATCCCTGTCCGTGGTTGTTTTACTTTCGCCCGGACTTGGCGGTCTGGGATGTATACAATGTATCCCGACCCTTTTACCATTGGGTAATATCAAAGACCCGTGTATGGAGGGTATGTCGTCCTGTACCAGGTATTTCACCTCTATATTTTCCAGGGGCAGTTTGGAATAGAGGTGCATGCCGTACAAGTTGTCCATAGGGATCTTAACGCTATGGACGTACTGGACCTCGATAGTGGCAAGGGCCTGTTCCCAGCGCTTGTCCGATTCCAGGGTCAGCAGGATATCCGGATCCCTTGAACGGACCAAATCAATCAGCTTCCCGTAATTCTCGTTGGGCGTCAGCACATTGCTCACCAGGATTGAAATGTTGTCCGCGTTATTGTCACCGTGGTATTTGATCACCTGATTTTTAGCAAATAGGGTATAGGGATAGATCATTACAAATTGATAGATCAGGCTCAGGAAAAGAGTCCCTACGATCAGGTAATGCCAAAGGGTGTCGAACTGATACACAAAAAGGGCCAGGATTATATTGGCACCGATCAGGATGGAGATCTGGACCCTCGGAAAGTCAAAGCCCCTAATCCACCAATAATCGAATTTTGTTATCGAGGCCGCACTTGGTACACAGAAAAGGATATTCAAAGAAAGGGTAATGATTGCCAGATAATTCATCACTGGGGCGGTATATACAAGTACCATATAACGGGCAACTCAAAAAGCCCATCTTTTAAACGGGTGTAATTTATTAATCTGCTACACATTTGATCCGACTAAGCACCACCCCGGATTTGCCCGCCGAAACGTTCCCGATAGCGCGCCCCCCATTGGGAGTATATACAAATATAATAAATTCAGGTATGCTGTCCAGAAATGGATACGGCCCACAAAATCATGTGGATTAGAGGATTAGTCACTCCAAGCTTCCGCTGTTATAGAATCGTGAAATGGGAGGGAAAATGCTGCCATGGAGAATTAAAATCCCGGTCGGGATCAATTTTAAATGCAATAGAAAGTTACCCTCCTTAGGCCGCGACTGCCTGGAAAAACAAAGGAACTGAGCCAATCCCAGCCCGCTTCCGCAGAGGATTGGAAGGCAAATCTTATAGGTACCTATTGTATGTGAAATAAGCAAGGAACGCTCTTAGGTTCCTGGAATCATCCATGCCTTAGAAAAATATGATTACATTGGTCGACCAGGCGGTGCATGACAGGTGGTAGTGTAAATACGTTCTTAGGAGCAGGCAGAGCGCCTGTTTTAGTTCCGGAATAATCATCACTGTATCTGGTATCTTAAAAAAATCGAATGAAAACAGCTCAAATATATATTGTATTATGTGGCTTATGCTTTCTGCTGATTTCCCTTTCCGGCTGCTCAAAAGATAAGCCTCAGCCCGGATGTTTTCAGGAAGCCAACAGGACTATATTGACCACCATAAGCAATGCAACCGGTACCATTCGCGGCCCGGAAAATCCCTTTTGTTCAGAGGAATATGTAATACAACCCGACATGGAAGTGCAGAGGGTCCCACTTGGGGCTTTTTTTCCCTGCAACCTCTCTCAAGAATTCCAAACGGACGGGACCAGGGTAGTATTCAGCGGCTATATTTATGAATCCTTTGAAACCGAGGATATCTGTGCCGATTTCTTTGAAATAACTGAAATAAAATTATTTACACTTTAGAAGGCCCTTTTAAAAGCAGCCTAAAGAGTGAATAGGGATGGCTATTTGAAAATTATGCTGATTTTAGCTACAAGTTTCGATGGCAAAAGTTCGGCTTAAGTCGTGGTCTGATCATCCGTGGGAATGACCCTTCTTATTAAGGAATAACCCTTGGGTATCGTTAAAATTTTAAACACTTCTGGCTGCATCCGGCGCCCTCTTGTTCCTGATCCTGACATTGCAATAAAACACGACAGCCCATTTGTAAAATATTTTATCACAGACATCAATCATTGGTTATCTTAGATATCAGTGGATGCGTGTGCATGATGTACTATGGTAAGTATTTGGCAAACACAAAACAAGTCCATGAGAATTGTAAAAGATCTTCCGGAAGTCGTAAAAGCTGATATAATCTTAGAACGAAAAAAAGGATCCGCCAAATGAGAAGAACGAACAGAAATAAAACAATATATTTGTACCCGTCTCTGTCATTCGTTCTTATAAGTGCCGACAATAGCCTAAGAACTGTACTCGGAAATGATACGGTCAGGACAGCCGGCTATTCCAATTGGACAGGGTTACTTTATAATAGTTAGATTTAGAACCTGTTGTTTGTAATCTTAATGTTAAGTATTCTAAAATTAAAAGTAAAATAATAACTTATATGGATAACCAGGAAAATATCTCCGAAAAAAAAGGTTCCTCAGCCAAGGAGTCCGAACCAGTAAATAAGGCACCTTCCAAACCAAAGGCACCAGTCAAGACCACAACAGCGGCAGCATCGGCCAGTAAGACCCCGGTCAAAAAAGCCAGAAGTAATACCAGACGGAAAGTGGCGACTACTTTAACGCCAACAAAAGCCGCGGCGAAAAAAAGTACTGTTAGAACACCCTCGGTTGGCGTTGTGAGCGAGAATACAGTAAAGGATACAAAGGGCCACAAAACTGAAGTTGTTCCAGCAAAAATGGTGAAGGCAGAGGAAGTTGCCATTTCCATAAATGATAAGGATGAGAAAAAGAAATCAGGTCAAAATAAAAAAAATAACAAAAAGATGACAGCAGAAAAAAAACGAGTTAAGAAAACAACAAAAAAAGTCGAAACTCTGAAAGACAAATTGAAAAAAGCGAAAAAGAAGGACGCAAAGAAAAAGGTAATTAAAAAAGTAAAAAGCCAATTAAGCGATTCGGTTAAGACCTTAAAATCACAAAAGGCAAAGCTCAAAAAAGCAAAGAAAAAATAATAAATTCGCAGCCACCTTAAGGAATGAATCTCATGGTCAACATACATTGGCAGGTACAGTTTACTGATATGGTGTTAAAGCACTAACTAACAAACTGCACAAGTAGAATTGCATCCACAGATGACTGTGGGCTTGTTAAAAAATCTGCTTATTAATGAGGACTGACAGGCAACTTATGATGCAAATAATAGGTCGCAGTCTGACTTTCTTCAAGGTGCAAAGTAGTTCTCAATTTGCCTATAAACGTCTCCGGGATATAGACTGCCCTATCAATCAGAAAATCCCAGATTACCCGTATGTTGGGCCAATAGGCAATATTAGGTAGCTAAGTCCGGCAATTTTATTTAGATCTGAGGGGGTGATTTTCAATTTATTCATACATCTTCGAAGTTTAGAGATTAAATTAAGTTGACAGTGTCTCACGGAACATCTCTGACAATGATTTCCCTCTCCAACAATACTAAGGTCCACCACGCTCCTGACCCGTTATAAAAAAGTTACATCAAGCGCCTTGTGGCACTGAACAAAACTGACGGTATTGTGATTGGATTTCAATTGCTTAACCAGCTTAAGTTTTGTGGAACACCCTGTAAAAAATGTTCAATTTTAGTTTAGGTGGGTCCCTAGAAAAATTTACGGCCGCACTCCAAAATATCTATAAGTTCTGATCGCCAATTACCGGTATAATTCCCATCAATGTCAGGATGACAACCGTTCCAAGCCTAACAATCTTATCCCATTTTAATAACAAAGAAATAATGCAATTTTAATTACAAATAGTAAAATTTTCCGAAATATTTACCGCAATATTTTACTATTTGTAAATGTCGGTCAATTACGGACAAGTAAACTGGGGCATCCTATTGAATGGCGCTTTCGCGTCCTTTGGGGTATACTTTTGCATGTACGCCTTTAGAAAGCCATTTTCAGTCGCCACCTTTGAAGACATACAGTTTATTGGCATCAATTTCAAGATTCTGTTGATCCTTGTTCAGGTGTTAGGTTACATGGTTTCCAAATTTATAGGGATTAACGTCATCTCTGGTTTGAAATCGAATCGCAGGGCTTTGTATTTGGTGTCCATGATCGTTCTCGCGGAACTTACTTTAATATTCTTCGGCCTCATACCAAGTCCATATAACTTTATTTTCTTTTTCTTCAATGGGCTATCTCTGGGAATGATATGGGGCATCGTATTTTCCTATTTGGAGGGAAGGAAAATGACGGAAATATTGAGTATTATTCTCTGTTCCAGTTTCATCGTGTCAAGCGGGGCGGTAAAATCCGTCGGATTATTGCTGATGAGCAAATTCGGGATCTCTCAATTTTGGATGCCAGCGGCGACCGGAGGTCTTTTTCTGGTGCCCTTTTTTATCTCATTATACTTTTTGCAACGCCTGCCTGCTCCGACTGCGGAGGACTTGCGCTTAAGAAAAAAAAGGAGACCTATGGGCCCCGAAGACCGTAAAAAGGTGCTACTTGAATTTCTTATTCCCATAACTATACTGGTGGTATTTTATATAGCCCTGACGGCATTGCGGGATTTTAGAGACAATTTTTCGCGGGAACTGTGGGAGAGCATTGGATATGGCGAAAATGTTGAAATATATACGTTTTCTGAAATCCCGGTCGCCATCCTCGTTCTGCTCATGCTGGGTCTGTTTGGTTTCATCAAAAGCAATTACAAGGCTTTTATCGGATTTCACTATATGATGATTCTTGCAAGCTTTCTAATTGGCCTGGCCACGATTCTCTTTCAATCAGAACTTTTGCACCCGCTTTTATGGATGGTATGTTCTGGATTTGGATTGTATGCCTGTTACGTACCATTCAATAGTATATTTTTTGATCGGATGATCGCAACTTTCAGGATTGAAGGCAATGCAGGATATTTGATCTATATAGCAGATTCCTTTGGCTATCTTGGTAGCATGGCCGTATTACTCTACAAGAATTTTGGTCTTGCAAACCGCTCCTGGTTGCAATTTTACACGGATGCAATTTATTCAATCGCAGTATTGGGCATACTTGTATCAACCATCTCAATGATCTATTTTCAGAGGAAATATAGACGGATAAAACCCAATGTAGAACTGGAACTGGCTGGCGCAAATGTCTGATATCGAGCTTGATCTAATAGTAGTTGGTGGTGGCATCTTAGGCACATTTCATGCCTATCATGCCCTGAAAAAGGGATTGAGGGTTTGTCTGTTAGAAAAGGACAATACGCCTAACAGTGCAACAGTCCGCAATTTCGGACAAGTCGTTCCTTCCGGGATGGGAAACAAATGGCAGAAATATGGGCGCGAAAGTTTACACATATATAAAAAGATCCAATCCAAGTTTGATATTTCCGTAAGACAGGAAGGTTCCATATATATTGCATCCAATGAAGACGAAATGCAACTGCTGGAAGAATTGAGAAAGATCAATATTGCAGACGACTATTCCTCTCTGCTATTAAACAGGAGGGAGTGCCTCAGGCGATATCCGGGATTAAAGCAAAACTATGTGAAGGGCGGACTATTCTTTCCTCAGGAAATCACCATTGAACCAGGGCTCATGATAAGTAGGCTCCATCACTATCTCAAAAAAAAAGGTTTACAAATTTACTACAATACACAGGTAGTTGAATGCAATGCCCTGAATGACAAGGTCAGCGTACACAATGCCGATGGTAGCAACTTTATCGCGACAAAAACAATTATTTGCAATGGAAGCGATTTTAAGATCTTATATCCAGATCTTTTTTTAACCAGCGATATTGAGATTGTCAAATTACAAATGCTGCGTACAAAACCGCAAATTAATTATAAATTACCTGGATCTGTTTTGACTGGGTTGTCTATCAGGAGATACGAATCTTTTGCGGAATGTCCTTCTTTCGCCACGATCAAGGCAAAAGAATCGGCGGATACACCGGAAAAGAAATGGGGCATTCATATTCTTTTTAAACAGGCCATAGATGGTAGTGTCATTCTCGGGGATTCTCATGAATATTCAGATGTGGAAAATATGGATTCGCTGGGTTTTGGACTCAATATGGATATTGACAGATTCATCCTTACCCGGGCCAAGGAAATTTTTGAACTGCCTACCTATGAAATTGAACAACGGTGGTATGGTATATATTCCCAAATCGGCAACTCCGATATTTTTCAGGCAACTGTTGACAGGAACATACATATCGTTACAGGTATCGGTGGGAAGGGGATGACCACGAGTGCAGGATTTTCGAAAGTGAATATTAACCAATTGTTTAATTGTTAAAATGACAGAAATAGAGTTGGCCGTTTTTGACATGGCGGGCACTGTTGTCAACGAGCAGAACGTAGTCTACAAAACGCTTCGCAAGGCAATCAACGAAAACAGATACAACACCTCACTTGAGTTTGTGCTTGAACATGGGGCAGGAAAGGAAAAACATCAGGCCATTAAAGATATTATCAAGGCCGCTGATCATACTCTGGACGAAGACCTGGCCCTTTCCATATTTAAAAGTTTCAAAAAACTGTTGGAAATGGCCTATAAGGATCTGGATGTTAAGAGTTATCCCGGAGTTGAGGAGTTGTTGATAAAATTACGGGAATCGGGTATGAAGGTTGCATTGAACACGGGTTATGACCGAAAAATAGCTGAATTCCTCCTTAAAAAAATGAACTGGCAGTCAGGAACCCAATACGATCTGCTGAGTACGTCTGACGACGTTATAAGAGGACGCCCATATCCGGACATGATCCTATTGGCAATGGAAAATCTGAACATTACAGATCCTGCTCTGGTCCTTAAGGCAGGAGACTCCATAATAGATATCGAAGAGGGTAAAAACGCCAATTGCGGCCTAACCGTTGGTGTCACCACCGGTGCTCATAGCTATGAACAGCTGGCCAGTGCCAATCCCAATTATGTCTTACATTCCCTTATTGAACTTAGGGATCTGATCCGATTCGTGTAAGTTTGGCTCATATAAAGAAATAAAGTACCAACAATTTCGCCGGCTCGGTTCCCCTGTTCACAGGCACGTGAGGGATCCGGCCATCAAAAAATATGGAATCCCCTTCCCGGATGGTTACTTCCTCATCATCTAATATATAAATACATTCTCCGGATAGCATAAACTTAAATTCATAAGCATCGGTAGTTACTTTTTCCCTTTTGGAATTAGGTGCCACTACCAGCAAAACCGCTTCAAAGCCGAGGGAATTCATTTGCTTTCCAAAAACATGGGAATATTGGAATCCCACCGCATCATCCTCTTTTTCAACGGCTGAATTGTCTTCCTTTCTTGTCACGATCAATTTGGAACCATTGGCCTTGGGAATGCCGTTGAAGAAATCGGCTACCTCAATTTGCAAAGCACTTATTATTTTCATAAGAACGGGGACGGAAGGGATGGTCCTGCCGTTTTCTATACGAGAAATCAACCCGTTGGTCACCCCGGATTTGAAAGCAATTTCACTGATGGTATTCCCTCCCGATTTTCTGAGTTGTTTGATCCGTTTCCCAATTCCGACAAGATAATTGTCCATGCCCAAATCTTTTCCTGCAAACATAGTATAATTCGCCGTGGAGGGCCATTAAGAATTAAAAGTTCCATTTGATTTCCATATACTAGCTTCTAACAATACTTCCTGTCACGAAGGTGAAAAATATGAATATTAGTAAATAATTTTAACCTAACTATTTCATAATACCCATTGATATAAATCTTGCAATATCTTAATACAGAGTGCCAGTTCCTTTAACCTATCCCCTTGATATTTGTTTTCTGAAAATGAACGAAAGTTTACAAATACGAAAAAATGAAAAGAACACTTTTAATCACCATATTCACTGTTTTGGTAAATATGGTTTCACATGCCCAGTTGGGCGTTTCGGGAACTGTGTTGGATGAAAATGATGTTCCACTTTCAGGTGCCACGGTGGTAATTACGGGCACTTCCAATGGGACTGCCACGGATTTTGATGGTTATTTTCAAATCGACTTGTCCGATAACAATCCCATACTTCTGGTCTCCTATGTTGGATATATTAGTCAGGAAGTTGACGCTACCGGGCTGACTACAATAACCATAAAAATGGAACCGGATTCACAACAACTCGATGAAGTGGTGGTTACCGCATTGGGTATCGAAAGGGAGAAAAAGTCCCTGGGATACGCTTCACAAGAACTTGAAAATGAGGAAGTCGTTCAAGCCAGGGAGCCAAACCTGTTGAACAGTATTTCCGGGAAAGTGGCCGGACTGCAGATAACTAACAGTCCTACAGGATTGGGTGGCTCGGCAAGAGTTTCGATCCGTGGGGATGCCTCCCTGAACATCAACGGAAATTCGCCTCTGTTCATTGTGGACGGAACCCCCATCAGCAATGAAATCGTAGGTTCTAATGGATTCGGTACACAAGATGTAGATTACGGGAATGGGGCAGCAGAAATCAATCCACAGGACATCGAATCTATCAATGTACTCAAAGGACCTGCGGCGGCGGCTCTTTATGGTTCCAGGGCCGCAAATGGAGCCATTATCATAACCACTAAAAAGGGAAAGTATCAGACTTCACAGTTGGGAGTGTCAATAAGTACAGGCGTAACCATTGAAAACGTACTGTTGTTGCCAGATTGGCAAAATACCTACGGACAGGGCAATAATCAACAATTTGCATTTGTTGACGGCAGCGGATCCGGAATTGCTGACGGGGTCGACGAAAGTTGGGGTCCCCCATTGGATACAGGCCTGATAATCCCACAATTCGATTCCCCCAGAGCCGATGGAACACGGGGGGGAGACACCTTTGGCAGCAATTCTCCCATTACACCGACCCCCTGGATTTCAAATCCTGACAATACCAAGGACTTTTTCGAGACCGGTATCACACTGACCAATAGCATCGCCATTACTAAATCCGGGGAGGCGGGTAATATGAGGGTATCCTTCCAAAACCTGGACCAGGAGGGAATATTGCCCAATACCGAACTAGCTCGCAATAGCCTGAATTTTAGCGGTACACTGAATGTTACGGACAGGATAAAGCTCAACACCAACGTGAATTACGTTAAAACGGACAGTGGGAACCGGCCATCCGTTGGCTATGGAACAGAAAGCATAATGTACCTGTTCATTTGGTACGGTAGGCAGATCAATACGGCCAGTCTCCGGGATTACTGGCAACCGGGACTGGAAGGGAGACAACAATTCAACTACAACTATAACTACCATGATAATCCCTACTTTACAATGTATGAAAACACCAATGCACAGGATAAGGACCGAATCTTTGGGAATATCAGCCTTACTTATGACATTGATGACAACTGGAAACTTCTTTTACGCAGTGGCCGCGATTTTTACAGGGATCTCAGGGAACGCAAAAGGGCCTTCAGTACCCAACGTTTTCCTTTTGGTACATATCAGGAGGACCATGTCTTTTTTGAGGAAAGTAATTCGGATTTCCTGCTCAGTTATGATAAGACTTTCAATGAGAAGTGGAACATTAATATTTCAGCGGGTGGCAATCAGTTAAGGCAAAACCAGGACTTTACCAAAAATGTCGCCCCTCAACTGATCAATCCGGGTGTTTATTCCTTCAATAACAGCAGGCAGGCGGTACAGGTAGCGTCAGACAATTACGGGAAGCGAATTAACAGTCTTTACGGTTTCGCCAGATTCGCCTATGATGACATGCTTTTTTTAGACCTCACAGGGAGAAATGACTGGTCCAGTACCCTTCCGGAGGACAACAACTCCTACTTCTATCCCTCTGCCACCCTAAGTGTTATTGCCAGTGATATCTTTGAAATGCCGGACTGGGTAACGTTTGCCAAGATCAGGGCCGCATACGCGGAAGTAGGAAATGACACGGATCCCTACAGACTTCTCAGTTTCTACCAAAATGAAAATCCATTTGACGGATCAACACCAATTTTGACCGAATCCTCCCTTATCCCCAATGCTGATTTAAAGCCGGAAATAACCGGTTCTTACGAGTTTGGTCTGGACCTTAGGTTTTTCCAGAGCAGGATGAATTTTGATCTTACCTATTATGACAGCACTACCAGAAACCAGATTATCAATATCAGCACGGATATTGCCAGCGGATATTCGAGTCAGCTCATAAACGCCGGCGAGGTTCGAAATTATGGTTTTGAGGCCGTTGCCAATTTTGTGCCTTTCCTCACCGATAATTTTAAATGGAACGCCATCTTCAATTTCGCGACCAATCAGAGTGAGGTACAGGATTTGGGGGATGTCAACTTTACCCTTACTGACAGGAATGGTGCCTTTATCCAGGCTCGTGAAGGAGGGTCCATCAGTGCTATCTATGGTCGGGGATTCCAACGTGTAGATGATCCGAACAGTCAGTATTTCGGCCAAAAGATCATCAACAACCAGGGTATTCCGGTGCGGACAGACGATCTGGTCTATCAGGGGGATTATGCTCCTGATTTTACATTGGGTATTCAAAATACCTTCCGCTTTAAAAATCTAGATCTTGGCTTCCTGATCGACACAAGACAGGGAGGTATCGTGGTATCCCGAACCAAGACCATTGGCAGTACTTCTGGACAATTGAAGGAAACTTTGGAGGGCAGGGAAACTGGCATAGTATCCGAAGGGGTCATCAATACCGGAACGGAGGACAATCCAGTGTATATTCCAAATACAATCAATGTCGATGCCCGGACTTACAATAACCGATATTATGAGCGGGACAATGTGGAAGCTGCGAAGTACGATGCATCTTATACCAAACTACGCGAAGTGACACTAGGATATACTTTTCCGAAGAAGATAACCGATCAGCTCTCACTTGGAAGTGTCCGTTTTTCAGTAACTGGAAGAAACCTGGCCCTATGGACTGATAATCCTCATTTTGATCCTGAAACTGTCGGGGTCGCGGGTAGTACATTACAACCCGGGATTGAGGATATGTCTTATCCAAGCACGCGTTTATTTACATTTAATCTTCAAGTCAACTTCTAAGTATCTGATATTACCAAATTATGAAAAATATGAAAATGTTGTTCCCTGTACTAGTAATAACGGTGTCATTTTTTAGCTGCACCGAGGACTTTGATACCCTCAACGTCAATCCAAATTATCCCTCCACAGCCCAACCTGAGCTGCTGTTGCCCGGTATCCAACGGGAAATGGCCTATAATTGGGGTGACCAGGGATGGGAAGAAGGTTTTACTGTTGTACAGTACGGGGCTCGTCTACAATTTACCAGTGGAGACACCTATAACTGGTCGCCTTCAGATAACCCTTATAGCGCCGCTTATGCTTCGCTGCGGGATGTCGAGAATATCATACGAAACACCAGGGATCTGCCCGAAGCCCAGAATTACTATGGAGTAGCGCTGATCATGAAATCCTGGATCTATTCCTATGTGACAGATGCCTATGGCGACGTGCCCTATACCGAGGCAACGCAGGGGATTAGTGACGGGAACGTAACTCCGTCCTTTACCCCACAGGAAGATATTTACTCAGGGATGCTGGAGGATCTCAAAATCGCAAACACCATCTTGACCGACCAGTCCAATATTACAGGTGATATCTTTTATGCAGGTGATATCCTGAAATGGAGAAAATTTGCCAATTCTCTAAGAATGCGTTTGTTAATGCGTATCAGTGAGGTGGCCACTGCAACTGCGGTGGCGGGGATGGCGGAAATTACCAGCAATCCGGCCAGTTTTCCATTATTTGAAAGCAATGAAGACATGACTGTTGTACAATGGAATTCTGATAACCCTCAGCCAAAATATGATACCCGGTCCGGGAGTTTTGACGAAGTGCGGCTTAGCCTAACTCTGGAGACGAGGTTGAAGGAACTGAACGATACGCGCCTAGTGGTCTTTGCACAGCCAACTTCGAATTCCGGACAAGGTATTTACTCCGATAATTTTGATGATTATGTTGGCATGCCAAACGGTTTAGATGATGAAGCAGCTCTGGGGTACAGTCCTTCCGGAAATCCCGATGAATCCGGTTCCAATTTTATTTCCAGGCTGGGAATCCTATTGGGTTGCAGGGCTTGTAATCCGGAGCAGGCCTCCCCGACCGCTTCCCAAACCATTATTATGAGCTACTCCGAGCTCCAGTTCATCCTTGCTGAAGCTAGTGAACGCGACTGGATCAATAGCGGAGAGGCTGCCACATATTATGAGAATGGTATAAGAGCCTCCTATGATTATTACACCCAGCGGGCTACAGCTGGTGGATGGTCGGAGATTGCAGCCAGAATGCTGGCCACAGATCTGGATGCGTACCTCGCCCAAGCCGGGGTTATTTATCAAGGGACATCGGAAGAAAGATTGGACAAACTATACCTCCAAAAATGGATTTCCCTTTTTTATACCGGCTTTGAAGGATGGTCAGATTGGAGACGTACAGGAATGCCTGCTGTGATTCCTGGTCCCGATGCTGTCAATGATGGCCAGGTACCTGTGAGGTTCCAATATCCGAATTCGGTGAAATCGACCAATGAAGAAAATTATAACGCCGCTGTACAGCGGATGGGACCCGATAACATCAATACCAAACTTTGGTGGGATGTGGATTAAGAATAAAAAAAAGCGATTCCGGAAGGTACGGACCCTACCTATTGTATTACTGCTCATTGGAATGAATTGCCTTTGGTCTTGTAATAAAAAACAGGATGCAAAGGAAACGGGAATTTCGCATGTAGTTGTAATAGGATTTGACGGCCTTAGTCCGGATGGCATACAAAAGGCTGACACACCGAATTTTGAAAGGCTTATCAATGAAGGGGCTTCTACCATGCATGCACGGGCGGTTTTACCGACCAGCTCGAGCTCTAACTGGGCCTCCATGGTCATGGGGGCGGGACCTGAACAGCACGGCATTACTTCCAACGCCTGGGAAAAGGACAATTTTACCCTGCCTGCTGTAGTCCAGGGCGACGAATTTCTTTTTCCTACCATCTTTCATCTTCTGGACTCCAATAAAGATCCGTGCGAAATTGGCGCCATCTATCACTGGGATGGATTTGGTCGAATCTTTGAAAAAAATGCGGTGGATTTTGACCGAAATCCAGATACGGAAGACGAAACTGCAGAAGTGGCGGTACGGTACATACAGGAAAAAAAACCGCATTTCACCTTTATTCATTTTGATCATATAGATCATGCCGGTCATGAATATGGCCATGGTACCGCCGAATACTACAAAGCCGTTGAAAAGGCAGACCGGCTATTGTCACAGGTAGTACGTGCCATCGAAAAATCAGGAATGAAAGATCATACCATGGTAATAGTTAGCGCCGATCATGGAGGAATTGGTACAGGCCACGGAGGGGAGTCGCTAAAGGAGATTGAAATTCCATTTATAGTCTGGGGTGCCAATATTAAAAGAGGATATAAGATCAAAAGCCCCGTTTACCAATATGACAATGCTGCTACCGTGGCCTACGCCATGGGGATAATTCCCCCTGTGGCATGGATCGGGAAGCCGGTCTCGGAGGTCTTCGTCGGCAACCAAGACAAGGATGAATACCCGTTCCAGGTTTGGGACAATGCCCCTGAATTTTACCCTGCCTCCGAGGGATATAGGCAAGCAGGAGGATTGTTTGAAGATGGCGTTGCCGTGACCATGAAAAATCCTAATGCCCAAGGGGAGATAAAATATACCTTGGATGGCAAAATCCCTACCCGGGATAGTAAAACCTATACAGATTCGATTCGTATTGCAAACAATACCGTGATAAAATCGGCTGTTTTCTCAGATGGTAAGATAAGTAGTCTCGTTTCGGAGGCCTTTGTAAGAATAAAACCTCAGGGTATAAATCCGCCCATCAGGTATAGTTTATATTATATGGGTGAACTCACCTTTCTGCCGGTTTTGGGCAATAAGAAACCTGATAAAAAAGGATTGGTTTTCGAAATAGGCTCCGAAGAACTCAAGGACATTATAAGGACGAATACCGCAATTAGGTTTGAAGCTGAAATTCAGATTCCAAAGCCTGGACTTTATACCTTTTATCTCCGGTCTGATGATGGCAGCCAGTTGTTTCTGGACAATACCCTGGTAGTGGACAACGACGGGAATCATGGCGTGCGTGAGATAGCAGGAAGTATTAAACTGAAGGCAGGCAGCCACAGGATGGAGACACTTTGGTTCAACGGTGGCGGTGATGGTTGGCTGGACACCTATATACAAGGTCCGGAACTGGTGAAACAAATACTGCCCACGGCCATGCTTCATCTTAATTAGAGCTAGAGAATGATCAAAATGGTCCTGTTGTCTTTTGTATTTTGTGTTCTCGCAGACTTGGGAGCACAAAAAATAGGAGGTCAATTATCACCCTGGATGCCGGGACTCATGGACATACATCACATAAGTACAGGAAGAGGCAATTCTGCCTTTTGTATTCTGCCGGACGGAACGACCTTGCTCATCGACGCCGGGGATATGTCTGAAACACATCCCAGAACAACCTCCTCAAGGAATGCTTCATTGGTCCCCAACTCCAAAAAGACCGCCCCTGGTTGGATAGTGGATTACATTGATCAATTTCGACCCCGGGAGGGTAAAAGACAGTTGGACTATAGCTTGATCACGCATTACCACGATGATCATTTTGGAGAGATGGATTCCCTCAGGGAAAGTTATAAAGGCAAATATGTATTGACGGGAATTACGGCAGTGGGTTCCTATATCCCCATTGGAAAGCTGATCGACAGAGGTCATTCTTTTCCCATCAACTTAAAAAGTAAATCTGTTCAAAATCAAGAAGTATTTTTAAAGGATGCATTCCATATGCTTGCAACCTTGAGGAACTATTGGGCATTCATTCAATATCAATGCAAAAAAAATGGATTGCAACAGGAATCGCTGCAGGTAGGAAGCACGACACAAATTAAACTGGACCATCAACCCGGGATCTATTCTGATTTTTCCATTTTCAATGTTGCCTCCAATGGAATTGTCTGGACAGGGAACAATGAGGACAGCTATTCTATTTTTAAATATGGAGAGTATCCAGGTGAGAACCCCCTAAGCAATTGTATAAAGATCCGTTATGGCTTGTTCGATTATTTCACGGGTGGGGACATCGGTGGTATTGATGCTTTTGGAGAAACAGATACGAATTCGATGGAATCCCATTTGGCTCCAGTTGTCGGGGCGGTAGACGTCGCAACCCTCAACCACCACGGGAATAGGGATTCTCAGAACCTCTTTTATGTTCGAATCCTCAGACCTCGGGTTTGGATACAACAGAACTGGTCGGCCGATCATCCAGGGGAAGAGGTTTTTAGACGCATCTCCTCTACAAAACTATATCCCGGGGAACGCGATATATTTTCAACAGTCATGCTGGATGGAGCAAAGGAAGTTATCGGCGAGAAACTGGACCAATACAAAAGTCAGCATGGGCATATTGTTATACGGGTGCATCCTCGGGGAGAACGGTATGAAGTGATCATCCTGAACGATAAAACAACTACTCGCGAAATTGTTTCAATCCACGGTCCATATCATGCAAGATAAAAAAGATGAATTTCCCCTCACCAAACTGACAGAGGGGGATATAAATTCCACCCCTGGAAGGCAGGAATGGGAAAGAGTTCAGATAGATGAAAGAACAAGGGAATTATTGGCGAAAGATTCCCGGTATTTCCTCCATCAGGCCCTTTCGACACCATGTTTGGATGTGCTTCAAAATTGTGCCGGACCGTTTATCGAGAATATCAGCGGTAAGAAATACTATGATTTTCATGGGAACAGTGTGCATCAGTTGGGATATTCACATCCAAAATTGGTGCAAAGTCTCACAGAACAATTAAAGGGTCTTACCTTTTCACCAAGACGTTATACCAATGAGGTAGCTATACGATTTGCAGAGAAAATCGCATCCCTGCTCCCCTCGGACCTCAACCGTACCTTGTTGAGCCCAAACGGTAGTTCAGCGATTGGGATCGCATTAAAATTGGCGAGGGCGATTACCGGTAAGTTTAAGGTGGTATCCCTTTGGGATTCTTTCCATGGGGCATCGCTAGATGCAATAAGTGTGGGAGGCGAATCTGTTTTTAGAGAACATATGGGCCCGCTGATGCCAGGTGTGGAACGGATACCGCCCCCTGTAACCTACAGAGGTATTTTTGAGGGAGATGGAGACAAGTGTTTGGAGTATTTGGAATATGTATTTACTAAGGACGGGGATATTGGGGCCTTTATAGCAGAGACTATTCGAAACACGGATGTGCAAATCCCAACAAAATTTTTCTGGAGGGAAGCGAGAAATCTTTGTGACCGGTATGGGGTAATTCTCATATTGGACGAAATTCCGATTGCGCTGGGAAGGACGGGAAAGATGTTTGCTTTTGAACACTTTGAAATAGAACCTGACATTCTATGCCTTGGGAAAGGATTGGGCGGCGGAATCATTCCTCAGGCAGCCATCGTGACCCGGGATCGCTACAACTTGTTCGCGGATATTTCCCTGGGGCATTATACCCATGAAAAAAGCCCTCTGGGCGCAATGGCCGCGCTGACCACATTAGAAATCCTTGAAGAGTGTCTCATGACAGACAAAGTAACAAAGGATGAGCAATACGTTTGCAATATGTTGACAGGACTGAAGAACAGGCATTCCATTATCGGAGATGTGCGCGGGATGGGCCTCCTTTGGGGAATCGAGTTGGTAAAGGATAGGATCACAAAGGAAAAAGCCCCGGCCGAAACTGAGAAGGTCATGTACGAATGCTTAAAAAACGGCTTGAGTTTCAAGATATCGGCAGGAAATGTAGTTCAACTTGCCCCTGCCCTGACAATATCCAGGGAAGATTTGGAAATCGCTTTGCGGATATTGGATGATGGTATTATGAGTTTGAATGAATCTAACTATGGGTAAAATTAGAATTACGTTATCGGCAGTAGTCCTTCTATTCGCTCACCTTACGGGTTGGGCGCAAGAAAAAACCACCAAGGTGGTTTTGATCACCCTTGACGGATATCGCTGGCAGGAACTGTTCATGGGTGCAGATTCATTGCTGATATCCCATCCAGAATATGTGAAGGATAGTGTGGTATTAAAGGAACAGTTTTGGCGGGCAAGTGCGGTAGAAAGAAGAAAGGCTTTGATGCCCTTTGTTTGGAACCATATAGAAAAAAATGGACAGATACATGGCAACAGGGAATTGGGCAGTAAGGTAGACCTAACCAATACCATGTGGTTCTCCTATCCTGGGTACAATGAAATCCTTACCGGTAAATCTGATGACACACGCATAAACAGTAACGAAAAGCTGCCCAACCCGAACAAAACCATTTTGGAACTGGCCAATGGGGATCCCCGCTTTAGAGGTAAGGTGGCCGCTTTTGGAAGTTGGGATGTTTTTCCCTATATCATCAATGAGGAGCGCTCCGGGGTACCCGTAAATGCCGGGTTTGAACCTGCCGCCGGAAACCGACTGAGTGAGAGGGAAGTATTTTTGAATGAGCTATTGCCAACTGTTCCAAGTCCCTGGAGTTCCGTCCGCCTGGATGCGTTTACCCAGCATTATGCTTTGGAAGAAATGAAAAAGAACCATCCGGAATTAATTTACATAGCTTATGGCGAAACCGATGATTTTGCCCATGACGGAAATTACGAAGCATATCTGAAGTCGGCGCATACCACAGACGGGTTTATCGGGCAGATTTGGGACTTTATTCAGAGTGACCACTTTTACAAGCAAAATACACTCTTAATCATTACCACGGACCACGGGCGGGGCAACAAGCCCTTGGATAAATGGAAAGGACACGGTGATAATGTGCAGGGAGCCGGAAGTGTGTGGCTTTTACTCATGGGGAAAGGCGTTTCGACCCTAGGGGAAATAACAGGAAATGAGCAATTATATAGCAATCAGATTGCGCCAACTATCAGGTATGTTATGCAACTAGTCACAGACAGCCAAAAGGATGATCAATTGCTCCATGTAAGGCAATAAGGAAGTGATTTGATAACGATTTGCCAGTACTTGGATAACCTTGGAAAAATAAGGAAATACGAAATTTGAAAATCGTTTGAGTTAGCCGAGTTAGTTTTGAAGGAATCGGTGTATTTTTATAGTACACCGGTTTTTTTCTTTAGCTGCGGAGAATCGAACCGGGACCAGAAAGAAAGAATACCTGTCTGGCCGTCAAACACTTCAGCGCCGGCTGCCGATCGCGTTCCAGATCGTGTTGAAAGATGTTAAGACCTGCAAGCTTCAGTCTTAAAATATGAATACAATTACCTTAGTCCCAGTTTACCCAAATCATAGAAATAAAAGTTTTTTTGGTCATTCATCGCTACGAAAAGGCCATTTGGAAATTGATTATTCAAAGGGACGGTAACCACCTCACACCCGTCTGTTTCCTTTGTTGTTAAGTTTACAGCCTTGATAAACGAATTATCTTCGGCAGAGAAGATATTGAATTCGCCCTTTTGCTGATTGGAAACGATAAGGTACCCACCTCCTTCAGGATAACCAGCGATGGCAATACCTTCAATATCCCCCGAAAAATGATCCCCTCCAAAACAGGAGACTTCTTTATCTCCGCTGCTTGGTTCTGCGTGGTACTTTTTAATGCAAACACCCTCATCTGAAAAATAAACCACGCCATTGCTGTCATCTACTGCTATTGCTTCAATCTCTTTAACTCCACTAAATGTTCCAAACTTCCTGACAAAATTAGATTTAACACCATTGCTGTCGGAGATTAGGGCATATTGGTATACATACCCTTCTTTTGGTCCTGTTTTTCTCCCAACAATGGCATATACAGTCGCGTCTTTTGGTGACTTATACAAACCCAGACCCATAGGAAGTCTATTTTCGGGTACTGCTTCATCTTCAAAAACCGGAAACCCGCCGTTATCGAGGGGTTGCATTTCGGGTAATGAGAACATCCTGATTTGTAGCTTTTCGCGTTCCGTAAATACGAGAATATCAGTTAGGGTGGAATCATTCAATCGAAACCCATATTCTATATCTACATTATTAGGCCGCTCAATATTTCGTATTGTCATGCTTTCCACAATTTTCCCAGCCAAATCAAAGGCATATATGGCACCATTTGTATCCTTATCCGTGCCAAATACAATACTCTGTGATGCATCTTTTGGATTAACCCAAATAGCCGGATCATCTGTATCATTCAAGGTGTAATCAGTAATCACATCGGGTTTAATAGGGGGTAATTTACTTTGGTTACAGGTCAAGTTGGCGGCCATCAATGTAAGGAAATATAGGCTGTTTTTCATCCATAAATAGTTAAGCAAAAACCGCCAATGTAAATCAGGAGCGGCTCTTGAAGGATTAATATTTACTTTTTGAACAAATCATATTTTAAACCAAAGGTCAGTCGCTGTCCATAGAACTCTGCCTGCATCGTGCGCTCTTTCACTCCTTGAAAATAGCGTAGGGGCTGGTTGGTAATGTTATTCAAGGTAGTATAGAAACTTAAGTTTCTATTGACTTGAAATGATGCATTAAAATCTACGAATAATTGTGTGTCATAGTATCTGTCATCAAAGTCACTGCCGCCAATTTCATCAATATAACTATCGGAAAAATTAGCGGACAATCTTGCACTAAATTTTCTGTCGGCATAGGCCAGGGAACCATTGAACATATTCGGGGCAGTATTCGGAAGGTCCAAATCCGCTCGTTCATCGCCATCCTCATTTCGAATTCCATCCGCTGAGGAAGATAAGTAGGTATAGTTTAGGTATAAGCTAAAGTTTCGGGCAAATCCCGGCAGAAAATCCAATTGGCGTTGAAACGCCAACTCAATACCTAAGACACTTGCCCCCTCGCCGTTCAATGGCTGAAAAACTTGAAAGCCGGTGGTGCCCGCGCCCAAAGAATCGTCAGCGGCCTCTCCCTGGAAAGTATAGATAAAGTTCTCGATATCCTTGTAGAACAGGCCTCCTGAAATTAATCCGACACTTTGAAAATAGTGCTCCGCAATCATATCAAAGCTCATAGAAGTAGTAGCCTCCAACTCTGGATTACCGGTAAAAATCTCCTCATCAGCCGTAACTATGTCCAATGTCGGTACCAAATCAACATAATTAGGTCTTGCCAAGGTATTCGTCCATGCGAAACGTAGTACTGTCTGGTTTGACAAATCGTATTTAAGATGAACCCCGGGCAAAACATTGGTAAAGGAGCTTTTCCTAGTTATTTGGCCGATTATATTTTCCTCATCTTCAATTTGATTACCCGAAGCTGTGATGTTTGTAGCTTCAACACGTAAGCCCAGTATTACACTAAATTCATCGGAAAGCTTTTGATTGGCCATTACATAACCTGCAAGTACGTTTTCCTCCACATCAAAATTTGAACGCAAAAATTCATCTGGAATAGATTCACCATTCACCAAATTTAATTGTCCCAGCCACTCTTCGCTGGCAAAAGAGCCAATCAAATACTGGCTTCCTGCATAAAAATTGGAATCACTATAATCTTTTAAGGGAACGTTGGCCAAATTGGTAAATTCATCTTCCAGATCAAATTCAAAGAAATCGTTGTCCCTTATTTTGGATTTAAATCTTCCGCGGCCTCCAAATTTCACAAAACCCCCGCCTATTCCAATAAGATCCGCTGGTACTTGTAAATTAATGAAAACGTTGATATCTTCTTCCTCAGTATACTGGTTTTCCTCAGTAACTTCGTCAAATTCAAAATTATCAATGTCTGTTTCGTCTGCAGGATTTTCAGCGTAGAACCTTGGATATCTGGTATTTAAGGGGTCATTGTTTATGATATATTCTGACTCGAACTGGGCATATCGCTCGTTTAGACGTTCTTCGGAAGCTTTGGCATATGACGTCATCCAATCAAATTTAAGATTCCCTATTAAATGGTCTCCTCCCAAACTATAGTTTTGCATACGCTGATCTTCCAAACGACGGTTTTTGTTCCGGTTGTTGTCAATGCCCGCTTTTGTCTGCCTAGCCACAGTAACCGGAAATCTGGTAGGTATATTGTTCGTTATTGTAAAAGCATCCACTTCAATATCTTCGGGATCTAAAATTTCCTGGGCCAAGGCGAACCTATTTTCCCTGTCATCCCTCCAGTTGTACATCGTTTTCAGGAATATTGAATGATTTGCATCGAATTTATAATCCATATTGGCCGAAAAACTTCTTCTGACACGTTGTACCAAATACGCTCTTTGTTCAAATACACCGGTATAAGGATCAACCTCCACTTCTTCCAATATGGGCTCCCCATCCACATCATCAGTACCTGTATAGTATTCAAACTCGTCCGTCCACTCCGCTTCAATATTGTCCGATCCAAAATCATTGTCATTGACAGAAGCGGAGAGCATCCAACCAAGTTTTCCGTTACGACTTCTGTCTCCTAAAAGAAATGAACCATTCAGAATGGTCTTGTCGTTAATAAAATTGATGCCGGAACCTAAGGTGGCCGAAACCCTGAAACCCTGGGGGGAAGTACGTGTGATCAAATTAACGGAACCGCCCAAGGCATCAGCATCCATGTCTGGTGTAACAGCTTTGTTTACTTCAATGGTCTGAATCATGTCTGCTGGAATCAAATCCAACTGTACATTTCTGTTGTCACCTTCTGCAGACGGCACCCTACTGCCATTTAATGTCACAGAATTTAATTGCGGTGAAAGTCCGCGAACAATAATATTTCTGGCTTCCCCCTGATCTACCTGCATGGTAATTCCAGGAATTCGTTTCACTGCATCCCCAATATTGGCATCTGGAAATTTACCAATCTGATCTGTAGATATTACGTTGGTGATATTAAGATTGTTCTTTTGGGTGTTCAATGCCTTCGACTGACCTCCTAAGCCATATGCAGTAACTTCCACACCCTCCAGTTCCATGCTTCTAGGTTCTATGAACAAAGAAACTTCCGCCGTTTCGCCTGCCCTTACCACAACTTCCTGTTCTATGTCATCATACCCTAAGTAAGATACCCTTAGAGCATATGTGCCCTCTGGTATATCGACCAACGTAAATTTGCCGTCAAAATTAGAAATGGCTCCTTTGGATATTGAAGGGAGCATTACATTTGCACCCGGTAAATACAAACCGTCCACATCAGAAATGGTTCCCTGTATGTTACCCGTTTGTCCCAAAATTGTGGCACTAAAAAGGAATGAACCAAGCGTCACAAAAAATATTATTAGTAGTTTGGTGGTCTTCATTTTGCATATAATTTGTCTGGCACAAATCTATATATAGGAGTCGGCTTCACTGTAAACTGGAAATTAACAATTGGTAAAGAGAGTTGATTTTGGGAGTAAATTAAAGGCCCCATTAAAGATTTGATTACCTTCTCCTTACCATAAAAATAATTACCCCAAAACGATGCCCAGGAAATCAAGGTAAAAATAGACTTGTCAACCCCTTTGAAAGCCATAATAAGTGTGCGCCTTTTATCCTATGAAATATCTGATAGAACGGATTGGCTGAATTGTATGAAGTGACCTTTTCCAAAAAAGCCCTATAAATGAGACACTTTTCTGTTTTCTTTTTTTGCTTTCTTTTCTCTCTTATCGCAATGTCACAGGCAGACAGCAGGTATCAAAAACTGCTAGCCAGGGCCAGCCTGCTGCACTTGCAGGAAAATTATAAAAGTGCGATTGAAAACTATGAACAGGCTTTCAAAATTCAAGATCCCGATGCACTCAATGCCTACAAAGCTGCGGGAATGTATTCCTTGGACAGTAATGCGAAAAAGGCTTTTCAGTATCTTCACAGAGCCTTAGACGCAGGGTGGACAGAAGCTGACTGGCTTGCAATCGATCCCTATTTTGATTTTCTGCGAATTTCAGTACCACATCGTTGGAAAGCCTTACAACAGGAAGCACATATTAAAGAAAAACAATATGTTACGACTTTAGAGTTACCAGCATTAAGAAAAGAAATCAATTTAATGACGCTCAGTGACCAGCAATTGAGATATAAACGAGTTCAAACCACTAATGATAGTTTACTGGAAGTCATAGAACAGGAAATCAGTCGAGCTGATTTTAGTAATCTGATGAGGACAAAAGATATTGTTGCAGAATATGGCTGGCTTAAAATATCTCAAATCGGGAAAGATGGTCAAAACAATTTGTGGCTTCTTGTTCAGCATGCAGATCAGGATGTAATTTTCCAGCAAACCGCATTGCTGGCTATGGAAAAAATAAAAGGAACTAACGAGGTTCATATGGAAAATTATGCTTTTCTATATGACAGGGTCAATTGTAATCTTAATTATAAACAGCTATATGGAACGCAGGTCGTGTGGACAAATAATGGAAAAGCCTCTGGTTTCAGGCCAATCAAAGATGAGGACAGGGTTGATTACAGAAGAAAGGAAATCGGACTACAACCCCTGCACATATATGCCCTTACTTATGGGTTCGATTACCGCGTACCAACTACCCTCCAGGCGCAGCAAAATGATCTTGAAGAACGTAAAAAGGTTCAACAGCTGCTTGACAGTGCTCAATATTTTTATTCAAAAAAACAATTTCATAAAACCTATGACTACTATAACAATGCCTCCACTTTTTCCGGAGGCATGACCAGTTCAGATAATTTAGAGGCCGCCGTTCTTTTTTCCAGGATTGGGGCTGTTGATTCGGACGAAAAGTATAAAAGTATTGCACTTGACTTTTTAAACCTTTTATACCTCAGGCAAAATTTATCCAAAGAGCAATTGCTTTCCCAGCCTGCCTTTAAAATATTGTATGATGAGCAACGCTGGCAGGAGATGATTCGGCAATTTAAAACATAAAACAGCACTCCAGACAAAATAACTCTCTGATGAAGAATCTCTATATATTGTTTGCTTCCCTGCTATTGAGTTGTTACAACTCGGCAGCCCAGGTTTACAAGAGTTATCAGAGTAACAACTTTACATTGTACTATGAAGAATTCGGACAAGGGCCCGCCCTATATATTTTAACCGGAGGACCAGGAGAAGCACCCGATCACCCATATCGGCAGATTATTGACAGTCTTCAACCATTTTACACCTGCATTTTGCTGCATCAAAGAGGATCAGGTAAATCCAGAGATATTCCCATTGATAAAACCACCATAACTATTAATAACTATACCAGGGATATTGAGTCTTTAAGAAAGCAGCGTGGAGATAAAGATATATCGCTTTTAGGAATATCATGGGGTGGATTACTGGGCATGAATTATACTGCATTGCATCCAGAGTACGTTTCCAACCTGATTCTGGTAAGTTCGGCTCCCCCATCCTATTCGGTCTGGAATGTACTCTATGATAACCAATTTTCACGACGGTCCAAAACAGAGCTGGACTCTATGGAATTACTTCAAAAGATGTTCATAAATAAAACGGAGAGAGAACTGGATTCACTTAAAATTGTTAGTCCAACCTCTAAAGAAGTAATGGCATATAAGGATTTTATAGCCCTGCATATCAGGGCAATGTACTATGATAAAAACAAAATTAATAAGGAAAATTTAGATAGCCTCTTTTATAAATTTAACTTTCAGCCAATTTCTTTTATAGATAAGGAAGTTACAGAGACTCGATGGGATATTACGAATAAATTGAAAAGATTAAATACCAAAAGCCTAATTGTCTATGGGAGACAAGACGACCAGGGCGAATCCACATTTTATTTACAAAAGGAGAGTTTGAAATTCAGTGAGGTACACGTTATAGAAAAATGCGGCCATATGATAATTGATGAACAACCAACCGAGTTTTTTAAAATTCTGATGGACTACGTTAAGCGAAACAGAGGTTAGAAAATAGCAAGATGATCGCCTCCATTTCTAAAGTGTTGCCTTTGTTCCGATAGGCTTTTTCAAGTATCGAATATTATCGAGGCATAATGGCTAAATTTCCATAGTTTGGAAAATCATCGGGGACAGTTTTGATTCTTCGGGAAAAGATTTCGAAGGGGAACTTATAAAAAGTACCGAAGCTGTTGAAACCGTTATCATTCGGGGAAAAAAAATCCTGTGGAAAAATCCACACATGTATAAAATCGAAGAAATAAGGTCGAAATTTAAATATCCCAACAGGTTATCTGGATAATAATAATGGCCGATTCTGTGCTAAACCGAATAAATAATATACTAGGTCCTTAAGCATAGGGTAGCGTTTTAACAGGTGTTTCTTATCTCGTATCACGTCATCACCTATCACCTCAAAAATGTTCAGAAATCAATTTGACTACAATTAAAATGGAACTGAAAATAATCCAGGTTGAAGAGGATAAAACGAATCCAAAATATGCTTCACCTGATTGTCAGGAAATTATAGATGCCATGAAAGCCTATTATCCACAAATTGGTTTTCATTTACCCTGGGTAGGATACTTTGTCTTTGATGGCGATCAGGTAGTTGGTGCAGGTGGATTTACAGGAAGACCGAAAGCCGGGGTCGTGGAAATTGCCTATGGTACTTTTAAAAATTTCGAACACCGTGGGATTGCTTCTTTTACATGCAGCGAGCTTGTACGAATTGCCAAAAAGTCGGATTCGGAAATAATCATCACAGCAAAAACCAGACCTGAAGATAATGCTTCAACAAAAATTCTCCGGAAGAATGGATTTATTTATAAGGAAATTGTCCAGGACCATGAAATTGGGGATGCCTGGCTTTGGGAATTAAGCGCGTTAAAGAAATTAGAACCTTAATATCCTACATTTTAAGATCCCGTAGATTCCATTTGGTATTCCCTTGATTAAATGCACAGACAGTCAACACCGTATTGAATACTGAAGCCCATTTCAAGACTGAAAATCCCTTCATTTGAATCTAGTTGAGTGAAATAAATTTAATAACAGGCGATTCCCATGAATATTGATGACGTAAGAAAAGATACCACAGGTTGCGCCGATAAAATCTTTTTGAACAGCGCCGGGGCTTCATTGATGCCAAAAATTGTTGTGGATACCATGAAAGACTACTTATCCATGGAAGAGGCAATGGGCGGGTATGAAACCGCCCATGTGATGACCGATGATATTGAGAAGTTTTATCTGGAAACGGCCAGGCTGATCAACTGCAAACCTAATAATATTGCTTTTACCTATAATGCCACAGATTCCTTCTCACGTGCTCTGTCCTCTATTCACTTTTCAGATAAGGACTTTATATTAACAACCAATGACGATTACATTTCGAACCATATAGCATTTATCTCCTTACACAGAAGGTTTGGAGTCAACCTCATAAAGGCGACCAATTTGCCTAACGGAGATTTGGATATGGACGATTTTGAAATGCTGCTAAAGAAATACCATCCCAAACTGGTTGCCATCACCCATATCCCGACCAATTCAGGTTTGGTTCAGAAGGCTAAGGAAGTCGGCCGGCTTTGCCGTAAATACGATATCCTGTTCCTGCTGGATGCCTGCCAGTCTGTTGGGCAGATCAAGGTGGATGTGGAAGAACTGCATTGTGATTTTCTGAGCGCAACCGGCAGAAAATTTTTGAGGGGTCCACGCGGAACCGGTTTTTTATACGTCTCGGAAAAAGTCATTGAAAAGCGTCTTGAACTATTGTCTATTGACATGCGGGGCGCGCATTGGACAAAATTCGAGGGATATGAAATTGAAATGAACGCCAGGCGTTTTGAAACCTGGGAATTTTCCTATGTTTCCCTGGCCGGACTTAAAGAGGCTGTAAAATATGCCAACAACATAGGAATAGAGCACGTACAAAACTATAACCTGACTTTAGCTCAAAGCCTGAGGGAAGGGCTGACACAGATTCCAAACGTTGAAGTTCTTGACCGGGGATCGGAATTATCCAGCATCATTACCTTTTTTCTGAAGGGTTGCGAATTGTCCGAAGTAGAAAAAGAACTGAAAAATAATAAGGTATATTATTCAATCAGTTCTAAAAGTGCGGCCCTGATCGACTTTACAAAAAAGGGAGTGGATTGGGCAGTACGATTTTCTCCTCATTATTTCAACACGCCTCAGGAGATCAATCTGGCCATAGAAATAATTAGAAATATAAAATAGAGGCCCTCCATTTTTATAAAGGTGATCTAATATTTAGTTTCCACCAGCTGTTCTGCTATCTTTGATGGTTGTTGTGCTATGATGCGATCCACGGAATACCCCGTTGCGCCTGATAAAAGATAACTCCGATCCAAAAGGCATATAGTAATCCAAAGCATGTTACCGCAAGTACCTGGCTTCGAACCGGAATAGTCCCTTTTAAAGAAATTCCAAAAGCGAAGATCGGAATGATCTGCAGGCCATGCAAGGCAAAAAAATGTGCAACGCGTAAATCGCCGCCAATCGTACTCCAGTTGACCAGGGGTAAACCAGTTCCTCCATCGGCCACTCCTACGCTGTGAGCCATCTGCCCGATCATCTGACCCCCCACCCAGCTACCAAAGAAGATCATCAGCCACCCGAGCAGGATCGCCCATTGTACAGATTTTGTGGTCCTGAGTTTCAGCCGTATCGTATCAATAATGAATAATGCCATGATCAGGACATTGATTCCAATCAGAAGGCCCATCAGGGAAAAAAGCATCCCATCAAATTCTGTCTCCACGTTATAATGGGAACTGATACCCCGGAATGCCTGAAAAGCAATGATGACCAATTCCACAAGAAGTGTCCATGCAACCACATGATTAATTATATTTTTCTTTCTTTCAGAATAGGGATATTTCGTAATAAAATAGCCAACAGTCAACAGATATATTCCGATAGAAATTGAGAATTTAAGTGGTTTTAGCCATACATTGATACCCATCAGGGTCCGGTCATCTATAAAAAGTCCGAGAATAAAAGCAAGGCCCAGAACGAAAATAAGAAGGGCCATCCAATATTGAATGGGACTGCCTGCCCTGGCCGTGCTAAGTACGTTGCCCAACAACTCCTTAGGCGGAAGTGCGCGATTTTCAAGAAAATCAGTCGACTTTGGCACGAAGCTTTTCTTATGTTTCATCTGGATCTATGTGTTGGTTTTGATGATGTACAGGCAATTCACATGAGGCCTGGGCAATCCCATCAGTCTGTATTAAAAGTTAATTTTGAGTATTTCTTTGTTTTACCATTTTGATGGCCATGAATAAGAGAAAGCCAGTAGGGCCGAACATAAACGTGAGCAAGAGACAAGGCACGATAAGTAATTGATGAATACCTGATTCCCTGTTCCTATCCAAGATCCACATGCCTACCAGTAGGTCGAAGGCAAGGTAATGGACCCACCCTGCCAGGAGGGCGTCTTCTTCCCTGAACAATTCCATAACCGAGGAAAGACTGCCAAAATCCATGAACCCGTGATTGAGCATAGCGACAAGGATATAGATGACATAAATAACCGACAGGACGATGGGGATCACTTTAAAATCGATGAGGAATCTGGTAACCTTCCATTTGGGAAGGAAAACCATCAAGACCCACATAGGCATCACAGTCAGGTTGGCCAGAGAAAAAATTTCGCTTGGAGACATCTTTATTGAATTTAAGGGTTGATTAATAGATCAAATATCGGATATTCAGTCAATTACAAAATGACTTATTATTGAATGGTCGTTATTTTACTATGAAGGGTCAGATTTTTAGTTTGAAACAAGTTTCTCAGTAACTTTCAGGAGTCAGTCAAAACCTTCGGTAATCACACTGAAGGCAGCTGGCAGTGATCCTGAATAAACCATATCATATTGATTATGTTTTGGGAGTGATCATTTTAAGAACAGACTTCTCAGGATAGAATTCGGGGATGCTGAAAAATGGCTCAGGTTAAGTGATCATTTACCTGTCTTTTGTGAATTTGGCACCCGAAGAGTATCCCCCTATGGATTCATAATCACAATTCAATCTAAGCCCTCCCCTGCATTCAAAGTAATTCCTTTAGACGATTGATTACGCTGATTGATTTTCAATTCCAACAGGCAACTATTTTTCATACCGGTGTAATCCCGGCAATGATTTTCAGGAGAAATTATGTTTCAGACTGCCCTAAGGTTAGTATCTTGAATGCGATTTATCTTGCCAGGTAAAAGGGCAGGCGTCTGAATGAAATCGCTAAGATTTTTTATCGCTTTGTTTTTTCTTGCCATCCTCCGGGGAAATAGTCAGTCCAACGAAGACTATTCCCTTTGGCTGGGATACCGTCCTGTCGACAACACGACAGTGCTGGAGGAATATTCCAGGCCGGGCAATTCCGTTTACTTTTCTATGGGGGGTGAAATAATGAACAACGCCAGGAAAGAATTTACAACGGCTGTGACAAAAATGCTGGGCAAAACTCCTCTTTTCTCAGCTTCCCTGAAGCCAGGTAATGGGTGGGCATTTGTACTGGCGAAATATTTACCTGAGGCCGTGCGGCAGCAACTCAAGGGCGATCTGGAGAAAATTAAGCAGGAAGGCTTTCTGATCACATCGGTCAGCTATCAAAACAAACCGCTCATCGTCGTTACGGCAAGGGAGGAAATAGGGATTCTATACGGGACTTTCAGATTGCTGCACCTGATGCAAACCCAAGGGGATCTTAAGGAAATCAAGATATTGAGCAATCCGAAGATTCAATTGAGGATGCTGAATCATTGGGACAATCTGGACCGGTCCGTGGAGCGGGGTTATGCAGGGTTTTCTCTGTGGAACTGGCAGAAATTACCGGAATACATAGATCAGCGCTATATAGACTATGCCCGCGCCAATGCTTCTATAGGCATTAATGCCTGTTCGCTGACCAATGTCAACGCGAATGCCTGGGTCCTGACACCGGAATACCTGGATAAGGTAGCAGCTCTGGCCACGATTTTCAGAAGTTATGGCATCAGGGTCTATTTAACGGCGCGATTTTCTGCTCCTATTGAAATAGGGAATCTAAAAACGGCCGATCCACTTGACAAGGAGGTTATCAAATGGTGGCAGGATAAAACGGCTGAAATCTATGAGAGAATTCCTGATTTTGGCGGCCTTTTGGTGAAGGCGAATTCCGAAGGACAGCCCGGACCTCAGAATTACGGACGCAGCCATGTTGACGGAGCCAATATGCTGGCGACTGCACTGGCGCCTCATCACGGCAATGTTATCTGGCGTGCCTTTGTATACTCAGAACATGATGACACAGACAGGGCGAAACAGGCCTATGCCGAATTTATTCCTTTTGATGGTGAGTTCATGGACAATGTCCTTGTACAGGTAAAAAACGGCCCGATAGATTTTCAACCCAGGGAACCATTTCACCCGATGTTCGGGGCCATGAAGAAAACCCCCCTGATGATAGAATTTCAAATCACCCAGGAATATTTGGGCTTTAGCACCCACCTGGTGTTCCTTCCCAAATTATTTGAGGAAGTCCTGGATGCTGATACCTTTCAAAAAGGCAGCAATGCCACAGTGGCGGACGTCATAGAAGGGAACCTTTACAACAATGTGCTGACAGGGATGGCGGGGGTTGCGAATATAGGGACCGATATCAACTGGACAGGCCACCCTTTCGCCCAGGCCAACTGGTATGGCCTCGGACGATTGGCATGGGATCCTGAATTAAGCTCCGAAACCATCGCAGAGGAATGGCTAAGGGCAACTTACAGCAACGATCAGGATTTCCTGAACCCGATGAAAGCCATGATGATTTCCTCCAGGGAGGCTGTCGTCAATTATATGACTCCCCTTGGGCTCCATCATCTTTTTGATACCGGCCATCACTATGGCCCCGGGCCTTGGGTAGACGATCTGTCGAGGCCTGATTGGAACCCCGTATATTATCATCAGGCGGATGGCAAGGGTATAGGTTTTGACAGGACCCCTGCCGGCAGTAATGCCACCGTACAATATGCCCCGGAGCTGGCCAGAATCTTCAACGATCTGAAAACCGTTCCGGAAGAATATCTTTTATGGTTTCACCATCTCCCCTGGGATTATCAACTGAAAAGCGGTCGCAGCCTGTGGGAGGTGCTCGCCTTAAAATACCAGGAAGGGGTAAATCAGGTAACGGATATGGTGATGACCTGGGAAAACATGAAGCCTTTCGTGAATGACCGCCGTCATCAGGAGGTACAAATGCTGCTTCAGATTCAATTAAAGGAAGCCAAATGGTGGCGCGACGCCTGTCTCTTATATTTTCAGAATTTTTCCCGTCAGCCCTTACCTGAAGGGGTAGAAAAACCAGCCAAATCCCTTGAGCACTTTCAATCTCTCAAATTCCCATTTGCGCCGGGGATCCGCCCCCGATGGGATTGAAATCCCTTCCGGAAAATGGAAGGCAGCCGGGATTTATTGACTTATGGGAACTTCACAACCCCGAGTGACACAGTATTTTCATTCACCTTTTCAATATAGCGGTTTTCGGTCTGTAAAAATTTCAAAAATACCCATGAATGGGTATGGACTTCCTTTGTGCCGAAACCTACCTTCGGGTAAAACGAACCATAAAATTTTAAACTACTGAATATCAGTTAGGAAACCGAATTTTTTGTAAATTCAATAGGGGAATTCATCACTTAAATACACTCATTATGGAAACATTACCTAAAACCGAAAATTTCATTACAACGGTGGATTTATCTATCCAGTTGGAAGAAAATGTCTATCAATTCTTGTACGGGTCTCAATTGTACGGAACTTCATTCGCACTTTATGGAAGATTCGATTGTTCGCCTTTGGAAAATACGCATATTAAAATTAATAAAATTCGATTCCAACTGATTAACTATAGAGGATGTGTTAATATCGGGCTGATTGGCCAACCTAAATATGGGAAAAGAAATGGACAGCATGTAATAGTGATTTATGTAAAGCCTTTGCAGTCTTCTGCTGAACCAATAGATTTTGATTTCGAGGGTGAGGGATTGATCATTAACGAAGGGGATAGAATTAATTTTCAGAGATTGGCGAAACCTTTCGATTCTCGCCTTAAGGAGGAGAACAATTCAGGATATAGCCAGAATGAAATTTTTTTCGATACCGAATTCAATTATAGAGATGGTTATTTTGAATCACCTGAGCCCTTACGGCCAGGACATATCGATTATTCAGGTCCACAGCAACCATGGCCATCACCACGTTGCCATTTTAGTGTAGTAAAGGTGAAGATTTAGTGAAAACTAGCCTTTTATTGATTTTAGTTTTAGGATCCTTTTTCCACAATGGGAAAACGTCAGAATCGCTTGACGAAATTTTATTTCAGTTCAAAAGTTTGGAATTTGAAAAAGCCAATTCGAGTATAGAAAAACTTGAAGAGGGGGAACTTAAGGAAAATCTAGGACGGCTAAATGAACTTCTTTATTACGCAGGACAAAAGGATTCTATTAATTTCAGACTTATCTATTCCCCCGAAAATTCTGACCAGTCCATAAATGACTGTATCCTGAGATTATATAATGGGTATTTTGAATTATACTACCATAAAACTAAAAGCGCCTCCTTCAGAGATTTCTATCGGGCCTTGGAAATAGCAAAAATTCTTGAAAGTAAATCACTTCAAAAGGCAGCTTTATTGGGAATATTGGAATATTATAATGTCGAAATTGCCCAAAATAGTAGGGATCAGGAGAAATACCTTTTAGAATTCGCACAATTGCAAACAGATGAGATAGACAATGTCTGGAAAACTTTGTATGGACTGATTTTTTATAGCAAAACACTGGAAAAATTAAACTCAAAGTATTACCAACTTGCAAGTCAACTTAACCATTTCGAACAGAGCCTTGGATTTGACAGTAATCTGCTCCCGAAAATCTATTTTGAAAAAGGGTTGCGATTTGAGTTAGAGAACGAACTTAATCATTCAAAAGAAAATTTCAGAAAAGCACTTCGAACGGCGGGGAAATATCCGTTCCTGCATGATGTTCGATTTTTTTCATTACTGCACCTCTCTAAAATAGCGCAAAAGGAAAAAAAGTTGACGGATGCGTTAAAATTGGTCAACGATGCTAAAATGCACATCAATAAAGCGGATACCTTAAGATCCAATTATTTCCTCAATCGATATGCCTCACTCTATTACAACGAACTCAAAAAATACGACTCAGCATACGCATTGTTAAATAAGGCCTATAAAGCTGATTTTAACCTTGACTTTCGTAGGAATACTTTAGAAATCAACCGACTTAACGTAGTCCTTCAAACCCAGCAAAAAGAACTTGAAAACAACAAACTCAAACAGAATCGCATCTGGTTTTATGTGGCCCTATCGATCCTCGGCCTTCTCTTAGTGTTGAGTTATTTTGCTTATAAAAATATCGGGAACAAAAAGAAAATCGTAGAGAAGGAAAAAGAAGTCCAGGCCCAAAAAATGGAAAAATTGTTAAAGGAACAGGAACTTCTGGGAATTGATGCCATGATCGAAGGCCAGGAGAAGGAGCGTCGGCGCATTGCCAATGATCTCCACGATAACCTCGGGAGTATTTTAGCAA
>JBGTNL010000003.1:0-20758 GCA_041743085.1 Flavobacteriaceae bacterium
TGTGGTCACATTCGAAATAAATCGAGTTTGTGGTTGTAATGGGGTTACCTATGAGAATCCGTCTATGGCAGAATGCAGTAGCATAAGCAATTATACAATGGGCGCATGTAAATAGTGTAATTCACTTATTCGAGGTACCGCACATCATGAATGGATATGGAATGTAAATTAGAGCAGACCAAATCAAAGTTCAAATAAAGGATGAACAATATTCAATATTTAGAGTGGTTTACTAATCGATTGGAAGAGCACTTTGATGCTTATTCCAGTGCACATGGAAGTGAAAAAGAAGGAAGAAAAGAAGGTATAAAAAATTTTATAAAAGCACAAAAAGAAAAGCTGGACAAAATAATAAACATTAAAGAGTTTAGTGATGCTATGGGAACATCTTTTTCTTGGGGGAATTTAATTGAGCCTTATTTTTTTGATTCTAATATAAAGGAATTTATTCGTCAATTAAAGTCTAACTAATCGATTGTAAAATGGCATCGGATAAAGAATTTGTGAATTTCGTTTTAGACCAAATTGAAAACTCTGGCGAAATTACCGCCAAGAAAATGTTTGGAGAATATGGATTGTTTTCGGAAGGCAAACTTTTTGCGCTTGTATGTGACAATAAATTATTTCTGAAACCAACAGAAGCTGGAAGAATCTATATTAAAGATGTTGTTGAAGCACCTCCATATCCCGGAGCTAAACCGAGTTATCTTATCGAAGAGAAACTGGAAGACCGCGATTGGATCAGCAGTTTAGTAAAAATCACGGTTAGGGAACTACCTGAACCAAAGCCCAAAAAAAAGAAAACCAAAAAATAACCACTTTCAAAGACGTACTTGGTTAAACCAAAGTTAAAATAAAGGATTAAATAATTGAGTAAAGTTTTCAAGTTTCGTATCGAGTTAGAGAAGAGTGATCCTCAAATCTGGAGGGAATTCTTGGTTTTATCCGATATTACCTTTTATAGACTTCACCAGAACATTCAAATTATAATGGGATGGGGGGAATTATAGTAGACCCACGTCGAGTTAGCTATTATAAATACTTAACTTCTACCCTCCTTCGAGTATTGATTTAAGCCCACGTTTTGGTAGTAATGTAGCCTTTCTTAAAAAATGACCTTTAGTTAATATATAATCAGAATTTCTGTTTCTTTCCTAGACCGAATGTAGCCTTCTCTGTAGCCTTCCCCTAGTGTCAAAAATTCAAATTTGTAGTACCGGTTAAAAGTCAAAATAAAACTATATCCTAAAGATCTTTGAGATATTCAACACTTTCTTTCAAGGTGCCAGGGTTTGATTCCATCTCCACATAGGCAACTTTAATTCCGCCTTTTTTTGCAGCGACAAAAAAATCCTTCCAATCTGCTATTCCTTGGCCCAGCGCGATTTCCTTGGTTTTGTCCTCCCTGGAATAATCCTGTAAATGTGCCGAAATAAATCGCCCGGGATATTTATTGAAGTATGTAGAACCTTGAACGCCCAGGGTAATTGGTTGCGTTTGATATTGCATTTTTACCAGGTTCGAATCAAGTTCATCCATAATGATATCATATACCAATTTGTCGTGGAATTTATGCTCAAATTCGATAGCGTGGTTATGGAAACCGGTAATCATCCCCCCCTTTTTTACCTTTTCACCGATTGCGTTCAAAGTGGCACAATTCTCTTTGAGTTCGTCAGGTGTTGCTGCATTCAACCCGAAAGCAAGGACCAGATGGTCCAGCTCCATTTGTTGGGCGAATTCGATCCGCTCCTCAAGATGTTCTTTCAATTCTCCGAAGGTAAAATGCGAACTATTGCATTTCAATCCCGTATCGGCAATCTTATTTTTGAGGTCCCTTCCCGAATATTTAGCTAGTGGCTCGAAAGGTCCCATATATCCCTTGGGCGAGCACATTTCAACGTATTCATAGCCCATCGCGGCCATTTTGTTCAATGTACCAGCAAGGTCTTTCCCAATTTCTTCCCGTAAAACATACGATTGAAAGCCGATGGGCATAGTAACCAGCTTACTTTTTGCGCCAGTAAATGGTTGGGTTGGCATATGCGATAGTAATCCCACCGAGGCCATGGACATTGCTCCATTTGTTACAAACTGTCTTCTTTTCATTTTCTAATTTGTTAAATGATATTTTCGGACCTTACTGGTGCTGCACGGGCAACTTCCTAATTCCTTTTTTTAGCCACCCGGCCATAACCTGTGGGTCTATCCCTCTCTAGGTGTGCCTGACGTATTCGATTGCGAACCAATGTGTCCGGAGGTACTGTCTGCGTAATTCACGTCGGTTTTGGAATACTAACATAGTCTCACCCACCATGAAAATAGCAATTCTCATTTATTCCCCATTCATTTTTAAACATTTTTTTCTTAATAAAACTATAGCTGCCGGACATTTATTTTAACTGCAACCATATATCCAGGTGGCTATATATATTCATAAAACCAATTTTAAGCGAATATACTGATCACATTCCGGATGGAATATACATAAAGGATTGGGATAAAAAGTCTCAATTATTACTTTAATGATAAAGCCTTTACCGCGGTAATCTTTAAAACAGAATATGCTAGGCGAACTACATAGCGATAAATTCTTATATTGATGCGAACTGTTTGACAGGTTATCCTTAGGAAATTATTTT
Source organism: Flavobacteriaceae bacterium (assembly GCA_041743085.1). Lineage (GTDB taxonomy): Bacteria > Bacteroidota > Bacteroidia > Flavobacteriales > Flavobacteriaceae > JAFMPW01. The sequence continues at coordinate 2,643 of JBGTNL010000003.1, forward strand.
GTGCATAATTTATAGACGGTATTAATGAATTAACAATGACCAGTAAAACAAAAATTAACTCAATTGAGAGCATAATTGGAAGTCATCTTAAAACCACGCAAATAATACCACTGCATATTACATCTAATTAAACCATTCAACGTCTTAGTGTAATTGAGCCGCCTATGAAGGTTCTATTAATCTTTTATAACTTTAATATTTAATTAAACTCTTGTCATTAAAGAATCAATCCATGGTGTGGTACTACACAATACTTTCATCTGGTGCAAATTATGGAGGACAAAAAAAAGAGGGGGCCGTAGCACCAGCCCCTCTACTTTAATTTAGATTTAAGAAAACTTATTACTTCTTGCGGGCTTCTGTTTCGCCTCTTGCTTTACTTTAAAATTTATGAAGCAATCTCCCAGGGCGTTTTCTTTTCATATATTGAATCCATAGATTTTAGGTTAACAATTGATTACATTATAAGACAAAACCTTTTATAACCCCATAATATAAGAAATATCTGTATTTTTATAATTCCATTTGGATAATATTTCGTCAATTTAGAAATCCATAAGCTATCCTATGTATTATCAAATGATCTTACGTTCAGAAGCCTTTAATGTTTCGGATAAGAGCATAAGAGACATCTTCAATACTTTAAAAAGACTTAATAAAGCAAATAATATTTCTGGTTGCCTGGTCTTTAAGGATGGTTATTTTCTTCAATTCTTAGAAGGAGTGCGACACGAGGTTGAGGATATTTTTTTTACTATCCAGGATGATAATAGACATGACAATATTGAATTGCTCTACCAAGGCGAGAGTGCCGAGCAAATTTTCACAGAATGGAAAATGGCATATTTTTATCAATTGGAAGTTGGAGGTAATACTGATGAATTTCTTAACAGATACGAACTTGAATTGTTAATGGAAAATTGTTCAAAGAGTTTTTCCTTTAAGATCTTCAACTGGCATGTTCACGAATTATTATCCGAGGGAAGTTTCTATTACAATAAATTTAAAGATTATTGATTCGATTTAGGGTAACCAGTATAAAATCAAAAGGCGAAGTTTCCTCCGCCCTTTCTTTACACCAAAATCAAATTTAACTACTCACATTTGGGACACTATCAATAAGAGCCAAATTGATATTAAATAGCAAATGGCTGAAATAAACACAGAGTTTTCTGAATTGAAGTCAAACTGCGAAAATTTTGATATAACTCGTTTCATGGAATATATACGATTTGCATTTCAGGGTGAGTGCGTGTTATTGCTCAAAAAATTAGCTCAATCAAAAGCATATCCTGAAGCCATTCTAAAAACCAAGGCATATACTGCAATTGTCCATAGCACAATAGTAAGCCATGTGTAACTTTTTAAAAACCTTCGCACCAGATAGACACTTAAGTTTCTGAATCCTTCTTTATAACTTTCCTTGATAAGTATTAATGTCGACATAATGGGGGATTTTTATTGATCACCTAACAAAGATGATTCATAATGTAATACAGGACAAGTATAGCCGTCAGGAGGCAAAAATGATAGTTAAAAACCGAGCACTTTTTTTTCATCGAGAAATTAGCCCTTTTAACAGGCACAAAACACCAGATCCGTTACTGCAATTAACCATTAAAGTGACTTTCATCATTATTTTATTTATTCCTAAATAATATAAATGCAAATGGAAAGCTGCTCACCAAAACCATTTGGACTGAAAATGCAAAGGACTCATTGAAAATTCAATTTCACCGGTATGTTGTATTATTATGATGAATTTCAGGATTGTTGATCTAAGCATACCATGTTTGTCATTGTAGAAAAGGATTAACTATCCTTTACTCTGCAGTTCTTGTCATAAGTACTCCCCAGCTATCTTAAATATGAAGTTTACTCCTAAAAGCCTTCTGTTGGTCAAGGGTGTTATTAACAATTTCCTTTATACAAAACTTTTAATTTTGATTCCATTCTGCTTTTTTGAATTCAATTAAAACTAAATAATATTTTATCTACAAAATGCTGTATACCAGAATTTTGTGTTATTTAAAGAGAATACTTTTCTCCTATCATTTTTAAAACCTTTTTGCTATGACAAAAACACGCTACCTATTTCCATTCACTTTTATAATATTAAACTCCCTCTTTGCCCAAATAGTCGGAATAAACGAGGTTTCCAATTAGGGATCATCTTCCCGATCATTCTTGGTTTAATCTTCCTTATCGGCTTCCTTTTTAATACCGGTCACTTTTTGGGAGAAAACGCAGATTTCAATAAAGGTATTACCCGTGTATCGGTCATTGTTCTTTGCAGGAGCCGTGGTGAGTATCTTTACCTATCTCATACGGATCGTCGTATAATGATTAAACAAAAGTCAAATGAAAAAATTTGAGGTAAACCGGAATATAATAGGTAGAAAACTGAAAATTATGGACTTCTACAAGGGACCCGCAGAAAGGAAAGTAACCTGGTGGTGATTGACCGCAGCGAGCCTGTTTATTGCTATATTTTAAAATACCGAAACACGCCGAGTGAACCGAATCGCTTTATACCTCAATCAAAAGCAATAGGGAATGTAAACCAGCGTGTCAGGGCAACTCAAAAAGTGGAGGATAGTTTTGGAGGAAAGCATTTACAACTGGAGCGCTTCGAGCGATTCTGTGGCCAGCTTATAAATCAAAAAAAACGCATTCAAGGCCTCTTTAAAACCAGTCAGGATATCACATTAAGGGTGGATAATATCTTATTTAATCGCGACCAGCTTTATTTTGTTATCCAAATAGAGAACCACTCCTCTTTGGCCTATGATCTCAATTTCTTACAACTCTCCCTGCAAACAAGGGCAAAGGGTAAAAGGAACTCCTTGCAGTCCCTGACCATGGAACCATTATACACTTTCTAGGTACCAGGGCGCATATCACAAAATAAGATTCAGCGGATGGTATTTGTTATCCCTAAGTTTTCCCTGGATAGTGACCGAAGGGCGGTGATGGAACTCAGTGAAAAAGATGGAGGGCGCAATATAATGCTCAACATCTCCCGCCGGTATATCAATAACCCGAACTAATATGAGGATTTCCAGGTTAGATATTAACCATCGAAATTTACAACTGCAGAAAAAATTAAATTAAGGTTCTGCCTGGTTTTTAAATTGTTGTTTCTAACAAATTCGAATCATATTTTTTAAACAAATTAAATCTAATTCTTCATGAATTGGTATTTGCAATATTTTGAAATGTTTCTTAAATCATGAATTCGTCAATGGCTTTTGAAAACAACTGCTTCAATTCTATGTAGGAAGTGGGTTTAGTTATAAATCTATCGGCTCCCAAATCCATGGCACGTTTAATATCATTTTTATCGGCAGAAGTTGAGAGAATTATTACTGGTACGTTACAAAGTACTTTATTACTGCGCACTTCATATAAAAAATCAAAACCATTTACTACCGGCATATTGAGATCTACAAAAATTAAGTTCGGTATCTTAAGTATAATCTTATCAAGAAGTCCTAAGGCACTATCGTATAATTCTAAAACTATGTCAGGCCGTAAATCCGTTAAAACATCTTCAAATAATGTTCTATCATCATCGTCATCGTCAATAAGTACTAATCTTTTTACATCCCAATCGAAATTTTGTAACTTGCTAAAATTAAACGATATTTTTCTCCAGTTCATCTTATTGATATTCAGATTCATTTTATCATCAATCCACAATAAATCTATTTAAAAATTCAAACATTCTTTAACACATTTCGGTAAAAGAGTAAAAAATTTGGTATAGATATAAAATGAAATTGTGGTATAGATAAATCATTTTTCATTATTTGATTCCTTTTTTAAGCATTTGAGCTAAAATCATTGTCATACTACTTCTATATTTATAGGATTATCGTAAAATTTCTTAATAATGAAAAATTTGCCTTCAATGCAATGCAAGCAAGGAAAGGTCTTATTATATCTTGTGGAAGATGATCCTGATGATCAATATCTTTTCCAGGAGGCGATGTCAGGAACTGACATACCCCATACATTGACAATATTTGGGAACGGAATGGAACTTTTAACCTGGCTTTTAAAGGTACCTACAAATTCTCCGGATATTGTATTTATGGATATCTTTATGCCCATAATGAACGGTATTGATTGTCTGAAAAAAATCAGAACTCAACCAAATATAAGAGATGTTCCAATAGTGATGTATTCTGGAACTATGAATCGGACTACAAAAAATGATCTCCTTTCATTGGGTGCTAATAGATGTTTTGCAAAGCCAGCATCTTTACATAAATTGAGAAAAAAAATAAATAAGTGTATACTGCCCATCTTTAATCATCATTAAACTGCCGCATTACTCATCGTTTGTCCTATGGCCCTATTTAAATTTCTTTTCTATTGAGCATTCCTCCAAAATTAGGACAGTAAGTTAAGTTCAAAAATAAACTTAAATTTACTGATATGACACGAAGAAAGTTTACTCCTAAATTCCAGACCAAAGTGGTTTTGGAAGCCCTTAAAGAGCGGCAAACGACCCAGGAACTGGCCCAAAAGATCGAAATCAATCCCCAGCAGATCAACCTTTGGAAACGGGAATTTCTTACCCAGGCAGAAAAGGTCTTTGATACTGGTGCCAAGAGCAAGAAAACCGAAGCTGAGGAAAAAGAAGAACGTTTGCTTAAAGTTATACGCCAGCAAAAATTGGAACTTGATTTTTTAAAGGACGCCTTGCGTTAAAAACCGTCAAAGAACGACGCACAATGATAAGCAGGGATCATTCCTAATTAAGTCTATTAAGGCAGAGCAGGCTTCTGCAGATCCACCGTTCGGGGATTTACTATGCCCCCAAGGCAGAAAGCAGGCTGAACCTGGAGCTGATGCGCCTGATGGATACGCATTACTCGGATCATCCTTTCATAGGCGCTAAGGGCATGCACACCTGGCTCACCATGGACAAAGGATACAAGGTCAACCAAAAGCGGATTGACCGCCTCTACTATCGTATTATGGGTCTTAGGGCCATTATGCCCGGCAAGCATACCTTCAGGCGTAACAAGGCACATAAAATATATCCATACCTGCTACGAAATATGAGCGCTCAGAGGCCCAACCAGGTATGGGCTACCGATATCACCTATATCCCCATGAGAAAGGGATTTATGTATTTAACAGCCATCATTGACCTGCACAGCAGGTATGTTGTTAATTGGTCAGTATCAAATACCATGGATGCACAGTGGTGCAAGGAAACTTTGGAAGAGGCCATCGCAAAGCATGGAAAGTCGGAGATTATCAATACGGACCAGGGAAGCCAATTCACCTCTGAGGTATTCACCAACTATGTTTTATCAAGCAATATAAAACTTGGAAAAATCGTTAATAAATATGCCTCAATTGTTCCTTTTAATGTACTCCGATGTTCCTTTTAATGTACTCCGAAGGAGAAATTCCATATAATGCCTTAAAACATTTGGTAAAATAGGAAAGACTATTAAAGCCCACAGCATAGGCTACTTGTGAAATGTTATCCGCTTTTTGGGACAATAATTGGGTAGAGCGCTTTAACCTAAAATTTCGAAGTAGCTCGCCTGGGGGATGATTGGTAAGCGCCTTAAGTTTTAAGTGCAACTGAGTATTACTCATAACCAGGTCTTTTTGCATTTCTGGGACACCAAATTCAGAATCGTAATACTTTTCTTCAAATAGTGAAAGCACCTCGTTTAAAAATTTTTCGTCCATGGAGTTAACCGTTACCTCCTTAGGGTCCAAAGAAATATTTTTGGAAAAGAGTTCCCTAAGTTTTTTCCGCTGCTCAATAAGGTTTTTTGATCGGATCTGAAGTTCCCTGGCGTTGAAGGGTTTGACAAGGTAATCATCAGCCCCAGTTTCTAAGCCTTCCAGTTTGTTTTCAATGCCGGCCTTAGCGGTGAGCATAATTATGGGAATATGGCTGGTATTAATGTTGGTCTTTAATTTCCTGCAGAGGGTTATACCATCCATTTGGGGCATCATCAAATCGGTTATGATCAGATCTGGAACCTTTTGACCAGCTATTTCAAACCCTTCTTTTCCGTTTACAGCTTCTAATAATTCATATTCTCCCATCAATTGTTCCCTAATAAAGTGCCTCATGTCGTGATTATCCTCGATGATTAGCACTTTTATTTTCTGTGAACTCATATTAACGCCAACCTCTTCCACTGGATCATAACCCTCATCAAAAGGTATAGTGGATATTTCCTCCTGTTCCTCTTTCTTATACGATTCTATTTTTTCTAATGGGATGATAATTTTGAATATACTGCCTTTGTCCGGTTCACTCTCCACATATATTTCTCCCGAAAAAAGATCCACTAACTCTTTAGTGAGTGCCAAGCCGATCCCAGTACCGGATTTCTCCTTCGTGTAACTACTGTCCACCTGATAGAAGCGGTCGAAAATATGAGGTAAATTAGCTGCTTCTATACCATGTCCCGTATCCGTAACGATCAATTGCAATCGGTTGCTACTATAAGATGAACGGATAATGATCTTCCCCTCATCCGGTGTGAACTTAAAGGCATTACTTAATAGGTTATAGACGATCTTCTCCAGTTTATCTCTGTCAAATGAAGCCCACAACGGGTTAGAAGGCACTATTATCTGATAATCCATTTGTCGCTGTGCGGCATGGGAACTAAAAGAAGAAGCGGCCGCCCGGATGCATTTAAAGACATCACCCTCGGCCAGATCCAGTTGTAGTTTACCACTGTCAAGCTTGGATAGGTCCAATAATTGATTCACAAGTTTTAACAGGCGATTGGCGTTGCGCCGGATCATTTTTATGTTGGTGGTGGTTATCGTATTTTCCTTTGCCTCCTCCAATTTTTCTATGGGACCTTTAATTAGCGTCAGGGGAGTACGGAACTCGTGCGATATATTGGCAAAGAGCCGTGTCTTCATGGTATCCATCTCCATCAATTTTTCGGTCTGTTGGCCAAGGAGTACGTTTTTTTTGCGAATCTCTTCGGTCCGTTCCTCGATTAGAGTTTCCAGGACAACATTTTTATGGCGCAACTGCCTATTTCGCCATTGAGCAAATTGCCACAATAAAATTATGGTAGCAAGGATATAGCCTGTATAGGCCCATAAGGTACGGTACCAGGGAGGAAGGACGGTGAAGTTGAAGCTGGCCTCTTTGCTGATCTGTCCAAAAATATTTTTTGCACGGACTCTAAAGATATAGTTCCCTTCGGGAATGTTGGTATAATCTTTAATTGTTTCAGAAGTCCAACCAGACCATTTTTCATCAAAACCATCCAATTCGTACTGAAATATATTGGCATCTTCCTGATAAAAATTGGGACTTGCATATTCAAAACGAAAGCTGTTATTCTTAAAGGGCAGTGTTGCCCTTCGGGAATTATAAGTTCCCGCCAATAAAAGCGAATCCCTTTTATATGTTACTTTCTTTAGCACAGAATAGAACGCGAATTTATTGTTCTTTGCCATGCTCAAATCATGACGTACAATACCTTTATTCCTACCGTACCAAATCACACGGTCATCCCTTTCTACAAACCAGGTCCAGCCCTGATCCTCTGTAATTCGTTCTTCTTCTAATTCCTCAATGATAGAATACTTTGGCCCTGTGGTTTTCCAGGCAATAAGACGTCTTCCAAGTCCATCTTCGTTATTTAATCTAAAAATAACATTTTCGTCCTCATCAATATTATCTACAAATACAGGTTTGCCAGGCATTCCCAAGGCTTTGTTCAATGTTTGATCGGGGTGAAACCTGTTGGTTTTAACATCAAATTCAAAGGTTTCCCTTTCTTTGAGCGAAACAAAAAAAACGGTTCCATTAACTTTATAAAGATCACCCTGATCATCGGGTAGGCCTTGTTCTCTTCTAAATTTTTCACATTTGGGAGATTCTAGTTTTAGTGCTTTTTCCCTGGATTTAAAGGAAATCCGCCACACCCAGTTTTCATTGGTTTCCAGCCACAGATTGCCTGTTTTTTCTTCTACAATTGTATATATAGCACCAGTAACTTCTTTGATGATACCTTCCTGCACCCATTGGCCTTCCTTGTGGTATATATATCCCAGCCCATCTTCCGAAGAAATAAAAACCCTTTTGGGATCAATCTGTGACCTATAAAAGCTATATGGATTCCAATTCCCGACAGGGGTCATTTTATCGTTAGTTAACTGATATATGCCAGACTCCCACCCTATCATTAAAATGTCATCAAAAACCAAAAGGTCCCAAATGCGGTCTTTTATCCCCTTTACATTCTCAAAATAGGGGCTATTGGTACTATCTGTTTCCAAACGGAACAATCCGTTTCGGGCACCAACATATATTTTATTCTTAAAACGCGTAACGTCAAGACATGAAGAAGTAATTCCTAAACGGTCGTATACTGAGAATGGGGAAGGATACTCAATTTTAGCTATGCCAAATCCAAGGGCAGCCCATAAAATACCTGATCTGTCTTGATATAACCTATATACGGACAGGGAAGCCAAAGTTTCCTCCTTGTCCAAAATAAGAAGTTGCCTTCCTTTGTTGTCCATGATGGCAAACCCTCCATTCAATGTACCTAAGGCGTAGCTGCCATCATTCAGTTGAAATCCCGTATAAAGCCTGTTCTGTTTTAGATAATTGTCAACAGCGGTTTTAAAGGGACTAATTTGCTCATTTTTTAGTACAAAGAACCCGATGGATGTGCCAATTAATAATTGATCATTGTCGTATGATAAAATGGTAGCAATCTTTTTATTCTTAAAAAATTCCCCTGTTGGAATCACCTTCAGTATTTCCCCTTCTAAACTCGAAAGTCCTTTATCGGTGATATTTACATACAACTTGTTATTGACAGAAAATAAAAATGAAAATTTATAGCCGCCCTGGCTCCTCCATATTTTAAAGTGACCATCCGCATACCTAAAAATAGATTCCTCACTTTGAAAATAGACCCCATCCGAAAGTGCATGAATTTGCCAAATGGTAGTGAAATTTTGGTCCTCCTCTTTTAATAATTCAGATAGGGAAATATATTTCATTTCGCCAAGGGAATCTGGCTCTAAATAGCCAAATTCACCTGCAGCCCCAATGTAAATTCGGTTATGCTTATCTCTTGCGACGGATTTTACCGGGCTATTGTTAGGTAATACAATCCTATCCCAGTTTACGCCATTATAAATTAGAACCCCAGCGCCGTTGGCAAAATATAATATACCCAAACTATCCTGAACCACCCCCCAGTTTTGGGCATGGGCGTCATTATAATCCTCCGGAACATAATTTTGAATAAAGGGTAGTCCTGTCTCAGGAGAGATTTCAAAATGTGAGTTATTGTTTTGTTGCTGTGCCCTTGTATGGCAACAAACAAAACATTGGACAAGAAAAACAAATCCTGCTACTTTACCATTCATTTTCCTGAAGTAATTTGCCCATATTAAGGTAGGCTTTTTTTATAATTTCAGTTCTGATTTACTGCTAAAAGTTGTAAAATTCAAAAGATCTGGGTTTGTACTATAATCCCAAAAGTTTGTACTATAATACTTTGTGAAGCCATTTGGAAAGTTCTGCAATAAATTTTATGGGAAGTGACATGCATTATATTATAACAGGTATGACAGGAGGGCGCAGGACAAACGACCATTAGTGCCTTGGAAGGCACAGGATAATTAACTGGGAGGAGCAGATCGTTTTCTTCGAGTCCTACATGAAGATCCGATGATTATTGAAACCCCCAACCAGATCGAAAATTTGAATGGTTAGATCAGGAAAGACATCAAAAATACACTCGCTTTTCCGACCTAAGAAGTGGTAATGACCCTTATGGCGATCGGGCCATATAATTGGCCGTGCTGGAGGCAACAAAGAAAAGTAATGCCAATTATGGACTGTAGCATACTACCAAATCAGTACCTTATGGTCGATGACCAAACCGGTCAGGTGGTTATGAAAAAAGGGTTCAACTTTAAATATAGTCGAACCCCTGCTATTATTAACTTACATAATTACGGGTTAGTTTTTCCACCGGTTTTGGTATCATTTCTCTGTTTAAGGTTAGCTTTCTTATCTGTTAATAATTTCTTTGCTGATGGTGAATTGTCTTCTGTCGCCACTCGCTTGGTATCATTGGCCCTTTTTGACTTCAATTTCTGTTTAGCCAAAGTAGCCTTTTTCACTTGCTGCTTTTTTTTAGTCGCTTCGATCTTTTTGTTTTCTGTTTTCATGATAATTGTGTTAAAGCTGTATAAATTTAATTAATTTCCTTTTTTTGTAGCTTGCTACTAGGAAATTAATTTTAGTTATTAACCCCTTAAAAGGATTATAAATTATTTGTGATTACTGAAAATAATTTTCCGTCATTTTAACGTGGTAGTTCTAGTTCCAATGAATTTAATAGGATATTATAATAAGATAAACTAAAAGAGCACCGACAAAAATTAATTGTAGGCGCTCTTGTATAAGGAGCAATAACTCTTTAATTCAATCTATTCCCTTTAATATCCAATTTTAAATACTTTTTTACATTGTCTTTTCGCACTTGGATCTTAAATACTTTTTTTACATCCTTATCGCTGCTGTAAGTAACTAAATAGGCATTTTTCTGCATTGTCCACCCTGGGCTTTCCTTGTACATGTTGTTTCTTACCGCTTGAGGAAGTGCGATATTCTTGAACATCTCAGAGGATGACAATATCTTACCGTCCCGATCATAGGTTGCACGAATGTTCCCATCTTTTTGCTTAAAGGAAACTTCAAATGAATTGGAATGGTTGTCAAAGAAGGGAGATTCTTTGATATTGAATCGAGATGCCTGTCTTTCAAGTGTCAGGACACGTTCAGATACTGTACCCTCGCTAACCTTATCAATGTAGACCAGGTTTCGAGGGGCAATTTCAACCCCTGACAATTTTATTTCTTCAATTTTACCATTCGTACCTTGTGAGTACACTAGGTTGGCAAGACCTATAATCATTAAGCCAAATACTACTTTTTTCATGATCTTTGTTTTTAATTGTTAATAATGGATTTTTTATAATAACAAAGTTTGAAAAATTAAAGGATTTGGATTTGTACTACCATCCCGAAAGTTTGTGTTATTCTACCAACGAATAGATTTTAGTCTTTTTGAAATGTTTAGTGTGACTAGTATAAAAAGAAAATAGTGTTTAGAACCTGTTTTTATTAGACGACCGATGATTGTCATAAAAACGATTCTAATGGTACCATTTATTATTAATTACCAAAGGAAATTTATCAATTTTTTTCTTACATTTAATTTCCATCTTTTACTTTAAATTAATACTCCCCCGCTTTGTTTAATTACTAGTCTATTTTGATGAAAATACCACATTGGCGGAATACTTTCCATGCCAAATTAAAATGATTGAGATAATTTGTAACAAATTAAAGAATCTTAAGCGTGCAGCAATAACAATTAGGAAAATAAAAAACATTATAATATTATGTCAAAGCTTAAAAACGGAATTTTTATAAGTTATAGCCATAAAGATAAAAAATGGGTTGACCAGTTGATGATACATTTAAAACCTCTGATAAGAAATGAACAAATACATTTAAGAGTTTGGAATGATACACAAATCCAACCTGGAACAAGATGGAGAGATGAAATTACAAATGCAATTGACAAATCAAGAATTGCTTTGCTTTTAGTATCTCCTAATTTTCTCGCTTCTGATTATATTATGGAAAACGAACTGCCTCGTATTTTAAAAGATGCCTACAAGCGGGATACGATTATCTATTGGATAGCGGTTAGCTATTCATCATATAAATTCACAGAACTGAAAGAATTTCAGGCAATAAATGATCCAACTAAACCTCTTGACAGTTTATCCCCCTCAGATCGAAATCAGGAACTAGTAGAAATTGCTAATAAAATCGCTAATGGAATTGAGCTAAACGTTATATCAAACTTTCTACATGTAATTGATGAATTCGTTCCACAACAAAAGGCATTTTTAGACAAAGTTCCGATTGATGATAGAGATAGAAAATTTTCAATTCAAGCCCACCAAAATGGTGACCAAATTCATCTTACCAGTGGAGAACAAATGGTTGAAACAATAAGAGCAGATGATTTCGATAAATTGGATAGAAAATCTAAACAATTAATAAGAAGTTATGAAAGGACAATGGATGAGTTATTTGATAGATGGACTGAGCTCCTACCTAAAAGTAGGTCAAGAGATGAGTTTTTAAAGGAAGAAGCTCGAAGTGAAATGAGTATAATACGAGTAGATTTATGCGAGCTATTAAATGCTGTTTTAGACTTTTTAAGTAGTATGGGTAAAAACCTGCAGGATCACTATTACCATGTCCGACACTTATGTGCTAAGGATTAATTAGAATTGAACTACCACAAGGCCTGTAAATAAAAATCTGTTTGTTGTTTCAATTCCAATAATATCCTATTGCCAAATTTAATATCATCTTGTCCAACCATTGACCAAGGAGATTCTGGATTAGCGCACGGGGACCGGTAAGAAGGAGTACATACTAGGTAATCAAACACCTCGGTACAGGTTGCACGATTCGCAGGCAATGACCGGCACTGATCGAAATTGTTGCCCATATATTTTAACGATGGTTTTCTCGGTAAAAAGAAGATTTTTTCTATTGCATTAAACAGTTTGTATTTTTGACTTTTAGATAGTTAATTAGGTGCGAATGGGAAAGAAATATGGTGGTATAGAAGTATCCGTGTCGGAATCTCCAAAATTCTCATATAAGGCTTTTTTATCCTACAGTCATGCTGCTGATGGCAAGTTGGCACCCAAGCTCCAATCTGCCTTACATATGTTCGCAAAACCCTGGTATCGGCTTCGCGCGATGCGCGTATTTCGCGATGAAACCAGTTTGTCCAACACACCTGAACTCTGGCCTACCATCGAAGCGGCACTAAGCCAATCAGAATACTTTCTTCTGTTAGCATCTCCCGAATCCGCAAAGTCCCTATGGGTGAAGAAGGAGATCGAATATTGGATAAATAACCGCTCTAAAGATAAGTTGCTTATCATCTTAACCAAAGGTGAGCTAAAATGGGCCAATGATGCCCAGGGATTTGACTGGATCGGGACAACGGCCTTACCGAAAGATCTCAAATACCCCTTCGAAGATGAACCCCGGTATACAGATTTTCGTAATGTCAAATCTGCGGGTGAATTGTCTAAGCGCAATCCAGCTTTCAGTTCATCGATTGCAGACGTTGCCAGTACCTTATTGGGGCGTGACAAAGACGAACTGATTGGTGAAGATGTTCGCCGGCATCGGCAAACGAAACGTATTACCATGGCGGCTATCATAGTACTCTTGATCTTGACCGTGACTTCCATTTTCGCTGCTTATGTCGCAGTTAAGAATCAAAACGAGGCGGAGCGCAAGTCCCTCCAGGCTGAGTCACGTCAGTTTGCACTGGAGTCCGAACGCAGCCGTTACGCGAACAACATTGAGTTACCACTATTGTTGGCATTAGAGGCAGTTCACAGTTATGATACTTTTGAGGCTCGAAGGGCACTTCTTGAGGCCCTTAAGAATAACCCAGTACAAACCACACTGGAGCCAGATCCAGGATTCTCGGCATCCGGAGGAGGTCTTGCTTTTAGTCCAAATGGAAATCTCCTAGCGACTAGTGGTAACACCTACCCTGTTGTTTTGTGGGACATTCGAGAGCGCCGTTCGTTGGAGCGGGCGTTAATGGGTGAGATGGGACCAGTCTCCACTATCGATTTTAGTCCTAATGGCCAAATGGTGGCCGCTGGGGATAAGGATGGTGTCGTTCTTGTTTGGAATGTGGACTCCCGACAACAGATCGGGCGCCTCTTTACCCACCAAGAGGGGGTTCTCAGTGTAGCCTTTAGCCCGGATAACCAATTTATTGCCACCAGTAGTTGTGCCGAATATAAGAGCGGAATGTGTCAATCCGGCGAGATTCGGTTATGGGATCTTACGAGTTTTGAACAAATTGATTCACCTCTTATCGGGCATGAAGGATGGACACAAACCCTTGCCTTTTCTCCTAATGGAGATCTCCTTGTTTCCGGGGGTTCGGATGGAACAATACTTATATGGGATTTCGCTACTCGACAGATCTTAGGTAAACCTTTGAAATCTGACATTGGAAAAGTGCATACGCTCTCTTTCAGTGCCGACGGTATGGTCCTTGCTGCGATTAACGGAAATGGCATGTATCGAAGTTGGCATGTGAATACATGGCTCCCACTTGATGGGCCAAATAATTTATTCCGAGATCCATTTATCTCGTTGTTCGGAGGTCGTCCCGATAAAACCTCCCGCCTCTCAAACTTTTTATTTGGTGATGCAGCTCCGCTTTCGGAAAGTCTTGGTAATTCGATTTGGGCCGCGCATGACACACTGCTTGCTACGACCAATAAGAAAGGTGCCGTTGTATTGATATCACCTTCGCCGAGTGAGTTTCCCATTCTGGGCACCAGTGGAATTAATTTTCGCGATCCCTATTCAGGAAGTTGGCAAATGCAACCTTATTCCATCAGTCCGGATAGAAAAACCATTGCTATGTTGGAACGAAACGGAAGTGGTAATGTCTCCTTATGGGAAATTGGAGTTGCAGAGCCCTTCCTGTCAGTGCAAACCAATCTGAAATCGGCAAATATAAATAAGAAGAATTTCGTTCCGAAATTGGCTTTTAGCCAGGACGGCAAGTACCTTGCCATAACAGGCTGCACCGAATTTGAGAGCCTAACGAACCCTCCTTGGCGTGGTTACGAACCGAAATGCACTAAGGGCCATGTTAGGGTATGGGAAATCCAATCACAACACCAGTTGGTGACTGAACCGTTCTCTGACCATGAATCTGCCATCCTAACTGCTGTATTCTCTCCAGATGGCACCACACTTATCTCCTACGGCGTGGATGGGAGTAGGGTTGTTCGAAATCTTACGACGGGGATAGTCCTTAAACAACCACCGGTATATCCAAATCTTCAGCTTGGGGTATACGCTGTTAGTCCGGATGAAAATCGGGTTGCCGCTGCTGAAATTTCGGACTCTACTCATATACGAATCCTTCTCTGGAAGAATGCACAAGCAAAAGTGGCCAAACCACAAATGTGGACACGTAAAAGCAGGGTCTATAGTTTGGCTTTTAATCCAGTTGACAAAGCACTGGCTTTAGGTGGAGGTGGTGGACAAATCGATCTGTGGGATCCTGAATCACAGCAACCTTTCGTACCCCTATTCTTTCCAGAGGGTGGTACGTATGAAGTTAGTTCTTTGGCTTTCAGCCCGGATGGTAGGCTTCTTGCCTTTGATGCAGATCTTGGAATAATTGTATTGGATCTTGAAAGCCGCCAGTGGTTATTAGAGGAAAGAAATACCGAGGGCGTACCGCTATTTTTTAGCTTGGATGGGAATACGCTTATAGCAGGATCTGAGCGTATCGATTTGAGCCTGGAATCATGGAAACAACGGGCCTGTGAAATTGTTAATCGTAACTTCGATTGGAACGAATGGAACCTCTTTCGAGGTGACCAAGAGTATCGTAATACTTGTGACAGTATTGCCCTGGCACCAACCGATTTGGCCGATTACGCGAAATTTCTGGCTGAAGAGGGCCAGATTGAGAAAAGCAAGGAAATTTTGACCCAGGCCGTTACATTAGCGTACGACCGAGGGCCTTTAGTTAATTCGAAAATTTGCGAGCTTGGTGGTATCATGGGCTTTGGTGAAGTGGTTTTATCATCTTGTGAGCAAGCAGTCAAACTTTGCGAAAAATCATGGATTTGTGCTGAAAATCTGGGTCAAAGAGGTGTGGCACGGGCATTGGCAGGGGACTTAGAAGGCGCTGCTGAAGACCTACAGGCCTATGTAGACAGCCTCACCAAACGTGCTGCCAAAGCGTTCAAAGAAAAAATCGAAGTACGGCAGGAATGGATACGTCAATTAAAGGCTGGGCAAAACCCTTTTGATGCTGCTACCCTATATGAATTACGGACCGAGTGAAGCCTGAGTACGAACGGCAGTGATTATTATCTATTATTAAATAAAGCCGGAATGGTACACTTTACTTTCCAATGGTTTCAATCATCATTTTTATAGTAAGTGATTTGGTGGAGTATACCATCACTTCTTAATTCCCAATAGCGTTGCATTTTAGCCTTGACACTGTGTTCAGTGATACTATCACAGTAGGAAAATTTGAAAGAATAAAAGGCCACAGTGACTAACATTAACCTTAGACAGAACATTAAAACCGAAAACATGAATCTGATATGGGGGACCCTATTTGTGAGACATGATTTTGCATAATTTAGGTTCCTGCAAATATCAAATTGCTTCCCGCCCAGCCTAAATTGACGTTTTATTCCTCAACAATACATCTTGCTATGGATTTTATTAACAGCTTCCAATTCAAAATCCCATTTATTTGAATACTCTTATACTTCTTTGAATTCAATTAAAACCAAATAATATTTTATTCACAAAAGACTGTATTACAGCATTTTATATGGCTTAAGTGATTATTTTTCCCATATCCATTTTAAACCCTTAGATATGAGAAAATTACGCTACCTATTTCCAATCACTTTTATGATTTTAGAATCCGTCTTTGCTCAAATTGGCGGAATCGAGGATTCCGTTAATGAAGTTTCCGACACCATACGTACCATCTTCCCTATTATCCTGGGGGTAATCTTCCTTATCGGGTTCCTGTTTAATGCAGGTCACTTTTTCGGGGAAAATGCTGACCTGAAAAAAGGGATTACACGTGTGCTTGTCTTTGTCCTTATCGCCGGTGCCGTTGTGGGCATTTTTACCTATCTCATTGGGATCGTAGTCTAAGCCACATAGTGGCATTTTAAGAAAAACCAAATGATAAAATTCGAAGTATACCGCAACATACGAAAGAGTGCCTTGATCTTTGGCCTCACGCTGCCTCTTTTCGCCCTCTTGATGCTTTGCATTATTGCCTCACTTCTAGTTATTATTTTTTCTTTTGGTATAGTGGTAGTAACAGGAGCATTATTAGTAAATACTATACTGTATGCTTTGCTGCTGCGGATTTCAAGGCGGCCACTCAATTTTCCACTGATGAGGACTTTCCCTTTTGCTATCAGCAATAAAAAAACCTCAGGACTTAATTATGAGGAAAATTAATCTCATTTCTTATTACCCCATAGCAGATATTCAGGGTAATGTTGTCTTTGCCAGCAACGCAAATGTGGTTTGCTGCTTTGAGGTAATGCTACCAGAGGTATATTCACTCTCCGAGCATGATTTTGAGGATATACATGGGACATGGTTCCAGGCTTTTAAATCCCTGCCGGTGGGAGTAGTTATCCAGAAACAAGACATTTATCTAAAGCGCCCCTTTACAGCTGAAAATCTACCCAATACAACTTTTTTGCAGCGTGCAACCCATGATCATTTTAAGGGGAGGATGCACATGGAGCATCAAAGTTATTTGTTCTTTATCTGGAGAAAAGCCAAGGCTTTAAACAATCCTAAATATGTCAACCCTTTTAAAAAAGTGACCCTCTCTACATTTCAAAACATGGAAGATGATGTAAAGAAGTTCGTGGGGTCAGTAAATGACTGCGTTTCCTTTATAAATAACGGGAGGAAAATAGAACTTCAGCCACTCCCTGCAGCGCAGGTACATGCGCTTACCAACCAGTATTTTAACGGCTATACCGAAGGAAGTGATACCGACATTTTACTTGATCAAACCGCAAGAGAAAAAAACCATGGCATCACAATTGGCGAGAACCATTTTGATCTGCTGGCGGTAAACAGCGAGCTTTGTTTTGGGGGCCAGGTACAAACCAGCAAAAGAAGCGAGAAATTTACTTCCAATGATTTTACTTTTCACCAGGGTTTTCTGGACTCCCTGGCCCTTGAATTAAAGGAAAACCATATTGTAAACCAAATAATTTATCTGGATGACAGCGCTAAGTGGTGTAAAGTTTTGGAGCGCAAAATCCAGGAGCTTGCCAAGAGTTCCAACTTTGGATATCAGAACAAAGTGATCCTGCAAAAAATTGAAGCGGTCCTGGGTAAGATCAATGCCGATGAGAATTCCCGGGTGATCCGGGGTCATTTGAACATTATCTATTGGGATAGGGAA
>JBGTNL010000004.1:0-74466 GCA_041743085.1 Flavobacteriaceae bacterium
GGGTGTACGACAAATTTCCCTTTAAGCTGCTTTTTGGCATATTTCGGTGATTTCGTTCCATTTTCCGCTTTTATATATCGCCCTGAGCTGTGCCATTTGTTGCAGCCCCTTGCACGTCCACCGCTGTCCCGATAGTTTCAGGCGTTTTTGCAGTACGTCCCTGTGCGCCGCCTCTATCGCCCCGGATCCGATCTGCAGTCCCTTTTCCCTGAATACGTGGTACTGCATCCTGTGCTCGTTGCCCAGGTAATAGTTCAATAGCCGTTGCCGGTCCCCAACGGATTTTCCTTCGGGCGGCAAACGCCTTATCGCCCCGATAACCGGGCCTATCCCTTTCTCCAGCATACAGGTGCCCTGCCTGTCTATCCACTGTTCCCGTTCATCCTTGCCCTTGAAATACGTTTTGGCAAATTCGCACAGGTGCTCCTTGGCATGGTAATAATCGACTATCTGGACGCTATCGGGATAGTTGTCCTCTACCCAGTTCCATATCCATTTGGCACCGTCGGCGATGAATATCTTTCGCTTTAGCCCCTCGATACGGTACTCCATCTTCGGCAGGAAATCCCTGCTGCCCCCCAGATGGGCCACATATAGGGAATCGCCCAGGAGCGTCCTTGTGTCACTGGTCCGTACAATATCCCCCGCTTTGTATATACGGCCTAGCTTTATCTCCTTCCAGCCTTCCTCCCGGGTAAGGTACATCGAACCGTCCACGCTCACGTAATGCGGTTCTTCCGCCTTTTCGGGCGGGATCTCCTCATGTCCGAAGACCTCCATTTCAAGGATGTCCCGGTCCTCGATGTGCTGCCCGTACAGATGGCATACCCGCTCTATCTGTTTGGCATCGAAACCTGCGCCGGTCAGGGAATTGATCATTTCCTCCGCATCCGAGAAGACCAGGTGCTGCCCCACGTAGCACATCGTTTCCTGGGCATAGCTGCTGATGTTCATCCGTCCGAAGGCCTTTGACAGTATATGGGACTTGCCGATATCTATCTTCCCGAACCGCGTTTGGAGTTTTTTTTTGTGTTCTTGCTCTTGGGGACCTTGCCCACGGATAGCTGCAGGATGTCCCGTTCCACCTTTTTCATCATAACGGCATAGCTCATCTCGTAGTGGTAACCGCTCTGCATGCGTACCGGGTCCGATTCCCATTCTTCTAGGTGTTTTGCGAATATCTCCGTGGCCTGTGTCTTGAAATCCATGTTTTTGCCCGAAAATTACGGAATTATCCTAAAAAGGGAAATTTGTCGTGCACCCTTTGGTTAGGTTTGGTTACATTAAGATGTTATTAAGTAATTAATTTGTAATTTTGCAGGCATTTTCTTATCTTAATTAAGTACTATTTAGTAAGTCATGTTAGAGAAAGAATTTAAATATTATTTAGATAATCAGGCGGAACTTCTTAAGAAGTATGAAGGTCGCTATATTGTTATTAAGAACCAGAAAGTGATTGGTGATTATGGCAGTGATATTGATGCTCTTACAGAAACAAGGAAAGACCACGAAGTTGGATCATTCCTTATACAAAAATGTACGCCCGGAAAGGATGATTATACCGAAACTTATCATTCAAGGGTAATATTACATGGCTAAGAAAAACTATCTTGCATTCACCAATAAATATAATGGCCTTACCCGACAGCTATCTACTCAATGCGGCGTTTCTGATGCCATCCCTCTCAAGTCAGGTGATCCAATTCCCGCTTCGGCAAAAGAATATGAAGCAGTGTGGGATACTGGGGCGACCACAACAGTAATCACAGCAAAAGTGGCGAAGGACTTGGGACTGAAACCAATTGGCCTAACCACGTCACATCATGCAGGAGGAACGGAAGAAGTAAATAGCTATCTCATTAATGTATATCTTCCAAATAATATAAGAGTTGTAGGCGTACGGGTTGTGGAGGCGGTATTGGTTGGAAACTTGGAAATGCTTGTTGGAATGGATATTATTTCTCTCGGGGATTTTTCTTTTACTAATTTTGGCGGCAAATCTACCTTTTCTTTTCGGATACCTTCTATAAAACAAGTTGACTATGTTGCAGAAGATATGAAAAAAGCAGCCCGCAGAGCCCCAATCCCCTCAAGCTACCAAAGAAGGGGTAGAGGAAAGGGAAAAGGTAAGGGTAGAGGAAAGAGAAAATAAGATGACTGAAAAGAAGCCCAAAAAGAAAAAGGAACGCTCCAAGAAGTACGAGAAGAAACTCAAAATAAAGGGCGATCTTGATGAGATGCTAAAAGTATCCGTTCCTAAAAAGAAAAAATAGCACATCATTTCCGGGCATCGGGTCGGCAAGAGCCAATGCGCTGTACTGCTGAATTAGTGGCGGTATATTCATGAAACACCGATCTTGTAAAAAAATGAATGGCATCACATCCGAAACAAAACTTCACTTCTTAGTGTAAACAAATATATAGTTACCTCAAAATCAGCATTCTATAAGTTTACAAACGACAACAAACGTTTACAAACGAAAATAAATATTTCCTAACCGAGTAACTGCATTGCCACATTCTATGTTTGCAGTGTCGGAGGAAAGTCCGCCGATAGTATTAACTGTTTAATCTTAAATTTTAGTAATTATGAACGCACTTAGAAACAAAGTACAGTTGATTGGACATTTGGGGCAGGACCCTGAAATTGTAAATCTTGAAAGTGGTAGCAAACTGGCAAAATTCTCCATCGCTACCAATGAGACCTATCGCAACGCGAAAGGCGAAAAAGTTGAAGACACCCAATGGCACAATGTGGTGGCCTGGGGCAAGACCGCGGAGATCGTGGAAAACTACCTCTCCAAGGGAAAAGAGGTCGCCGTGGAAGGCAAACTTATTCACCGTTCCTATGAAACCAAGGAAGGCGAAAAAAAGTACGTCACCGAGATCAAATGCAATGAGCTTTTGATGTTGGGAAAATAATCCGGTTCACTTTAGTTAAGGTAAGGGCCCTCGGAAGAGGGCCTTTTTTCTTGGTGGCGATCCCAAAAAAATCACTACATTGAAATCTTCAAAAGAGAAATAAATAATGACATTTCCGCTCCTGGCCGGAATTTTGGCCGCCATGTTACACGTAGCCCATAATTTTCCAAGTAATAGCAATGGTAAGATTAAGATACGGTCCGGTTCCATGGCCCTAAAAGCCTGTTTCCCGGATGGGATGCCTTAAGGTCTCAATAATAGCGTAAAAATGTGCAAAATAATTTAGTAGCATGAAAGAGGCACTTCACATAACAATTCTGGGAGCAGTACAAGGTGTAGGCTTTCGTCCTTTTGTCTACCGTTTGGCGAAGGCATTTCGTCTTAACGGATGGGTGATGAATTCCTCTCAGGGAGTTTTCATAGAAGTGGAAGGCTCAAAAGTCCTGTTGGAGCAATTTCTTTTAAGCCTGGAGCGGGAAAAACCTGAAATAGCAGCTATACACAACCTTGAATACAGCTTTCATGATCCAAAAGGCTATTCCTCCTTTCAAATTAACCCTAGTGAAATTAAAGGTAAAAAAACAGCCTGTATTCTCCCGGACATTGCCACTTGCTCCGATTGCCTGGAGGAACTCCTTAACCCCAATAACAGGCGTTATCAGTATCCTTTTATCAACTGTACGAACTGTGGCCCCCGGTTTTCAATTATTAAAGGGTTGCCATACGATCGCCCCAACACAACAATGAAGGAATTTGCAATGTGCAATGAATGCAGTCAGGAATACGAAAACCCGGAAGACAGGCGATTTCATGCCCAGCCGAATGCTTGCCACCGGTGCGGGCCAAAAATAGCATTATGGGATACCAGAGGAGATACAATTGCCGGTAACTCCAAAATTATAGAAAAAGCGGCGAAGGCTTTAAAAGAAGGAAAAATATTGGCATTTAAGGGTATTGGAGGCTTCCAATTGATGGTAGACAGCGAAAATGAGCGGGCGGTAGATCTTTTGAGGAAACGAAAACACCGTTTTGAAAAGCCGTTTGCCCTAATGTATCCGGTATTGGAAATGATAAAAAGAGACTGTAAGGTTTCGGAGTTGGAAGCACGATTACTGCAATCTCCTGCGGCTCCCATTGTTTTGTTGGAGAAGAAACTAAAGGAAGGCATGGATACCGGATTGGCCAAAAATATAACTTTTAAAAATCCCAATCTTGGCGTAATGTTACCCTATACTCCATTGCACCATGTACTGTTACGCGAACTGGGATTTCCTGTAGTAGCCACCAGCGGCAACTTAAGTGATGAACCTATATGTGCCGATGAAGATGAAGCCCTGGAGCGTTTGAACGGAATAGCAGATATATTTTTGGTACATGACCGGCCCATAGCCAGGCATGTGGATGATTCTGTGGTCAGGGTGGTGGCCGGCCGCGAGCAGGTATTGCGGAGAGCCCGTGGTTATGCACCTTTACCCTTGCATTTGCCACAGGAGGTAAAGCCAATGATAGCGGTAGGCGCACACCTCAAAAATACGGTGGCTATTAGTACGGATAAAGAGATATTTACGAGTCAGCATATAGGTGATTTGGAAACCGCGGAGGCCTATGCTGCCTTTAAAAATGTCATCAAGGATTTTAAGGATTTATACCAGATAACACCGGAGGCAGTGATCTGTGATCTTCATCCGGAATATCTTTCTACAAAACATGCCCATGAATTAAACATAAAGATGATTCCAGTTCAGCACCATTACGCTCATGTGCTGGCCTGTATGGCTGATAATGAGATAGAGGGGCCTGTGCTTGGGGTTTCATGGGACGGCACAGGTCTCGGTACTGACAATACGATCTGGGGGGGAGAATTTTTGGTTTGTGGCAATGGTACGTTTGAAAGAGTAGGACATTTGAGGTCTTTTAAGCTTCCCGGTGGGGAAACTGCTATCAGACAACCTTGCCGTACGGCTCTCGGGATGTTGTATGAGATTTTTGGGAATGAAGTGTTCCAACAAAAAGAACTCGTACCCATAGCACATTTCACTCAAAAGGAATTATCTTTAATGGAGCAGATGATGCTCAAAAATTTAAACTCACCTGTAACCAGCAGTGCCGGGAGGCTTTTTGATGCTGTTGCCGCAATTATAGGTCTGAGACAGCAGATAGAATATGAAGGTCAGGCTGCCATGGAATTGGAATTTGCCATTCAATCAAAGCCCGAGGAAACCTATCCCTTTAAAATCGATCCCGGTTTGACCGCCATTATAGACTGGGAACCTATGATTTTGGAAATCGTTGAGGATGTCGGTAAACAGGTGCCCGCAGGTATCATTTCGGCCAAATTTCACAATGCGCTTACAGAAATAATTGTTCGTATGGCGGAAAGAACAGGAAAACTAAAAGTGGTACTTACAGGAGGCTGTTTTCAGAATAAGTACCTGACGGAACGTACGGTTGAGCGGTTACAGGCGGAAGGATTCCATCCCTACTGGCACCAACGTATTCCGCCGAATGACGGAGGAATTTCGGTTGGCCAGTTAATGGCAATCTATCAGGGGAAAAGGAAGGTGATACCCTTGCAAAAAATAGAAGCGCAGGGAACATCTTATACGGAACCATAGTAAGCATTTTTGTGCAAAACGGACAAAAATGGGAAAGGTTTGCATAAATGGCATCATGAAAGACATGCCGCTCTTACTTCTTCAGGACGTTATTGTTGGAGAAGAGGTTTTAATATGCGCTGGCGTTCCAATAAGTAAAATGAAAAAAGAAAATACTAATCAAAATACGGAAAACCATGTGTTTGGCAATACCCGGAAAAGTTCTTAAAATTGAAGAGGCAGACAATGTACTCATGGCCAAGGCCAATTTTGGCGGCATTGTGAAACAAATTTGTCTGCAATGTACTCCAGACGTGCAACCGGGCGATTATGTTCTTGTACATGTTGGGTTTGCCTTGAATTAGGTGGAGGAAGCCGAGGCCGAAAAAGCCTATAAAGCATTGGAGGAACTTGATCAATAGGACGAATTGGACATTCCTGAATATCAAGATGAAATAATTAGAAAAGCTAAAGAGGGAAGAAATGAAATATCTTGATGAATATCGCGATGAAGCGTTAGCGCAAAAAATTGTAAAGGAGATAAAACGTATCACCACCAAACCCTGGGTCATTATGGAAGTATGCGGGGGACAAACCCACTCCATTGTAAAATACGGGTTAGACAGATTACTGCCCTCTGAAATTGAGCTGGTCCATGGGCCCGGTTGCCCCGTATGTGTAACATCACTTGAAATGATTGATAAAGCACATGCCATTGCAAGTAGGGAAGACGTTATTTTTTGCTCCTATGGCGATATGTTACGTGTGCCTGGTTCCGAGTCGGACCTGCTGGTGCTTAAATCCCGGGGATCTGACATCAGGATTGTCTATTCCCCTATTGATTGCCTGAAAATAGCCAAAGCCAATCCTGATAAAAAGGTGGTGTTTTTTGCCATTGGTTTTGAAACCACTGCGCCTGCTAACGCCATGTCTGTGTGGTTGGCACGGGAGCAAGGTATTAAAAACTTTTATATCCTCGTGTCTCACGTTTTGGTGCCGCCTGCCATGGCTTCTATTCTGCAATCACCGCAAAACCGGGTACAGGCCTTTCTTGGTCCCGGCCATGTCTGTACCGTTATGGGGTTTAATGAATATACCCCCATCTCAAAACGATTTAATGTCCCTATAGTGATCACAGGTTTTGAACCAATGGATCTGCTGCACGGGGTGTTATTGACTGTTCAACAGTTGGAGGAAGGCAAGGCAGAAGTGGAGAATCAATACTCCCGCATTGTTCGGCAGGAGGGTAATAAAGAAGCACAAAATATGGTAAATAAGGTATTTGAGGTAAGTGATCGCAAATGGCGCGGAATTGGATCCATCCCAAAAAGTGGTTATAAACTCCGCTACGAATTTCGTGACCATGATGCCGAACGTGTGTTTGAAGTTGAAGAAATTAATACCCAGGAACCGGACATATGCATTAGCGGACAAATATTGAAAGGGATAAAAAAACCGCATGACTGTCCCGCCTTTGGCAAAGAATGCACCCCTGAAACTCCGATTGGAGCCACTATGGTTTCCGGGGAAGGGGCCTGTGCAGCTTATTACACCTATGGAAGGCATCTTGAGAAGGAGTTGGATATGAAAACTACCAGACAGTAAAAAAAGAGATTATGAGTGAGGTCAGCAAAATAGGTGAGAGTTTTCGGGAAAAGATGTTTCGTAAATGCAGTGAGAGTTCAGAAATGAAGGTAAAATTCTTCGATTTGTATGCTGAGCAAATTGAAGAAATGTGCAAGGAAATGGCCAACCGGTTTCAGGACGGCAAAAGAATGTTCGTTATGGGGAACGGAGGGAGTCTTTGCGATGCACTTCATATTGCCGTGGAATTCAATCATCCCATTATAGAGAAGCGCAGGGCCTTCCCCGTGATCCCCCTGATGACTGACATTGCCACCATGACGGCCATTAGTAATGATACGGATTTCACCCGTGTATTCGTCAACCAAATAAAGTTGCATGGCCAGCCCGGTGAAATGGTTTTAGCGGTAAGTACCAGTGGGAAGTCTCCTAACCTGATCTATGCTCTGGAAGCGGCCAAAGAAAAAGGTATGCTTACCATAGCCTTTTCCGGGAAAGACGGGGGGCGGTTTCCGGACATTACAGATTATTGTTTTGTAGTGCCTTCCTACAGTATCCACCGGATCCAGGAAGTACATGGCATTATGACCCACATCCTGTGGGACCTGATTCATATTTCATTAGGACAAGAAGACGTGATTTAGCATGATAAAGAAAACACAAACCAACGGACAAATTAACAGCGAAGGCCCGGTTTTTACGGGCGAATGCCCAATACCCATTACAAATTACAAAGAGATAACCCTTGCACACGGCAGCGGCGGAAAGCTTACGCATCAACTTATAGAAAAAATGATGCTTCCCCAATTTAAGAACCAATTTCTGGACCCACTTCACGATGGTGCTGTTTTACCGGTAAATGGTGCGCGGATAGCCTTCAGTACAGATTCTTTTGTGGTAAACCCTATTTTCTTTCCCGGTGGCAATATAGGGGAACTTGCGGTAAATGGAACGGTAAATGATATTTCCATGTGTGGTGCCAAACCATTATACCTCTCAGTAGGCTTTATTCTGGAAGAAGGGATTTCTATGGATGAACTATGGCAGATTGTCCAATCCATGCAAAATGCCGCAGAAAAGGCCGGAGTACTTTTGGTCACCGGTGACACCAAAGTAGTGGATCGCGGCAAGGGCGACAAGATATACATCAATACCTCAGGGATCGGCATTATTCCGGAAGGTGTGAATATTAGTCCGGCTAATATAAGGGCGGGAGACAGTGTAATTGTAAGCGGTGAGATAGCCGTTCACGGTATGGCGATCATGTCTGTACGTGAAGGATTACAGTTTGAAACCGAAATAACCAGTGACACAGCCGCTTTGAACGGGCTGGTAGAAACCATCCTGGAGGTTAGTAAAGATGTACGCGTACTGCGCGATCCAACCAGAGGTGGTATCTCCAGTGCCCTTGCAGAGATCGCCGAGTCCACCGAATTGGGGATACATTTGGAAGAAACCGCCATTCCCATTAACGAAGAGGTAAAAGGCGCTTGTGAGATCCTGGGACTGGATCCGCTACACGTGGCCAATGAGGGTAAATTAATAGCAGTGGTGCCTGCAGAAATTACCGAAGAGGTCCTGGCCGCGATGCGTAAGCATCCACTGGGAGAAAAATCGGCAGTCATCGGCAGAATCGTCACCGATCATCCGGGTATGGTGACCATGAAAACGCTTGTTGGCGGAAGACGTGTTGTGGATATGTTGTCCGGCGAGCAGTTGCCCAGGATTTGTTGATACGGACACTATTGTTTTTGCCGGTTATGAATTTCCGGAAAGAACAGTATTGGTGTAAAACGAATCGGTCAAAACAGGGAGGGCAAGAAGATATCTGAAGAGATAGACCAATACAATGAATATGCCAGAGGAATAGCCTCCGATTTTGGTGTTAAATATGTAAATATCACAGATATAACACGTTTAGGACTGGAACGACCGGAATTAGTAGCCCAGGACGGGCTTCACCCTTCGGGCCTGGCGTATGAATTATTCGTGGATCGGATATTCCCGGCGGTATTTAATAGTCTGCAAAAATGAGCATAAATCCAGTTTTCCTGAAAGTTATACAAATCAGAAGAGGACCAGTCGGCCACCTGCTGTGGCCAGTACAACAAGGGCACCGAGAAGAAGAAGAAGGTCGTAGTGCCAGCCATATCCCTCCTTTTCGTAGAATCCTTTGTCCCATTCAAAAACTTTCTTATAGATGGCTCCCAACATCGTTAGTATTAGAATAAGTGCCCCAATCTGGGTAAATATTCCGACCGCGATGGAGATGGCCCCAAGAATTTCGGCAATTCCAAGGATAGTTGTCAGGGCAGGGGACATGCCAATGCTTTTCCCTCTTTCCTTTGGATGCCGTACATGGCCGCTACCACTCGAAAAAAATATTACGGCAATAAGAATACGAAAAAATAGGAGCGAATAGTCAATAAGAAAATCAGTTTGAACTATCATAGAAATAAGGGTCGCCTGTGGATACCAAAATACAGTCTTTTTTGATCGATATTGAAAGTATTTTACACGTAAAGTACTTCAGGGATACGCTGTTTTCTCAGAGGTTTACATATCCAAAATTCACATATCATCGAAAAAGGAAGTTTTTTATCCCGTTTCCTTTGTTTGGGCTTATGCTATTCATAACTTATTATAGAAGATTTGAGTTAGGTTCCCATATAATTAAATTATGCCCGAAATGGTGAAGAGCATCGCACATATCAAACAACTGTTGTTTACCGCGGCGTTATGCCTTCCCATCGTCATGTCCTCCCAGGACACAGCGGAGCTTCCGGATAACTTTAGTTTTTTTAAAGAACAGGCAAGGAAAGACGCTAAACATGAGCAATTGCTTAGCCTGTCCCATATAGAGGATGAGATGGATTATTGGAAGGATCAGAGAAACTTCGAAAAATCGCTTAAGAAAATAAGTTACAACGGATATCAGGCCTACGTGAATGCCAAATGGGCTGCCTATTCCGAGCATGAAGAACACTGCACTGACGAATGCAGCCACGGCGCATATTATCTTGCGCAGGCTTCTTTCTATTCCAGGTATGGAGAAAAAGACAACTCCCCGGAAATCACTTCGATTTCGCAAACGACAGTTCAAAAGGATAAAGCTCTTGTAGTGAAAGAAGAACTACCTCAATAAAAATCACTCTTTCTACCTGGCCAGAACGATCAGGGTCAGGCCAACAATATAGACCACCAGCATGATATTTAACAGGAAGGCACTCCCTTAGGGGCCTCTTTGAATTCTTTCCAAACATAAATTCCCCATAAGGCTGCGACTACGGGGCTCCCTGTCGTAAACCACAGGAAATAGCAGGCCCTGCTTTATCGGAAGCCAGAATGCTAAAAGACATTCCAATACACCATATTATACCCCCGAAAAGACCCATGAGATGATTTTTTGTACTCCCTTTAAAATAATCCGAAAAATGAACCGACAGGCTTGTCAAGGCAAAGGGTTTTATGCATAAATTATGGGCTATGGTCATAATTAAAGGATTGGCGGTAAATCAGTTGTCGGGCATAATAGGCAAAGAAAGGTACAAAAATTGATAAGATTCTATTGGTTCTCATTACAAATCCAATTCGGACAGAATTATTAAGGGGATTAAAATTGAATAAGAAGGCCAACCTGTCCGGGGCCAAAATTCAAATTCCAGCTTACATCCTTTGCGTCGCTATTATACTTTTCTGTGTATTTTTTATCCAGATACCGGTCTATGGATTCTACCGTAAAAATACTAATGGCGATACCTACAGCAAAATCGGATACCCAGTGCTGCCGGTCCCATACCCGTGAAATACCCGGAAAAATGCCCAAGGTGTAGATACCTGCCTTCACCCAGGGACTTCTGAATTGCTTGGCAATTGCGTAGGCATTGGTGAAAGCCAGGATGGTGTGCCCCGAGGGAAAAGAATGAAAATTCCGGTCGCTACTGAACGGTTTAAAGGTGCCCTTGGTCTCTCCACTGACAGGCCGGGCACGGCCGGCCAGGGATTTCAGGATTTGCTGGAGCAGCCCCGCTGAAGAGGCGGATGAAACCAGTAATACCCCTGTCCTTCGTAATTTCTCGTTTTTTATGAGGAGGCCTGTCAGGTATACTCCTCCTGTGACCAGGTAATTATTTTCGGGATTGCCATAAAATTCTCCGTATTCCCTGATAATTTTTGGAATACTTTCCCTTTGATTTCCGATAAACCGGGAAGTATTATCATCAAAAGCATATAATAAACCTGTTCCGGCGGCCATACCTCCAAAGGTAAGCCACTGCCTGCCCTGCCAGTGCAGGGGCCTGGAATAGGAATATCCCAGTCCTCCAACCATATTTCCCAGGTCATAAGTAAATGTTTGCCATGTATTTCCATTGATTGTATCTGGTTGTATCTGTCCAAATAAGCTGGTGCAGCATACCATGAAAATAAAAAGCAAGATTTTTTTCATTCCTAGAAGTTAATTAAAAGATATTACTTTAATAATCCGAAGGCTGGTGGCATTGTACCTGCCATTTCTGTTGATCCGGGAAAGGAATGCACTGCTGTTGATCAACTAATGATTGCCCCATTGTGAACACCGGTTGAATCAGGGTTAAGAAAAACCAAATTGCCCGCTGCATTTTCAGTCATCAGGATCATACCCTCACTTTCCACACCCCGTAATGCCCTGGAAGCCAGGTTCACGAGAACAGTCACTTTTTTACCGATTATTTCTTCAGGTGAAAAACTTTCGGCAATCCCAGAGACAATAGTTCTGGTATCCAGGCCGGTATCCACTTTAAGCACAAGCAACTTCTTTGTTTTGGCCATTTTTTCAGCTTCAACAATAGTCCCTATGCGCATATCCATTTTAGAAAAGTCTTCAAAACTGATAGTCTCTTTTAGGGGCATAACGGAATTATTTTCTGATTCGTTATTTTCTTTGGTCGCCTTTAATTTATCAAGCTGGGCCTGTATTTCGCTATCCTCTATTTTACGAAATAATAATTGGGCTTCTCCTAGTTGATGGCCTGGTTTGAGCAATTCGTCAAAGTGTTGGAGGGCATCATTCCAAGTAATAGAGGGGTCTAGATTTAAAATATCCCTCAATTTTTTGGCCGTAAATGGTAAAAAAGGTTCCGAAAAAACACATAACAGTGTAGCCAACTGCAATGCATAATATAAAATAGTTCCCACTCTTTCAGTGTCTGATGGGTATAATTTCCAGGGCTCTTTTTCTGCTAAATATTTATTACCATCTCTAGGAATTTGCATCAAGTGATTGAGAGCTTCTCTAAATCTATAACTCTTTATTGAACCATTAATGGCCATATCATAAAAACCCATTTTATTTACTAAGTCAAGGTCAGAAGAATGTTCCTCGCCTCGTGTTGGTACTGCGCCCTTAAAATATTTATGGGTCAACACCACCACCCTGTTGATAAAATTCCCATAAATAGCCACCAGTTCATTATTGTTCCGAGCCTGGAAGTCCTTCCAGGTAAAATCATTGTCCTTAGTTTCAGGAGCGTTGGCTGTTAAAGCATAGCGAAGCACGTCTTGCATATTTGGGAATTCTTCGAGATATTCGTGTAACCACACGGCCCAATTTTTAGAGGTGGATAATTTGTTGCCTTCCAGATTGAGGAATTCATTGGCCGGGACATTTTCGGGCAAAATAAAATCGCCATGTGCTTTTAGCATACAGGGAAATATAATACAGTGAAAAACAATATTATCCTTCCCTATAAAATGAACTAATTTAGTGTCAGGGGATTTCCAATAGGGTTCCCAGTCTATCCCTTCGCGCTCCGCCCATTCTTTGGTAGAGGAAATGTACCCTATTGGCGCATCGAACCAAACATAGAGCACTTTCCCTTCTGCTCCTTCAACAGGCACCGGGATTCCCCAATCCAGGTCGCGTGTCACCGCCCTTGGTTTAAGGCCGTCATCTATCCAGGATTTGCATTGGCCATAGACATTCGGCTTCCAGTCGTCCTTATGGGCCCTTAATATCCATTCCTTTAAAAAACCCTCATAATTATCCAGAGGTAGAAACCAATGCCTGGTTTCCTTAAGGGTGGGCACAGCTCCTGTAATTGTGGATCTTGGATTTATGAGGTCTGTGGCATTAAGGGAGGAACCGCAATTTTCACATTGGTCACCATAGGCTTCCGCATGTCCGCATTTTGGGCAAGTGCCAATTACGAAGCGATCGGCAAGAAACTGAGCGGCCTCTTCGTCATACAACTGGGCAGTGGTTTCCTCTAAAAAATCACCCTGCTCATATAGTTTAATAAAAAAATCGGACGCTGTTTTATGGTGGATCTCCGCGGATGTTCTGGAATAATTATCAAAGGTCATCCCGAAATCCTTAAAGGATTTACTGATCATGGCATGATATTTATCTATGACTTCCTTTGGCGACACCCCTTCTTTTTTAGCCTTCATGGGGATGGCGACCCCGTGTTCATCGCTTCCACAAACAAATACCACATCGTTTCCGGTTAAGCGAAGCCACCGTGCATAAATATCGGCGGGCACGTAGACACCTGCCAGATGACCGATATGAATAGGGCCATTGGTATAGGGTAAAGCTGCGGTGATGGTATAACGGGCTGGATTAGGCGGATGATGCGACATTAAAAACGTTTAATTAAGCCACAAAATTAACCAATTTTTCAAGTGTCGCACCACCAGTTGTGGAAAAAGAAAACCCTCGAGACACCGGAAAAACGTAAAAGTCGGGACATCCGGTGTCCGAGGGCAATTACTGCAAAGTAGGGGTGGGCTACGCCACCATAATAGATTTAGACATTTTTTTGTCCGAAACCTGTATTCTGTAAATATATTTCCCCGTAGACAATTGCATAGGCATCCGTTCACGAATATTTATCTCGGTAGAACCCTCCGCTGTGATCTCATTATATATGGTTCCTACCTTTTGTCCCAGAATATTGAACAATTGAATATCCACAAGAGCGGTTAAAGGCATTTCAAGATAGATAGACGGAGTATCTTTGGTAGGATAAAAAGGTTTGTGCACAATGGCATTTAACAAATTGGGTGTCGGTACATCGGGCGTCGGATCTTCCCCGGTGGGCAATGTGGGCGGCTGATCGCTATATACAATATCTGGAAATTCTGTACCGCTGCAGTTAAAGCCAAGATTTACCGGAGCATACGGATGATCCAGCAAATGTTGTTCCACCAATGGAATAGGCACACATAGCCATTCTGCCAAAACGGTGGCATACAAATCCCTGAAGTCCATCGTGTACTCAAGATTTCCTCTTCCGTTAGGATTGTCCAGCGAAGGATGTTCCCCAACGAAGGCACTTCCGTTAAGGCCCGATCCAAAGAAGAGTGTAGGGGCAGCCTTTCCATGATCCGTACCATTGGAACCGTTCTCAAAAATTCGCCTTCCGAATTCGGAAAATGTCATGCTCAGTACTTTATCATCTTGCTGGGTAAAGGCAACATCTTCGTAGAAATTGTTGATCGCGATAGAAAGATTGGACATTAAGCGCTCGTGGGCCAGGGGCTGATTGCCATGCGTGTCAAATCCACCCATGGAAATCATATACACTTTCGTTCCCAGATTCCCTTTGATCAATCGCGCCAGCAAAGCCATTTGCCTGGCGAAGTTATTGTCCTGGTACTGTACCTGGTTCTGTCCTCGTTCGTAGGCTTCGTGAATTACTCCGGCATATTCATAAGTGGTATTGGCAACACCCCTTAAGAATTTTAGCTGGTCTCCGTACATACAATCACCAAATAAACTGTCGTCCAGGCCATATACCTCTCCGGACTCAGCTATTTCTTCCAGCTGATCAATATTTGAAGTTACGAATGCATAATTGGTTTCCTCGCCCTGAAAAACCAGGCTTCCGTACTGCCCTATTTGAATGGCTGCGGGAGAAGCGGGCGGATTGACCAGATAATCCGGATATAGGTTTTCAAAATGGCGTCCCATCCATCCGGTGTTCAAGCCATCAAATCCGGTTGTTGTAAGATCGGTATTGGCATAGATATCGGAACCGGTAAAATGCGAAAGACTTTGATTTTCGTAGCCGACACCGTGTACTGCCTTAAACTGGCCATCGCTCCACATAGGTTCAAGGGTGTTCATATAGGTGGGTACTCCAAACTCATCGGTTAACTTTAGGATTTTACTTTCGGGAATATAGATATTGGGCCTGGCATTGGCGTAGGTATCATATTGCTCGATGGGGATAACGGTACTCAAACCATCATTTCCTCCCGACAAACGGATAAGGATCAGTATACATTCCGTATCTGCATTGGCAATTGCCGCGGTCAGTGGGGACGGTGCCGATGCGGTTAGCATATTACTGCCCAGCATCATGGAACCCGACCCGGCTATGCCCAATGCCTGAAGGAAGGAGCGTCTGCTCCACACCTTGTGTTCCTCGTCGTGTTCATTGTTATTTTTTATATTGATAGGAATATGGTTGTTGCACATGGTCGTAGGCTTTATTTTAGTTGAAATTCGGGTTGTCTTGAAAGATGCATCAGCAAGAGGAATACCTGTAACGGGGGTTCCTGGCTAATTGCCAGCATCCATAGACCGCTTCCACCCGGATAGTAATCCGGCCCGTAATAATCTTCGGGAACATCCTCAATCTTAAAGGCATCCATCGCATTATCAAAATCCTGCTGGGTAAGAAGGCCTTTTGGGGTAATTTTATCGACGATTGCCCTAACCACTATTTCAGGATTACTGGTATTATTGTTAGCCGGTCCTACGGCATCCATTGCCAGGGTTCGGAATTGTTCCGGATCGTTCTGGTAGAACGTTTCCAGAAAGACCTCAGAGGTTAACCATCTTCCGATCATGAAATTAGTATTTATCCACTGGCGGTTTCTCTGCCAGCCGGCGACATCCACCGGATCAAACAGGGTTTGGCCCAAGAGGTTGCTGGAGCCAATGGTAAAAAGCAGGGTGTTATTATCATATGAAAATCCGCCTTCGTTAAGAAGATTCAGATACAAGTCAAAGGGACTTTTTATGATTACGCCGATAGCGTTATCATCAAAGAAGTGTTCACTCTTAAAAAGCTGAGACAATACCGGAGCTATATCGAAATTGTTCGCCACAAAAGTGCTTGCCAAATTTGCAATTATGGTTTGTGCATTCCCGGCATCATCATTGGAATCCGGGTGTACAAAGAATTCATATAATTTTTCGCAGATAAAGTTGGCTATTTCATTGGGTCTTTGCTGAAAAAGGATATCTATGACGTCGCTGTAGTTCCAATTTCCGGCCTGGCCCAAAATCGTTTTTGGACCTGCATCGTGTTTGGTAGCATCGAAAGCAACGGCTTCGCAACCCAACTCTCCACGTTCCACATATCCGGTAAGCGCCTTTGCGGTTTCTATAATATCTTCTTCGGTGTACCCGTTACCTTCGCCCAGGGAAAAGAGCTCGTATAACTCCCGGGCATAGTTTTCATTTGGATTATTGCCATTATTATAAACTCCGTCCAGATAATAAAGCATTGCACTGGTGAGTCCTATTTCGCTGACAAAGGTCTTAAAATTGCCGATGGCGTTCCGTTGAAGGCAATTGATATAGTAATAAAGAAAGGAATTGCATTCGTATATATCCAGTTCCGTCACAAAATGGTTGCTCCAGAAAAAACTTAGCCGGTCCCTGAGGTTATTGGTCACGAGGCCATTTGTATAAGCAAGACGCCATTCTTCTCGTTGTGCATTTCGGACCTGCCGGGCAAGATCGTCATCGGCAGGATAGTTACTATTGTTCCAGTCCGCCCATGTTGGGGCTGGCAATACTGGCATACCAAAGGCTTCATTTATCAAGCTATCCACTAGGGCTCCGGCCGACTGGCCAACTGCCTGGTCGATGGTTAGAACGGAGGCACTAAACCCCAATCGTCTGTACAGATGTGCCGCCCTGAGTTTGTCAAGAGGTGTTGTGTACGGCGCTAATGTAGAGGTGTTACAATTAACGAAGTATTCCATAGTTGGTAGGCTTTAAGAACGTTCATGTGTGTAGGGGCAAATTCTTAACGCTTAAACAAAACCGTTATTATGGAAATGCGGGTATTTTCGTTATACTGCAGATGAATTTACGATATTAGGCACGGATATCCCGATTAAATACTTATAGAGGTCAGCAGCTACTTGCATACCTTTGTTTTAGCATTATAGTCCGCTATTTGAGGGTTTAGAATATTCTGTGAACTTGTAACATCCCGAAGAAACCCCTCCGCCTTCGGCACCGTGCCTTACTCTCGTTGCACTCGTCGGAGGCAAGTGAAATAAGGGAAGGACCCGTTTAACGGCCCTTTTGCCCATTAAATCTTATGTACTTGTCTACTGACCTATAAATACTTATATTTTCGATGAACTGCACAATTTCGCTAAGATTTTACAACTTTACATGGGAAAACACAATGAATTAGGGAGGGATGGAGAGCTGCTTGCAGTCGATTATTTGCTGGCCAAGGGTTATTCCATTCTGGAGAGGAATTACAGATACCATAAGGCGGAAATAGATATTATTGCAAAAAAGGACTCCACTATTGTCATTGTTGAGGTAAAATCCAGGACTTCTGACTTTTTTGAAAATGTTGCGGATACGGTTACCCAAAAGAAAATTAAACTTTTGGTGATGGCTACCAACCATTATATCACCCAAAGAAATATTCAGCTTGAGGTACGCTTCGATATTGTTACCGTTCTGAAAAACAAAAAAACGCCTAAGATTGAGCATCTCAAAGATGCCTTCTACCATTTCTGACCATATCACGGTGGCGCTTTAAAGCCAAGCCTGGTTATTTCAGCACCTGCTTTTGTTTTATTTGTAACAATTTGTTAGTTTTGTTGATCAACACCTAAAACAATGAAAACCATATCGGCAGTAGTAGAGCAATACATCAAGAAAAAGCCATTTCTGCAAAGTGCCCTTTCACAGGGGATCATCAACCTGACCTCCCTATCCAGAATTGTAAAGCCCGAAATAGAGGATGAATTGGGAAAGGACATTCGCAACGGCGCTATAGTAATGGCTTTAAAGCGACTGTCTGATGATATGGAGTTCAGGGCCACCCATAGAATTATTAAAGTCCTGAAGAATATTGGAGAAATTACCGTGCGTTCCGCTCTGACAGATTTTACATTTCTGGTATCCGCTACCATTTTAGAAAATCAGACCCAATTGCTGAAAGAGGTCAACAGGAATAAGGATGTTTTCTACACTTCTTCAAGGGGGGTGAATGAGATGAATATTGTGGTAAGCAACATTCTTGACCATATTGTTGAATCACTTTTTAAGGCTGAAAAATGCACTCAGAAGGCTGAAAACCTGTCGTCCATTACCGTAAAGTTACCTGCAGAAAACGTATCTGTCCCCGGTATTTATTATTTTATCTTTCAGCGCCTGGCTTGGGAAGGTATCGTATTATACGAAGTCATTTCTACTACAAATGAGTTTACTATCCTGGTAAATGACGATCAGGTAGACAGTGCCTTCAAGACGATCAAGGATTTAAAAACATTGTAACTAATCCCGATCCCTGAAAAGTATCGGATGAAGAAGAACATATATTGCCGATCCCCTATTGCAACGGGCAAAAATGCCCGGAAAATTAGTTGCCGGGCGAGTATTCATTTTAGATTGATTCGAATTTACTCGGCAGGTGCCGGTTTCATGCAATCAGAATAATCTACAGTGAATTTATAATCTTTATCATTCATTTTTTCTATTGCATCGTCGTGTCGGTGGTCGGGTTTGTAAGAGGCTCCGGTTCCAAGATCTATCCCAAGGCCAATAACTCCCCATGATAGTGCGCTGAGGATAAAATTGCCAGTCCTGAAGGCAGTGTCGAAATTTTTCGTTTGTGGTTCACAACCTTCTTCTTTGAGCTCAACCTTTAGAGGACGGTCTCTTTTGTACGTCCTGGTAATTCTTCCAGTTCCTTCCTTTTCGCCATTGACATAAATTTCCGCATTAGGATGATCCTTCGCTACAATAGTTGCATTGTAACGACTTCCGCCAAACATCACTCCGCAACTATTTAGCATTAGACTGAACAGGCAAATCATTGGGATAAATTTTAATCCTTTTTTCATAAATGTAGTGGTTTGATAATTATTAGCAATTTCAGGATATAATGATGGTAATTTAAGGGAACGATAAAGAATTTAACCGATATCCATGAAAGGAAATAGGATTAAGGGGGTGATGGAAGCAGAATACCTCGGGAGAATCCTGGGATCCTGAGGCCAATAGGCGTTCGGTAGTTTAGCGGTATAGAAATTTATATTATGCGATTAAGAAAGTCAAAACCCTGAAAACCACTGGAGGATATAAGGAAATATACAATTAAAATAATGCCTCATATATTTTGATTTGGAAGTATTTTAGCCTTTTTAGATTTGAGATTTGAGCACACCTACTTTCTCATTAAAAACTCTAACACGCCCTCGTAATCATCTGGTTTGGCAATAATTTTTTTGTCGCTACCCAGTATAAAATAGGTAGGCGTCTTCTGAATGGAATAGGTATTCGAATATTCGCTTTCCCATTTCCCCAGCGATATAACATGCTCAAAAGCGGGTAGTTTGGAAGCTTCTCGTTTCCAGCTTACCTCATCGTCTTCAAGTCCTACCGCAATGACCTTGATTTTCTCATTGTCGCTTAAACCTTTGTGCAGCTTGGGGAGTTCATTCAGGCAATGGGAGCAGGTACTGCTCCAAAATTCCAGGACATAGTTTTGCGCTCCTTCAAGGGAACTGAGCTTTTTGAATGTATCTCCGGATTGCCATCTCATATCCGGGGCAAGCGCACCTATTTTTAAGCGGTCGCCAATTTCGATTTCTTGGATCATTTCCTGATTGCCGGATGCAACCGCCAGGGGTTTTAAATAGGTGCTGTAAATAAAATCCGAAGTTTGGTCATAGCCCAGAGCTACGGCCCTCTTCCACAACTCGTTGAATACCTGTATTTTATAGTCCTGAGCGGTATCCTTAAGATAATCATGGACCCTCCTAATATTTTCATAAAATAGTTCTTCCGACCCGGATTGGGTCGCAGGCCCCGTTGGAACCGCTGTAAAAACATAGTTCAAAACCTTATCCGTTAAGAATCCCGAGGCTTTCAGCACAGGATTACCGAAGTCTAACTCCTGGAAATAGGTTTCCTTTTTATGATAGATGTAATTCCGAGGTGATTCAAAACCGGAAGGAAAGTATGGCTTATTGGCCACTATGAACTGATGAGCGATTAAACCTTCGGAAGATTTCTCATACGTTTTCTGGGTTTGCTTTAATTCCGAAATGAGGTTTTCAAATTCTTTGGTGTTCGCACTGCCAGAGCAATAAAATGAAATAATTTTTTGTTCCTGCTCGAGGATATCTTCAAAATAATTATGGAATATTTTGTTTTCCAGGGAACTTATAAAAGAAACCCCGTTGTCGCTGTTGAACTCTAAAGCAATATCTTCCCTGCCATTATAAATAATATCAAAGTAGAACTCATCCTGCGGAACTCCATATACCAGTCGGTATGAACCTGAAGGGCTGTTTTCAGGAAGGTTGAGGGTAAAACTGCCATTTGTAATTCGGGTATCGGCAATATAATTCTGGCCCCCTGGTTCTAGCTTATATGCAATAAGCCAGGTGTAGTTGGAAGCGGGGGAAAAGGTACCTGTAACGGTGTTTTGTCCTCTGCTTTGCAAGGCTATTATAAGCATTGTGATGGTCAGGTAAAATCTCATCCGTAAAGAAGTTCAAAAAGCATTCCAAAAAAGTGTAGGTAATCTTCCCCGTATTTCAACCTGCTTGCCATTGCGGCAAATTAGAAATATCGGAAGGTTCTTTAAAAGTTATTTTTTTTTATTAGTAAACCCCCATTTTAACAATCCCGTTTTTAGCGGGAGCGGTTAAAATAGATGGTTGAACTAACGCCGCTTTTTCAGCGGGGTCTAGGTTTAATACCTCGACCCTTGGGTAGCTTCCTTCCATTGGGTCCAGTCCCGATAGCTATCGGGATGCCCTGGGGTTTAATGCCATTTACTCCGGTTTTCATCGGCATTTTTAGGACCATATACGGCGTCCCGGAAATTCTTATGAAGCTTAACTTGATCATAAGGGAATAACTGCACAAATAAAACAGCGGTAAGGTCATTCACGGGGTCTATCCAGAATAATGTACTGGCGGCGCCGTCCCAGAAAAATTCTCCGACTACCCCGATATTTTCTTCAGCGGAAACGGGCGGGCGTAACCGCACTGCAAAATCAATCCCAAAGCCCACCTCCCCTTTACTGGGCAAGAAGGACCGTTCTTTAATACTGTCCGGGAGGTGATTTGTAGCCATCAGTTTAACTGTTTCGGGCTTTAAAATCGTAGTGGAATCCAGGGCGCCTTCGTTTACCAGCATTCGGGCAAAACGCATGTAATTGTCCAACGTAGAGGTAAGGCCAGAGCCTCCCCGGGTCATTGGCCATTGCTGCAGGTAATCAGATTTGGACTCCTCTGCCGTGAGTTGCTTCAGGGTTCCGTCTTCCGTCCGGAGGTACATTGCCGAAAAACGGTCGCGGTCCTCTTCCGGTACAAAGTACCGGGTTTCTTGCATCCCAAGCGGGTCTAAAACGTGTTCCCTTACATATTCCTTATAAGGCCGGCCCGATATCCTTTCCACCAAAAATGCCTGCACATCCACACTTGGCCCATATTCCCATCGTTCCCCGGGATGGAAATAGAGTGGGGTGGATCCCATTTTTTCTGCCATTTGTACCAAAGTGTTTTCTCTGTTCAGGGCATCGGATTCGGCGATCAGTTTGCCAAGCCCCGGGATGTCGGCGTTCCTTCCAAAACCTGCCGTATGGCGGGTAAGATCCCGGATGGTCATTTCCCTTTTGGGCTTTTCCAGTATCGGGTTTCCGGAGGCATCTTCCCCTGCATAGACCTTTATATCCTTAAATTCCGGGGCATATTTGGATACCGGATCGTCCAATTCAAAAGAGTCCTTTTCATACAAGGTCATAAGCGCTGTACCCGTTATTGGTTTGGTCATGGAATAGATCTGAACGATGGTTTGGCGATCCATTGGCTTTTTTTCAGCAAGGTCCGCATAACCGAAAGCATTGTAATAAATCTCTTTATTCTTTTCATGGATCAGGGCGGAAACCCCTGCAATAATCCCAGAATCCACATAACTTTTTAAAGTAGAATCAATCCTTTTTTTTGCGACCTCGTCAATAACGGTCGCAGCACTGGCAACTTCTTTGGATTTTATATTGGACTCCCTGCATGCCCCTACAAATACCATGAGGCATAAGATACCTGCGACGTTATTATTCTTCATTCCGATTCCTTTTGTATGGAAAGTAATTTTAACTTTTACAAATTGGCTAAAAAATTGCCGTTTTACGCCCATATTTTGTCTTTTTCTTGCTCCGTAGCCCTGCCATGCAGCTCAAAAAAGCCTTCACCTGGGCACAAAACCATCAATTTTCGCTTCAATTCAAAAACGAAATTCTGTCATTTAGATTCCCGCTTTTGCGGGAATGACATTTCCGCAGCA
This sequence comes from Flavobacteriaceae bacterium, assembly GCA_041743085.1. GTDB lineage: Bacteria > Bacteroidota > Bacteroidia > Flavobacteriales > Flavobacteriaceae > JAFMPW01. The sequence goes on from JBGTNL010000004.1 coordinate 22,652, forward strand.
AGCTGCGAGGAATTCTTTTCGATTAAAACCTGTTGTCAATCATCGCACTAGCGCAAAAGATACGCACTTGGATGGTGGATGCTCCTCCAAATATAAGCGCTAAACCTTATAAAAGAGTCCTTTTTAATAAAGGGTCTCCCTAAAGAAGGTAAAAATCACAGAAGTTCCCGCTGGGCTTCGTCAAACCATTAATCGAGCTGATTTACCCTTTCCCCGATGCGATTAAAGGATTGTAAAGCATTTAACGCACTGTCCGCATTTGTGATTTTATCAAAAATCAACAATAACCGCAAACCATTCCTGGTTTGCTTTTCTTTTATTTTACATTGGTTCGGGTGGCTCTGTACAAATTGCAGCACTTCGGTAAAGAGATCACTCTGGTAAAAATCGGATTGCTGGTCTGCAATAAAATAACCTATTAATTTCCCCTTTTTCATCACTACTTTTTCCAATCCTATGCTATTGGCGATCCATTTGATACGAACTGAATTTAAAAGATCTTCTACCTGTGCGGGTAGCGCTCCGAATCTGTCAATTAATTCGCTTTCAAACCTTTGAAGTACTTTTTCTTCTTTAATAGTGTTTAATTCGGTATATAGATTGAGGCGTTCGGTAATGTTGTTTATATAATCATCCGGGAAAAGAAGCTCAAAATCGGAGTCGAGCTGGGTCTCTTTTACGTAGTGTTTATCGTGGTGGCCTTCCACTTCGTCATATAATTCCTTAAACTCATTTTCCTTGAGCTCTTCAATTGCTTCGGTCAGTATTTTTTGATACGCTTCAAACCCAATCTCATTAATAAAACCGCTTTGTTCCCCTCCAAGCAGATCTCCGGCTCCCCTGATTTCCAGATCTTTCATGGCAATGTTAAAACCGCTACCCAGATCGGTAAATTGTTCCAGCGCCTGGATCCTTTTCCTGGCATCGGCTGTCATTACATCATAAGGAGGGGTAATAAAAAAACAGAAAGCCTTTTTGTTGCTTCGCCCTACCCGGCCCCGCATCTGGTGCAAATCGCTCAGCCCAAAATTATTGGCGTTATTTATAAAAATAGTATTCGCATTGGTAACATCTAAACCACTCTCCACAATGGTAGTTGAAACCAGAACATCGAACTCCCCGTTCATAAAAGCCAGCATTAGGGTTTCCAATTTTTTTCCTTGCATCTGTCCGTGACCAATCCCTATTTTGGCATCGGGTACCAAACGTTGAATCAATCCCGCCACTTCTTTAATATTTTCAATCCGGTTATGGATAAAGAATATCTGACCACCCCTTTGAATTTCGTAAGAAATGGCATCGCGAATTACTGACTCATTGAACCGGATTACCTGACTTTCTATGGGATACCTGTTTGGCGGCGGGGTGTTGATAACGGATAAATCGCGTGCGGCCATTAAACTAAATTGTAAGGTCCTGGGGATGGGGGTGGCCGTGAGTGTCAGCACATCCACATTTTCTTTGATGGCTTTTAACTTATCTTTTACAGCAACTCCAAATTTTTGTTCTTCATCTACGATCAGCAGGCCAAGATCTTTAAATTTTACGTTCTTATTGACCAACTGATGCGTACCAATAATAATATCCACTTTACCCGATGCCAGACCATCCAAAGTTTCCCGCTTCTCCTTCGTCGTTCTAAAGCGGTTCAGATATTCCACGGTGACCGGCATTTCCGCCAGGCGTTCGCTAAACGTCCTTTGGTGTTGAAATGCAAGGATGGTCGTCGGGACCAGAACGGCAACCTGCTTGCCGTTGGCCGCCGCCTTAAAGGCTGCCCTGATGGCGACTTCCGTTTTGCCAAAGCCCACATCCCCGCAGACCAGGCGATCCATCGGCCTTTTGCTTTCCATATCTCTTTTGATATCTTCCGTTGCCGCACTTTGGTCCGGCGTGTCTTCGTATATGAAGGATGCTTCCAACTCGTGCTGTAAATAGCTGTCTGGCTGGTACCGAAAACCCTTTTTGAGCCTGCGCTTTGCATACACTTTAATCAAATCAAAGGCAATTTTCTTAACCCTCGATTTTGTTTTTAGCTTTAGTTTCTTCCAGGCGGCGGAACCCAATTTGTAGATCTTGGGGACAGCTCCGTCCTTTCCGTTGAATTTGGAAATCTTATGAAGAGAATGAATACTGACGTACAGGAGATCACGATCACCATACATCAGTTTTATGGCTTCCTGTTTTTTACCTTCGACATCTATTTTCTGAAGCCCGCCAAATTTACCAATGCCATGATCAATATGGGTTACGTAATCCCCTACCTCTAATTTGTTGAGTTCCCTGAGCGAAATGGCTTGTTTCTTGGCATAACCGTTTTTGAGATGAAATTTGTGATACCGCTCAAAGATCTGATGATCAGTATAGCAGGCTACCTTTAGATCATCATCAATGAATCCCTGATATAACGGAAAAACAACCGTGTGGTAATGAATCTGCCTGTCTACCTCTTCAAAAATATCATGAAAACGCCTGGTCTGTTGTTCGGTAGCACAAAAGATATAATTGGTATAGCCTTTTCTGTAATTTTCATTGAGGTTATCTATGAGTAAATCGAACTTTCGATTGAAGGAGGGTTGCGGTCTTGTTCGGAAAATTATAGGATAATTGGTATCCGCCGGAACACGGGAGGATACAGTTTCTTTTGTGGGTATCTCGCCTGAAGCTTCGACGGGACCACCCTTTCTGCCAAAAATCCCCATATAACCATGGCCTCCGAATATTACTAAACTAAAATCGCGCAACTCTTTTTTTAGACAGCCCGAATCCACAAACAATTCTTCCGGCGGTGCGTGTTTTATTTCAGTGGAAAGCGTCCTGAATGCCTCGATAGCCTTACTATACAGGGAATCGATGCTCCCGTAAAGCATATCCATATTTTTCAAAAAAACCAGCGTTTTCGGTGAAATATATTTCAGAAAAGATTCCCTGGTCTCATTTAAAAATTTGTTCTCCACATTGGGAATGATAAAGATCTTTTTTAATTTTTCCGTAGATAATTGGGTTTCCACATCAAATGTTCTGATACTGTCCACCTCATCTCCAAAAAATTCGATCCTGTACGGTTCGTCGTTTGAAAAGGAAAATACATCCACTATACCTCCACGGACCGCGAACTCTCCCGGTTCTGTCACAAAATCAACCCTCTTAAAATGATACTCAAAAAGCACCTCGTTGAGAAAATCCAAGGAAAGCGAATCTTCAATAGTGATCTTAAGCGTATTCTTATTTAATTCCTTTCTGGTAATTACTTTTTCAAAAAGAGCATCGGGATACGTAACGATGGCCGCAGGTTTTTTTCGGGAGTTGATACGATTTAAAACCTCTGCCCTGAGCAGTACATTGGCATTGTCCGTTTCCTCAATCTGGTAAGGCCTTCGGTAGCTGCCCGGATAGAAAAGCACGTCGGTTTCACCAAGTAATTGTTCCAGGTCATTAAGATGGTAAGCGGCTTCTTCCTTGTCATTGAAGATCAGAAGAAATGGCCGATCCGATTTCCTGAATATATCTGCAATGGCAAAAGAGAGTGCAGATCCGACAAGCCCTTTGAGATGTATGTTTTTTTCAGATGAAGCAATAGCGACCTTCAGTTTCCGTAGCTGTGGAGACTGTGAAAAAAGTTGTGGAATTGTAGATTTGTTCAACCCTTACAATTTCAATTTGTGCAAAGATACTACCGATGCCTTTGGCCAACCAACTATATCGACAAATAATTTAATCGAAAACACCTATATGGGGAGGGGGTTTTCAGTACCTTGAGTTTCTATAAAATCCGGTCATCCCTATGGAACCAGTTAGTTATGATGTATTTGTTATCGGGAGTGGTGCGGCAGGGCGTACCGTAGCGGTTGCTTGCGCAAAAGAGGGGTTGCGGGTGGCAATGGCGGATAAGAGGGAATATGGCGGTACCTGCGCCAACAGAGGGTGCGACCCTAAGAAAGTATTACTCGGGGCCACCGAAGTTATGGAGATGGCGCTACAATTAAAAGGGAAGGGAATATCCAGGCAACCCAAGTTAAATTGGGAGAAATTGCAAAAGTTCAAAACGAAATTCGTAAAGAGCGTACCTGAGGACACAGAGACGTACCTGGAAAGTTTGGATATTGTTCTTTACCATCAATCGCCGAAGTTTTTGGATGAAAATACGCTTAGCGTTGAAGGCAAAACTATTAAGGCAAAAAAGTTTGTTATTGCCACCGGCTATGAGCCTGTAAAACTGGCGTTTACCGGGAACGATCTGCTTAAAATAAGTGATGATTTTCTCAAATTGCGGAAATTACCGAAAAGTATTGTTTTTGTGGGTGCCGGTTACGTCGGAATGGAATTTGCACACATGGCTTGCAGGGCCGGGGCAAAGGTTACCATGATAGATTCGGCAAAAAGACCACTAATGGATTTTGACGCCGATATGGTTGATGCCCTGGTCTCTTACTCCGAAAAGATGGGAATCACCTTTATTAGCGAAGCTGAGATACAATGGGTTAAAAAGAAGAAAAAGAATTATCATCTCGCATGCAAAATTAAAGGTAACACCAAAAAATTGAAGTCCCGACTTATTTTTAATACCGCCGGACGGGTTCCCGCCGTCGCTAATTTAGATCTGGAAAAAGGACATGTGTCTTTCAATAAAAATGGTATTAAAGTGAATGGGTTTCTTCAGAATCCGGAGAACACAAAGGTATATTCCTGTGGGGATGTTTCAGGACACGGACTGCCTCTCACGCCACTGGCCGGCAGGGAAGGTTATGTAGTAAGCGAAAACATTTTGAAAGGGAATAAAAAAAAGATAGATATCCCTGACATTCCAACAGTTGTTTTTACGCTTCCCAATCTGGCTTCCGTAGGTTTATCCGAGGAAGATGCGAAGAAAAGGTATAAAAATGTTTTAATAAATCATGAAGATGCTAAAGACTGGTTCAATGCCCGGCGGATAAATGCCCCAGTTTATGCCTATAAAATTTTAATAAATAAACGTACCGGCCGTCTTCTGGGGGCTCACTTGATAGGACCGCAAGCGGCAGAAACCATTAATCTCTTTGCGATGGCCATTGAACAAAAGATGACAGAAGACCAATTAAAAGGGATGTTGTTTACCTATCCTTCATGGGGCAGTGATATCAAGAGTATGACCTGATGTGATAGTCTTGGACGACTATAGTTTTTTCTTTAATTTATACAACGGATTAGTTTCCCTGTTTTTATATCCGTGTATGCCCGCGGCAACGAGCAGTACCAATCCCCCTGCCAGGGCGAAATAAGCTAAGGTTTCAAAATTTTCCTTATGCCTGAAGTAGATTGCGACCAAAGCCCAGATCCCCACGGCAGCGAACTCGCGCATATTGCGCTTCCAGATCAGCAAGAGATTGATAACGACAGCCGCAGCTATCACCACCATGGTCCATTGTTGTGCATCCAGGAACGAACCTCCCCAGCCTAATTTGGAAAGGTAAGCGGAAATATTCGCAATGGTTGCTACGGCAATCCAGCCGCTGTAGAGACATATGGGCCACCAGACAAAGGCCAGAATCTCAATGGGGGCATCCCAACGCTCCATATCGGTATTCAATATAATTTTTATTAAGGAGAAGAGAATTCCGATCATTATTAAAACAGAAAGCCCTAACTGATCGTAAACAAATGCGAACACCCAACAACTATTGAGGACATTGGCAATAAAGAACCAATAGCCGGTTTGTTCAACAAAACAGCTATCCTTTTCGCTGAAGAAAACCCGCTTTATCTGAAATGCTGAATAGGCCAATAATCCAAGGAATATCAGTCCCCAAATGGCGGAGGCATAGTTTGCAGGGGTAAATAGGTTGTCATATCTGGAACTTACGTCCCCAATAGTGGTGTTGTTAAATCGCAATGCCTGGGAAGCATAATTTACGACGATGACCAAAAGCACCGAAAACAGGTTAACGATGGCGAGATTTTTCTTGAGTTTGACACGGGTTGGTAATTTTGGCTAGCTGACCCTTTGATTTTACTGGGTTTGTTGTTTGATTTTGCCAAAAGCGTAGTGAGCCGATCTTCTTTTTTGTTTGGGTCTGGATCAGTAATTTTGCGGTACCATGGCATTTTTACGAGTAGAGAAAAAGAAATCCGGGCGCTATTTGCGTATTTTGGAAGCCTATCGCCAGGATGGCAAGACCCGCCACAGGGTGGTGGCCTCCTTGGGCAAGGTGGAGGACTACAGCCCCGAGATGCTCAAGCGCATTGGGGAACGGCTCTATGAATTGGGCGGTGGTAACCTGAAAGACCTTTTGGGGGAAGAGGCCCGAGAACTGGCACGTTACAATTACGGTTTTGTGGAGGCCTCCATAAAAGGGCTGTCCCATTATGGATTGGACAGGGCATTGCAACGCATAGGCAAAAAGCACAAACTGAGTTATTGCTTGTTGGAAGTGGCAAAACTACTGATCGGTGAACGCCTTAATGATCCGGTCTCCAAACTCGGCAGTTTTGGCAACCAAAAGGAATACCTGGGCCTTGGCCATATAGCGCTCCAGCATATCTACCGCAGCCTGGATTATTTTAGCAAATACAACAAGCTTATCCAAAGACAGATCTTCCAAACGGGTAGGGATCTGTTCAATATGCAGCTCGATATCGTCTTCTATGATGTGACCACCTTTTACTTCTCCAGTGAAAAGGAAGGCGGCCTGCGCCAAAAGGGGTTTGGCAAAGATGGGAAGATCGGCAAGACCCAAGTGGTTTTCGGCCTTCTGATCGACAGGGACAAGAACCCGGTGGCCTATCGCCTTTACAAAGGGGACCAGTACGAGGGGCATACTTTTGAAGATGCGGTAAAGGCCTTAAAAGAAGAATACCAGATAAAAAATGTGATTGTCGTGGCAGATGGCGGGATGCTGAGCAAGAACAACATCCAACTGGTGAGCGACAAATATGAATTCATCGTGGGGGAACGCCTGAAATCCCTGCCTAAAAACATCCAAGACCATTTACTGGAGCTCTCCAATTACCAAAAACAATGGATATACACCAAAGACGACCGGCAAATACCCCTTAAATATACCACGGTGGAATATCAGGGCAGAAAGATCATCGCCACCTATAGCCAAAAACGTGCTAAAAAAGATGCTGCCGAGAGGGAGCAGCGTATCGAAAAAGCGAAACAGCTATTGAATAACCCATCGCTGATCAACAAAAAGCCCTCACGGTATTACCTGAAAAATGAAAACACGGGAAAGTTTGTACTGGACACCCACAAAATAGAACAAAGCAAAAAATATGATGGCATTGCCGCCATTGGCACCAATAACAAAGAACTTCCCCAAGAACAGGTCCTTGACCATTACAGGCACTTGTTCCAAATAGAGCAAACCTTTAGGAGTTTCAAATCCCACCTGGAGGTACGCCCAATGTTCCATTGGAACGACACGAGGATAGAAGGGCACATCGCACTGTGCTATATAACCTATGCCATAGAAAACCACCTGTTGCAAAAAATGAAAAAAGCAAACCTTCTCATCAGCGAAAACCAATTCAGGAAATCCCTTGCACAGATGCAGGTCAGCCTGCTCAAACAGGGCGAAAAAGAATTCTTGCTCAGGTCCAACCACGACCAAACCACTGCAAACATCATCGCAAAGCTAAATTTAAGCAAACTCCCTAGCTTATCAGTTAAATAATTGATAATCAAACACTTCACTTTTTAGTGTAGTGAGCCTACGAAAAACTATATCCCTATAAATCAGATGATTATATCAAAATCGTGTCAAACCCAAGTGGAACTTACGTCCCCAATAGTGGTGTTGTTAAATCGCAATGCCTGGGAAGCATAATTTACGACGATGACCAAAAGCACCGAAAACAGGTTAACGATGGCGAGATTTTTTTTCATACTGTTAGCTTGATATTCTTTTCCAATTAGCCAGGGAACTCCGGTAATATATCCTGTCCCTATACAACTACAAAATGGCGTTTTTAAAATCCCAGACATTTTGTTTTCCCATTGAAACACTGAACACCGCGTCTTTCGTAACTGCAAACACTTCATCCAAAATTCCCGGTTTGAGCACATGGGATCCGGTAAATTCGCCGAAAGCGGGAAGGATTAATTGATAAGGCTTTTTAAAAAAACAAGGCAGCCGAAGGGATTGCCGTCCTTTTCCCCTAAGCCGGACGGCAGGATGCACATGCCCGGAAAAATTGAAAAATCCTTTTTTATGCTCCGGGTGATGGGTCAACAAGAAGTTGTTCAACTGTATTTCGGGGACAACCCTGATCCCTAAATTCTCATATTTCATGGGAGTTATTATATCGTGATTTCCGGCAACCAGAATGATCTCCTTTGAGGTGTTTTTCACCCAGGTCTCAAAAAGCAGCCATTCGCTATTGAGATAGGAGTGAAAGAGATCTCCCAGAAAGCAAATTGTCTCCGGGTTAAAATAGGCAAGCGCCGTATTGAGTAAATCAAAATTTTGAAGAATGGCTTTTCTTGGAACCGCGGCACCGTATTTCCGGAAATGGGAGATCTTTCCCAAATGGACGTCGCTTATCAGCAGTATCGATTGTTCCTGCCAAAAAATAGCCCCTGTTGGATGGAGAATAAAATGTTGATCCTGAATTTGGATGGGATGGGTCATTACCGTAAAATTAATCAAAGTTATGGATTTGCAGGGTCTTTCCTATCCTATAGGTTTTGTCCAGGTTATAGTTGTGATTTTCTTTTTTTGTTTGGATCCTGAGGCGGACTTACAAGGTTTTGAGAATCCGCAGATTTTTCCGCATACTAGAAGGTCTTACTATTATTTTTTGGTCAAGATGGCGGTCATCCGTTTTATCCGGTCGGCCAGTTTTTCGCTTGAAAGTTTCTCGCGGAGACGATCGGTAATAATGGGAAATGAGAAAGGGGTGGGTTTTTTGCAGGCTTGCCAAATGATATGTTGTCTTGCGATGCGTTCAAGGGCCAGGCGTAAACGACCCTCTTCCAATTGGTGCTCAAAAGTTTCCCTGAAAGCCTGCTGGAACAATAGATTGTCCGGCTCGTAATCCCGGAATACATCGAACAGCAGCGAAGAATTGCTTTGCAAATGTTTCATTTTAATTCCCCTCTTGGGATAACCCGTAAATACCATGCCGCTGATTACCGCAATATCCCTGAACTTTCTTCTGGCCATCTCCGTAGAATTCAGGCTTTTTTGAAGATCGTCAAGAAGATATTCTGTAGTGAAAAGGTTATTGTCCAATACCTGTTGCATATCTATCTCCTTATCGGATAGCAGTTCAAATCCGTAATCGTTAAAGGCCAGGGAGAAGGTGATAGGAAGCAGCAAACTGATACGGTAACTTAATAAGCTTCCCATCGCTTCATGTACAAACCGCCCTTCAAAGGGGTAAAAAATATAGTGAAACCCGTCGCGGGTCTTAAAAGTTTCTATAAGAAATTCGTCTGGTTTTGGGACGATACTTTCCAGGCGCTGTCTTTCAAAAAGATGCGATAGTGATCTAATCTCTGCTGATTGTTCCTTTTTGTTAAGGCTAACCGAATAAAGTTCCTGCCGCAATAATTCCGACATCTGTGCAGAAAGGGTTAGTCGGCCACCCATCCAACTGGGTACTTTGCTGGTTTTTTTTGAAGAATTCCTGACATGGGCCTGCATGCCTTTAAGCCGAATAAATTCCAGGTTTCGGCCGGCAAAGGTAAACACGTCCCCGGGGCTTAATTTGGAAATAAAAGACTCCTCTATAGTGCCGATATAACCACCTTTTTGGTAACGCACGGTAATATTTGCATCACCGACGATAGTCCCGATCTGGAAACGATGCCGCATTGCAACACCCTTGTTGCTTACTTTGAATTTTCCATCTTCCCCTACGTCTACCTTTTTATATTCGTCATAGGATTTCAGGCTCTGGCTACCCAATACAAGAAAGTTTAAAAGCCATTGCCACTGTTCCCCGGTCACAGCCTGAAAACAGAAAGTTTGTTTTATTTCAGCATAGATTTCATCTGGGTAAAAACCATCTGAAACCGCTAAGGTAGTTAAGTACTGTACCAACACATCAAAACTGCTGAGATACGGAATTCTATCCTCAACAGCCTTCTTTTTCACAGCCTGCTGCAAGGCCGATGCCTCCACAAGCTCTATGGCATGAGTGGGAAGAAAATAAATGACACTTTCCTTTCCCGGTCTGTGGCCACTCCGCCCTGCGCGTTGCAGGAAGCGGGCCACCCCTTTTGGCCCCCCGATCTGTACAACGGTTTCCACCGGTGCAAAATCGACCCCCAGATCCAGGCTTGAAGTACAGACAACAGCTTTAAGACTTTCATTCCGGATGGCCTGCTCTACCCAGATCCTTGTCTCTTTGTTGATACTGCCGTGGTGCATGGCTATTTCGCCGGCAAATTCCGGGTGTTTTTCAAGTATTTTCTGAAACCAGATCTCGCACTGACTTCTGGTATTGGTGAAAAGAAGTGTTGTTTTGCTGTTGTTGATGATAGGTACTACCTCCTCTAACAGGCGCAAACCCAGATGACCGCGCCAGGGAAAAGTTTCCATCTCCCTGGGAATGATACTTTTTACCGTAATTTTTTTATTGAGATTGGCCTTGATCAGGATAGAATTTTTATGTGCTTTGGATTCAGGTCCCAAAAGTACTTCTCTGGCTTGCTCCAGGTTCCCGATGGTAGCCGATATGCCCCAAATCCGCAGATCTTTGGCGAGCGTCTTTAACCGGGACAGGCCAAGTTCCATTTGAACTCCACGCTTTGTACCTAATAACTCGTGCCATTCGTCTACCACCACGGCAGAGCACTCTTTAAAGATCTGGTCATACCCTTTGGTGGCCAAAAGGAGTTGCAGACTTTCCGGGGTGGTGATCAGCAGATCTGGCATTGTCTTACGCTGTTGTGTTCTTTCCTTTTGGGAAGTGTCGCCTGTGCGGATCCCGACGGTAAGACCCGTATTCAAATCCTTTGTAACTCTTTCCGCAGATTCTCTGATCTCCTGGGAAAGGGCTCTGAGAGGCGTAATCCAAATAGCTTTTAATCCCTTTTTGTGCCGGGTTTGGTATTGTGGGTATTTTTGAATGTAGTTTAGCACTATGGGAAACCACAGCGCATACGTTTTGCCACTTCCCGTCGGGGCATTTAGAAGGCCGTGTTTTCCCTCCAAAAATGCCCTCCAGGTTTTTTTTTGGAAGGGGAAAGGCTGCCAATTTTGCTCCTGGAACCAGGTTTCCGCAATTTTAAAAAGTTCCTTTACCGTCATTCTAAAGTTCCCTCCTTGGGATAAGGGAAGGTACCCGCCAACTGGTGGGTGGGAAGGAATCGAAATCCCAAACCACCGCACAATTCCCAAATGTTATCTTTTTAAATCGGTTCATTTTATTGATATTCCGGATTATTACAGATGACTTGCGCGATCCTTTCCGTCTTAAGAAATCATACTTTTCAGATCCTCCAGGGTATCAGCCTCTTCAATTTTTTTGTCTTTTCGCCATCGAAGTATCCGTGGAAAGCGGGTGGCCACACCGCTTTTATGTCTTTGGGAAAGCGCAATGCCCTCAAAGGCGATCTCAAATACCTGATGAGGGGTAACACTGCGCACCGGGCCAAAGCGTTCCAATGTATTTTTCTTTATCCAATTGTCCACCTGACGGAATTCAGCATCGGTTAGACCGGAATAAGCCTTGGCAAACGTCACCAATTCCTTTTCCCCATCTTCTTTATTCTGCCATAATGCAAAGGTATAATCGGTAAATAAATTGCTGCGGCGGCCATGACCCCTCATGGCATAAGTGAGGACGGCATCTATGGTTAGCGGGTCTACCTTCCATTTCCACCAATCTCCTTTTTTTCGACCTACCAGATAAGGCGAATCTTTTCTTTTAAGCATCAGGCCTTCACTGCGTGCTTCCCTGGACCGTTCCCTTTCTTGAGCTAGCTCTTCCCAGGTGGTAAGGTGAATGGATTCGGAGAGATAAAGCGGAATACGGGAGTTCTGGCTGGGATCCGTACTAGATTCAAAACTACAACAGCTGTGCAAATATTCCAGTAATTTTCTTCGCTCCGATAAAGGTAAATGTCGAATATCCTTACCTTTCCATTCCAACAGGTCATACGCTTTTAGTATAACGGGGATCTTTTTAAGCAGTGCAGCGGAAATTGTTTTTCTTCCGATACGTTTTTGCAAATCGTTAAAGGTCCCGATCCGATCCCTGGGATAGGGCAGGATCTCACCGTCAATGACGGTTCCGTTGGGAATAACACCGACAAAATCATTAAATTCCGGATATTTATCCGTTACCAATTCCTCGCCACGACTCCAGACAAACAGTTCATCATTGCGTAAAATGACCTGAGAACGAATACCGTCCCACTTATGTTCGGCAGCCCAGTCATTTACATCGCCAAGATCCGACACCCCTCTTTCGAGGGCATAAGCCAGATAAAAGGGATAAGGTTTGGAAAGGTAATCGCTCTCGTTTTCCTCAAGTATCAATTCCCGGAACGTAATGCTGTTTGGATCCCAGTTGCCCATCAATTTGTAAGCGAGGATATCTTCATCAATACCCGTTGATTTTGAAAGGGCACGGGTCATTAACTTTTGACTGACACCTATACGAAATCCACCGGTAATTAATTTGGTAAAGACAAATCGCTCATAATAATCCAAATCCCTCCAATTTTCAAAAAGGTATTCCTTCTTTTCTTCTTCTGACCTTTTTTTAAGGGCGATCATTTCTTGCAGGAATTGAGTAAGGGTTTTGACGGTGCCTTTTTCCGAAGAAGGAATAATAAGTGCTATCGTTTCCGCAAGATCACCGACAATATGGTAACTTTCTTCAAATAACCACAACGGAATATTCGCCACCTCTGAGGACCATACCCGGAGCAAAGTGGTGTTTACAGGCCTGGGCGGTCGGCGATGAGAAAGTATGGCTATGGTGCATACCTTGTCTTTAGGGTTGGCAACGTTAAAATAATTGGTCAGCGCCTGCACCTTCACATTGGTCTTATTGGTACTATCCAGTGTTTTTATGAGTTGGGCAAATTGTTTCATTCAGGTTTCATTCTCATAGCCATACTAAGTATTTAGGGCCACTTCTTCTATTTCCCTATCGTCCCTGGAAGGGGTTATTTCTCCCAATTCCCCTTCATACTGCGTTTCTTCGGTCCTAGCGTCATACCCTTGTTCCCTGAGATATCTGGAGAATATTTCGGTATACCCATGGGTGCAGATGATCTTCTCAGCGCCCGTTGCCTTTATACTCTCCAGTAGTCCGGTCCAATCGCAATGATCACTGAGCACAAAACCCTTGTCTATAGCCCGCCTTCTTCGCGCTCCCCTAAAGGTCATCCATCCGCTGGCGGAGGCCGTAACATAGGGAACCATTTTTCTGATCCAGGGACTCCCATGTGCACTTGGCGGGGCCAGGACAATATTTCCAAGGAGTTCATTTTTCTTCGTCTCACCCGTAATACGGGTAGTTTCCGGAAAATTTACAAGGGGGCGTAACACTTCGGTCATATTTTCCACGGCCCCATGGGTATAAATTTTGCCAATGGAGGTATCGAGGTAACTCAGTAACCGCTGTGCTTTTCCCAAAGTATAGCCGAATAGCACTGAAGTTTTACCCTCTGCCCTGTTCTCTGCCCACCAGTTGTTTATATCATTAAAAACTTCTTTTTGAGGAGTCCATTTAAAGGCCGGGAGACCAAAGGTACATTCCGTGATGAAGGTATTACATTTAATGGGCTCAAATGGGCTTACTATGCCATCATCCTCTGTTTTATAATCCCCGGTAAAAACCCAAATTTCCCCTTTGTGCTCCACCTTGATTTGTGAGGACCCTATAATATGGCCTGCAGGATGCAGACTGAATTTCACACCATTTACGGTAAATGTTTCTCCCCATGCCTTACCGGTGACCTTTATGTCTCCAAGCCGGTGCGAGATAATCGGAACGTTTCTATGGTGAGTTATATATTTTTTATGGCCCCAACGGCTATGATCGGCATGGCCATGTGAAATGATTGCCTTACTTACTGGTTTCCATGGATCCAGGTAAACATCCGCTTCTTTGCAATAAATACCTTTGTCCGTAAATTCCAGAAGGGGATGCTCCATAGCTGCGGGAAGTTACGAATTTCGGACCAAAATAAAGTTCGCCTTTAATTCAAATAATGACCCTTAAAAAATTTATATTTGCCTTAAATAAAGTATTTCTTAAAAGTTTACCCGCCTCTGGCGGGCAATTATCCCTGCCTGCGGCAGGCACAGGTTTCGCTGTCCCGATAATTATCGGGATCATTTCGGCAAGCCCAATACAAGCATTTTTGCCCGAAGGCCAAAAATCGAAATACCGTTATTTAGATTCCCGCTTTTGCGGGAATGACAAAACAGCGGAACCCCGACGCAGGGCATCGGGGAATTCTAACGATTAAACTACTTATTTATGTCATTTGTTGATTTGTATGGAAATAGTGAGCATCGCCGTAATTTGGCCCATTTCGCAGCCATAGCATCCCTGGCCGCCACGGATGGTGAAATTCACCCTGAAGAACGGAAACTTTTAGACAGCTTTGCTTATAAACTTGATATTACCCCTGCCGAATACAAGGAGGTTATGAAGCGCGAGAATAAATATCCTATTGATCCTCCGAGCTCTTCCGAAAAGCGGTTGGAAAGGCTGTTCGATTTGTTCAAAATCATCTTCGCCGATCATATCATAGATGATGAAGAAATGGTGCTATTGAAAAAATATGCCATCGGGTTGGGGTTTTCCTCAGAAAGTGCCAATAAAATAATTGAAAGATCCGTGGCTATTTTTAGCGGAAGGATAGATTTTGATGACTATCTGTATCTCTTAAAAAATTAAAAAAGAAGTCACGATTATTTGCTCTTTCAGGCATACCGGGCCATAAATTCTTCTGCTTTTTCCACCATTTTTACACTGCCACAAAAGAAGGGCACCCGTTGATGAAGCTCGGTGGGTTGTATTTCCATAATACGTCTAAATCCATTCGTGGCTTTCCCATTGGCCTGTTCCGCCAAAAAGGCCATGGGGTTGCACTCATACAATAATCGCAACTTTCCTTCAGACGCCACACTACTTTTTGGGTAGATGTAGATACCGCCCTTGATCATATTCCTGTGAAAATCTGAAACCAGGGAACCGATGTACCTTGAGGTATAGGGTCTGTCCTCTTCTTCCTTCTGGCAGTATTTAATATAGTCTTTTACGCCCTGTGGAAAATGAATATAATTGCCTTCATTTATGGAATAAATTTGACCGGTTTCGGGAAACTCCATATTGGGGTGGGACAAATAGAAGGTGCCTATTGCGGGATTGAGTGTGAAACCATTCACCCCATGGCCTGTGGTGTAGACCAGCATGGTGGAGGTTCCGTAAATGATATAACCTGCGGCCACCTGATTGATCCCGGGTTGTAAAAAGTCTTCAAGGGTAACCGGAGTGCCCACGGGCGTTATCCTCCGATAAATAGAAAAGATAGAACCAACAGAAACGTTTACGTCAATATTTGACGACCCATCCAGGGGATCTATCAATACCACATATTTATTCTGATGTTGTTTATCATTACTGTTAATACTTATGTAATCTTCTTCTTCCTCAGAAGCAATACCACATACAATTTCCCGGTTTTTAAGCGTTTGGATAAATTTTTCGTTGGCGAGGACATCTAATTTCTGCTGATCTTCCCCCTGGACATTGGTGTCACCTGCATCGCCTAAAATATCTATAAGGCCGGCTTTATTTACTTCGTGGTTAACAACTTTGCATGCCAGTCGCAGTGCATTGATAAGTTTGGAGAGTTCACCGGAGGAATATTGAAACTCGGACTGGTTTTCAATGATAAACTCGCCCAGCGTCCTATTTTTTTTCTGCATAAAAGGAAGGTAGCGTTATTTAGGCACAAATATCGGTTATTTTGTGAAACTACAACGATTTCGGCCTTTTATGGTTTTTGAAATATATAACTTTGTGTTTTATTTGTAACAATTATGGAGTACCATATTAGAATGGCAAAGGCTAGTGATGTGCCCCAGGTTATGGAGTTGATCAGGGAACTGGCCAAATTTGAAAAGGAGCCCCATGCGGTGGAGATCAGTGCCGAAGATCTCATCAGGGACGGCTTTAGTTCAGAAAGGCGATTTCAGTGTTTTGTGGCCGAGGTTGGGGTAGAAATAATGGGCATGGCCCTGGTTTATGACAGATACTCCACGTGGAAGGGTCCGGCAATTCATTTGGAAGATCTGATAGTTTCAAAAAAAATGAGAGGAAGCGGGCTGGGAACGGCACTTCTGAATGAAGTTGTGAAATACGGACATCGGTTGGGCGTGAAACGCATAAGCTGGGAGGTCCTCGATTGGAATGAACCGGCCATATCGTTTTATGAAAAAAAGGGCGCAAAGGTAATGCGCTACTGGGATGTGGTGCAATTGGATGAAAAAGGAATTGAAAATTATATAGACAAATTATAAGATCTTCTCTCTGGGCATCCGCTGAGTTCCGCATAAATTGTCAGAGGGAATAAATTTAATATAGAATTTATGAGAATCTTTAAATTCGGAGGAGCTTCAGTTAAAGATGCCAGTGGGGTTAAGAACCTGGTGAATGTCCTGAGAGAAACAGGGCACAAAGACACATTTTTGGTGGTCTCTGCTATGGGAAAAACCACCAACGCCATGGAAAAGGTGGTGGACAGTTATTTTACCGATAGAACAATGCTGCCTTCGGTTTTACAGGAGGTCAAACAATATCATCAGGATATCTTGGATGGACTATTCTCAAGTAACCGGCATCCAATTTATGATAAAATAGCATCTCTCTTTGAAGAGATCCGGGGGTTTTTAACCTGGAACAAATCACCCAAATATAGTTTTGTGTATGACCAGGTTGTGGGTTACGGTGAATTATTCTCCAGCAGTATTGTAAGCGCTTATCTCAACGAAGTTGGGATGGAAAATACCTTGCTCGATGTGCGTAATTTTATCAAGACCGATGATAATTACAGGGATGTAAAAGTGAACTGGGAAAAAACCCAGGAGGAGATTTCCAAGGGAGTTGAAAAGGGTAAATTTTACATCACTCAGGGTTTTCTGGGAAGTGATGACAACAATTTTACGACCACTCTGGGAAGAGAGGGATCGGATTATACAGCGGCAATATTAGCGTATTGTCTAAATGCCAATTCCGTTACCATCTGGAAGGATGTCCCCGGTGTCCTGAATGCAGACCCCAGATATTTTGAAAAGACGCAATTGTTAAATAAAATATCGTATCGCGAAGCTATAGAACTTGCTTTTTACGGCGCCTCTGTGATACACCCAAAAACGTTGCAACCATTGCAACGTAAAGAGATTCCATTATATGTGAAATCATTCATAAAACCCGGGGAGCCGGGTACAACGGTTGGAAAGGGAATGGGGATAGATCCTGAGGTACCTTGTTTCATTGTTAAAAAAGATCAGGTACTGATGAAGCTGTCCTCCCTGGATTTCTCCTTTATTGTGGAGGACAGCATCAGCGACCTTTTTAAATTATTGCACGACCATAAGATGAAAGTGGATCTGATCCAGAATTCGGCCATTAGTTTTTCGGTTTGTGTGGATAATAAATTCGGGAAGTTACAAGAATTGCTAGACCGCTTAAAAGGAAAATTTAAAGTGGTACACCATGAGGGAGTTTCACTTTACACCATCAGACATTTTGATGCGGAGGCCATTAAATCCCTACAAAACGGGAAGGAAATTTTGTTGGAACAGCGTGGTAAAGAAACCCTGCAACTGGTAGTAAAATAATCATATCCACTCATAGATGGTAAATGTTAAAATAGGGGTGTCCACTTGCGATTTCCCTATATTTACCAATGCAATACTTTGACAATCTATGGGTTTAGTAACCGCAAAAGAGGTAGCCAAGGCAATAAACATACAGCAATACGGCCTTTTGGGGACATTTATGGGATGGTTCCTGATGCGGATCACCAAAATTTCTTCCATCAACGGATTTTATGACAAGCACAAACATTTAGAGGGAGTTGCATTCCTGGACGCTATTCTTGAGCATTACGAAATAGATTTTGAAATACCCCAGGAGGATTTTAAGCGACTTCCCAGGGAAGGCTCCTATATTACGATCAGCAACCATCCGTTGGGAGGAATAGATGGGGTGCTGTTGCTGAAACTGATGTTGGGACACCGTCCGGATTTCAAGATCATCGCCAATTTTCTTCTACACAGGATAAAACCTATGGTACCCTTTATAATGCCGGTAAATCCTTTTGAAGAACACAAAGATGCCAAAAGCAGTATTTCGGGCTTTAAAAGTGCATTTGAGCACATCCGGGGCGGGCACCCGCTTGGGATATTTCCGGCCGGGGAAGTCTCAACTTACAAAGATGGAAAGCTCATTGTAGACCGGCCCTGGGAAGAAGCGGCACTTAAACTAATCCGTAAAGCTGAGGTTCCGGTGGTACCCATTTATTTTCATGCTAAGAATAGTAAACTTTTTTATTATTTGTCCAGGATCAATGATATTTTCAGGACGGCAAAGCTGCCTTCCGAAATTACCACGCAAAGGAACAGGTCTATCAAAGTAAGAATTGGGCAACCAATATCGGTCCAGGCACAAAATGAACAGGAGACCCTGGAAGAATTTACGGAGCTCCTGCGCATGAAGACCTACATGCTTGCACACGCATATGAGAAAGAACGACTTTTTGACCAGATACCTTCCACTTTGAAGATACCTAAACCCCCGAGAAAAATCGCGGTGGCGGTTCGTAAAGAAGTAATACAAGGCGAAATTGAGAAACTTAGAGAGAAGGATTGCCGTTTGCTGCAAAGTAAAAACTATGAGGTGTTCCTGGCGCAAAAAAGCGACATGCCTTTTATTTTAAACGAAATTGGGCGTCAGCGGGAAGTTACTTTCAGGGCTATAGGGGAGGGTACCAATAATTCGATTGACCTGGATAGGTTTGATGATTATTACTACCATTTATTTCTTTGGGATGACTACGAAAGGTGTATCGTGGGAGCCTATCGCATGGGAATGGGGACTGAAATTTTTGATACCTACGGAATAGACGGATTTTATCTACAGGATCTGTTCGGTTTTGAACCCGAACTACACGGAATGATGAGGCAATCCATAGAAATGGGCCGGGCATATATTGTTAAGGAATACCAGCAAAAACCCATGCCTCTTTTTTTGTTATGGAAAGGCATTGTTCATACTACGCTCCGGCATCCGGAGCACAAATTTCTAATAGGAGGGGTGAGTATAAGCAATCAATTCTCCAATTTCTCCAAGTCGCTCATGATTGAATTTATGAAATCCCATTACTGGGATCCCTATGTGGCGCAGTATGTTAGGCCAAAAAAGGAGTTCAAGGTAAAATTGAAGGATGCGGACAAGGAATTTGTTTTTGATGAAACAGAAGCAGACCTCAATAAATTTGATAGACTTATTGAAGAGGTGGAGCCCGGTAGTTTGCGCTTACCCGTACTGATTAAAAAGTATATTAAACAAAATGCCAAAGTAGTGGCATTTAACGTTGATCCGCTTTTTAATAATTCTGTGGACGGGCTGATGTATATTAAAATTGCCGACCTGCCCGAAAGCACGGTCAGACCGGTGATGGAGGAGTTTCAGGAAGAATTGGAACGCAAACTTGCCGAAGGCAACGGTTCCTCCTAGGCTAATTCAGCCTTTACAAAATGCCTGCAAAACTCCCTGATCTCATTCCGGGCTTTTAGAAATGCCCGATGCTTTTCCTCCCCGGGGCCCGCTACCTTAGAAGGATCAAAAAAGTTATGATGAATGCGTTTTGCCTTTTTTGACGGAATATAGGGACAGTTTTCCCTGGCATGGTCGCAAACGGTAATTATAAAATCCCAGTCAATCCCGGCATACTCCTCTACATTATTGGAGGTATGCCCGGAAATATCTATTCCATCTTCCCGCATAATGGCCACGGCTCCCGGGTTTAATCCGTGGGTTTCAATTCCGGCGCTGTATATGGTTGCTTTTCCCTCCTGAAGCGTTTCCAGATACCCATGAGCCATCTGGCTGCGGCAGGAGTTTCCGGTGCACAATACAAGTATGTTTTTCATTTCTGAATTTTAGACTTCTAATCAATCCCAACTTTTTTACTTCTTTTTTCAAAGAGCACATTATCCTTCCAAACACCATTAAGTTTACCCACCCGCTCTCTAATTCCGATACGTCTGAAACCAACTTGCTCATGCAACTTAATACTGCCAATATTTTCAGGAAAAATTCCGGACTGCAGGGCCCATAGCCCCTGCTGTTCGCTTTGATCAATCAACGCCTCCATCAGCAATTTTCCGATCCCAAAACCTCTGGAATCCTTACCCACGTAGACGCTCACCTCTGCTACTCCACCGTATACGCATCGGTCTGAGACGGGGGACAAGGCCGCCCACGCTAATATTTGACCTTCATTTTCAGCAACCAACCGGCAGGAGGGCAGGTGGTTTTTATCCCAGGAATCATAGCCCGGGATGTCCTTTTCAAAGGTGGCAAAACCGGTTGCGATACCTTCGGAATATATAGCGGAGACAGACGGCCAATCAGTTTGGCTCATTGGCCTTATAGTGATCTTGTTCATGTATAGTTCCTTTAACAGCAACCACTTTCGGCGGAGCAACACGCCTCAGCCGTAGCCCCGGCCGCAACTGGGACGCCGCATTCTTCCTTGGCCTTGCAATCCGTTTTTTCAATGGCCAGACGGATCAGCAATACATCTTCCTTTACCACCGAATCTTTTACAAACAATTGTGCCGTATTAAAGGTAGGATTGCCGTATTCAAATTTTATCTCCGCATTTGGTTCCATAGGCTTTAGGCCGTTAACTTTATTTAAAATCCCGAGGGTCTTATAAGCCGATAAATATTCGGTTTTCTCCTTTTCCTTCGGGCTTTCCCAAAGTTGTACAATGGTTTCGTCCCAGGAGTCGGTCCGGGCTCCGCAATCCACCGAATCAATGCGGCTGTTTTTTACTTCGGTAATATGGTAGTTGGCACCTACCAGGAACCCTGATTGATATTCAAACAGGAGGCTTTTATTCTGGTGTTGTCCCAGGAGGGATAAAAATTCTTGAGTTTTCATAGGTGTAGATTTATTGTATTAAAAAGTTAACTATCATTTGCCATAGAAATGCTTCGGATACTATTAATAAGTGTCATGGTTCCTTTCGTTCCCGTAATTTTTTTTTATTGTTGTCCGGTAATACCAAAACTGCAAGCATATTGGGCGTTCCCATTAGATTTGTTAGCCAAGGGCTTGCTTTTCATACATTGCCAACAAGCACCTGAAATCAACTATATGATTTCGGTTGGTTACAAGCAAGTCTTACGTCTTATGTCTTGTAGCGCAACGGTCTTACGTCTTTAACCGGACATTAGTGATTGTTTTTAGGATTTCACCTTAACAACAATTTTGATTTATTTTACCAAAGAAGGCATGGAAAAGTTCCTGCACTTCTTCCCATTTTTCCCTGTTGATACAATAGCAGAGATTTTTTCCTTCAAAAGTGCCCTGGAGCAGCCCTGCTTTTTTTATTTCATTCAGATGCTGTGATATGGTGGGCTGCGATAAGCCAATTACGTCCACGAGATCAGTACAGATACAATTCTCCTGCCTGCTGATATACTGCAATATGGCGACCCTGGCCGGGTGGGCCAAAACTTTGGCAGCCCTGGCGACAGCGTTCTGCGAAATATTAAAAAGTTGTGTTTTTGAGACTCCCATAGCACAAAGATAACAATTAAATTGTAATATTGCAATATTACGATTAAGATAATAAGCAAAAAGGCCAAATCATATTGATCCAACCCTTTTTATCTTAGAACCAGGGTTTTTTACCCACCTGGTAGGTGTTGTAAAATTCCTCGTCCGATTTGGTAAGATAGATGATCCCCTCAACCAAACCAATCAGTCCCGTTATCCATACAATAAAAACTCCAATTCCCACGCAACTCAAAACAATGCCTACCAATGAAATTGCCAAGAGAATTATTCCTTCCTTTTGGTATCCTAGGATAAATTTATGGACTCCAAAAGCGCCTAACACGATCGCCAGAATACCTGCCATTATTTTCTTGTTTTCCCCTCCCGCTCCTTTGAGTCCTTCAGAAAACTCGTTAGCCGTTTTCTTTGCCTCGTTAGAAAAATCCCTACCCGCTCTTTTGGTGTCTTCGGAAAATTCCTCCGCGGATTCTTTTGAATTGTCAAATGCGTCTTCCGCTTTATCCTCAAATTCTTTGTTGTCTTCTGACATGGTCGTTGTTTTGTTGGTTCATACTGGAGTTAAATGTAATAATTATTTTTGAAATCAGGGGAACGCTTTATCAACTGGTTCCCAAAGTTCCAGTTTGTTTCCTTCCGGGTCTAGTATCCATCCAAACTTACCGTAATCGTACACCTCAATTTCGCCCACTACAGTGACCCCTTCTCCCTTCAAAACTATCAGAAGTTCTGCCAGATTTTCAACCCTGAAATTCATCATAAATTGTTTTTCACTGGGATCAAAATAAGTAGTGTCCTCTTTGAACGGGCTCCATTGGGTTGCGCAGTCCCTGCCCTCCTTGTCTTTCCACCGGAAAGTACAGCCGTATTGGTCCGTGTTAAGCCCCAGATGGTCTTTATACCCTTCCCTGATTTTATCGGGGTCCTTTGTCTTAAAGAAAAATCCGCCTAATCCTGTCACTCTGTTTTTCATGCTTTTAAATTTTTGTAATTACCTGATCATAAATAAATTAAAAAATTGAGAGGCTTCGAGGAACTTCTGCGTTCTCACTTGCTACCTCAAACTTCCCCGGATGTTAATATGTTTTCACTCCTCTGAAGACGGCTGCCCATTAGTCACTTTTTTTACATTTTTTTCATATAAGGCTATCCAATCCTTTACCGTCATCCTGGTGCAAAGTTCCCCTATTAACTTGTATGGAATGGTTTCTGGCTTCCTGAACCTGATGCAGCTTTTTCCCATATCCAATTTAGTTTTAACATGCTTCGGATATTCTCCGACAAACCAATACAATATTTTTTTGTCGGAATACAGGCCCATATGATATAAGGCCACAAAGTTTTTTTGGGAAGCTATGTTCATGAAGGGCAAGGGTAGCTCCGGGCTGCAATGGTAGCCATCAGGGTAAATGTTGTGAGGTACCACATAACCTATCATTCCGTAGTTCATCGTTTCCTGAAAACCTTTGGGTAAATTTTCTTTAACGGTTAAACGCAGTTTGGAAATTGCTTCTCCCCGTTCCCGGGGCAATTCTGCGATATATTTTTCCGGAGTGGTTGCGTCAGAGGTCATAGTGCTAGGCTTTTCTTTGAAGGATAAATGCAGAAATTAAGGAGATGATCAATCCTATGATCATTACAGTCATAAACATAAGTATGGCCATGAAACCGCTGCCGTAATCGGGGATCTCCCCTTTATATCCCTCGTCCCGCATAACCGCTGTGTATTCCTTAAAAAAATCCGGATTTATGGCTGTGGTGTAGATGAAATCGGCAATAGCGATTCCTGCGGCGGTGAAGAGGGATATAAGTAATCCAACAAGTACTGCTCTCCTGAAGCTGATCTTTCCGTTATTCACGTTATCCCTGAAATGTTTAATCCCGAAAAAAACAAAGGTCAGGGAAGCCACCATGGTGACGTAGCCAACAACTTCCTGGGCAGAGAAATCCATCCCCCTTCCAAAGGTGAGCCCTCCCAGGAACAGGATGAATGCGAGAACCAGACCGTACATGCCAAACTTAATGATTGTTTTTTTCATATTTTTCGATTTAAATTGAAATACTTCAAAACTAAAATGGGGGAAGCAAATCTGAGTCATACTAAAGTACCAATTTACTCGTACTTTCATAGGAAGTCTTTACTTTTAAAGGATCTGAAGCTCCTTTGCAATCTGAAGCGCCTGGGTACGGCGTTTGGCGTTTAATTTAACCAGGAGGTTGGAAACATGGGTCTTAATCGTACTTTCAGAGACGAAAAGTTTATCTGCGATCTCCTTATTAGACAAACCGTTGGATATTTCCTGCAATACTTCATACTCCCTGTTGCTCAATCCCAGTTTTTCAATTTGAGCATGATCAATGGTTTCTGTTCGCGACTACTTTTTTTGAAGACTTCTCTTGTTGAGATAAACCCCAATAATAAAAAAAATGACTGCAACAGCAGCTATAACAAATTCAACTTTTAAATTACCACTGATGACGGAGTAAGTGCTGATTTGAAATAGCAGCAGCAACGCAAGGATCAATAATCCAAATATTAAAACGGTCTTTTGCACAGGCTAATTTAGCAAAATCTTTTCTTGATCTTGTCCACTATGGTCTGCGCCAGTTTTGCCTTGCTCTCCACTGTCCAGCCGGCAACATGCGGGCTGAGCAGCACATTCTTTGCCTGGATCAAATATTGAAACGCGGCCGGCAGGTTATCTTCCGTAAACAGGTTTTCAAAAGAGGATTTTTCGTATTCCAGAACGTCCAATCCGGCACCCAGTATTTTGCCTGATTCCAACGCGGTTACCAAATCTTCTGTTACAACACATTTACCCCTGGCCGTATTCAATAACCAAAACCGGTTTTGAAAAGAATTGATATAATCAGTATTAATCATTCCGAGGGTTTGGGGGGTTTGAGGCACATGAAGGCTCAGGACATCCGTTCTTTGTCTCAGTTCCATAATACCCACTTGCCTGGCATATTCATCACCCACCCCCCCATCGATATCATAACAGATAACTTCAGCATCGAACCCTATCAATTTTCTGGCAAAGGCTTTGCCCATATTGCCGTAGCCTACAAGGCCTATGGTTTTTCCGTCCAATTCATGTCCCCTGTTGCCTTCCCGGTCCCAACGACCGTTACGGATTTCACCGTCCGCCTTGTTGAGGTTATTAAAAAGAGAGAGAAGCATTCCCAGTGCATGTTCTCCTACTGCATTCCGGTTGCCTTCCGGAGCGGCAATCAAAACAATCCCCCTGTGTTCCGCATAGCCCACATCAATGTTTTCCAATCCGGCGCCAACACGCCCTATAAATTTCAGGTTTGTAGCCTTTTCTAAAAAGGTGCTGTCCAGTGAAAACCGACTTCGGATTATAATACCTTCGTAGTGGTGTATCTTTTTTTCTATTTCAGATTTCGCAGAACTGTAATCTTCATAATTCTGGAATCCCAGTGTTTCCAATTGTTCCAGTAGTAGGGGATGGTTGGTATCCAGATGTAAAACCTTCATTGTTTTTGCCATAGTTGCTTAAGCCAGTCCCCTGCTTTCTTCAGTTCGTCCACATAGGCACAAGCCTGAAAATGGGAAAGTTCTTTATTCACTGCCAAAGTTACATTACTTCCGGCATTTCTCGTATTCGCAACCCATTGCTCTGTTATCTTTAGTTGAAACAGTTCATCCTTTGTTCCGTGTATGACATACAATGGCACACCGATCTTTTTTTTGACCGGATACCCACTGGCCATCGGGATTGCCGCCGACAAGAGATCCGGGTGATTTTCTGCAAAAAACCAACTTCCATTGCCGCCATTGCTATAGCCCGTTACGGCAATTTTAGCAGGGTTGACATTCCAGTATTTTTCGGCATTGGCTATGATTGAAAGGATCTTTTCTACGTTGTTTGCCGTTGACCATCACTGCCTTTCGCCTTCCGGAGAATCGATTTTAGCATCTAATTGTTGCAGGGATGGTACTACAAGGCAATCGTGAAACTCTTTATAAGTGCCGTAATCTTTCGCCCAATGATGAGCTGGTTTTTAATTGTTGGACCCACGCCTTTCGGAAAGGTGATTCGCATGATCCATTTTTTCCATAATCATTGGTCATGGACACGCCCCTGGTACCCTCGGCGGGGTTTATTTTAGCAAAAGACCTTTCAGATTTATCCAGCGCTTTTTGAGCGTTCAGCGAGGTAGGTCCCAGCAGGCCAAAAAACAACAGAAGTAATAGTGTGCGCCTCATATCCCGGGGTATTCCGTTTGGGTCATTTCACAATGCACATCACCCGTATGTGCCGTACTTTTCTTTTCAAAAAGTAACAGATGCACCTCTTCATCATTTTTTGTAGCCGGGCAATGTTCAACCCCCTTGGGGACCACTATGATCTCACCCTCTTTTACCACTTCGGTCCGGTCTCTGAATTGCATGTATAAAGTGCCTTTTAATACCTGGAAAAGTTCATCCTCATCCTGGTGGGCATGCCAGACAAATTCGCCCTGAATTTTTGCCAGGAGGACCTGCATATCGTCCACCGTGGCTATTTGATGGGGATGCCATTGTTTACTGAAGGCTGCATGCTTTTCATTAAGGTTAATTGGTTTCATAGTAGTTACTTTAGATCTAGTGCTTCTATATTCACCCGATAAATATTGCCCAGACCGTTCAGAACCCGGTTGGCCTCTTCCTCAAACTTCCCAACCGTTTTTAACTCCTTGTCCAATGCATTCCCACGCTCACTGGTAAAATAAAAGTTTCCTCGTGGCACGTCAATAAAAGGACAATAATCCAGTTTGTCCGAGTTGATTACCGGCCCCATGTTTTTGGCTTCCGTCCAACGACCGTTTGCATCTCGCCTGGAATAGTAAAGATCGCCGCCGCCCAGACCATCATCCCTGCCGTAAGAACTAAAAACCATTAAATCCTCATCCGGGTTAACATAGGCATTGAATTCAAATGCAGCCGAATTTACCGTGCTGTCCAGGGGTACGGGAGATTGATATTTGCCATTGTTAAACGTACTTAAAAAAATATCTTCCCTCCCAATACCATTTTCCCTTGTGGCGGTAAAATACAGATTACCATTTTTGCTGACGGCAGGATAAAACTCATCTTTTGAAGTATTTATTATGGTATCCAGGGGCGAAGGATCACCCCATCCCAAAGCTGTTTTCTTCGAAAACCAGATATTGTAGTCGCTTCTTGTAGTGTCCGAATCCATAGGCCTTGTGGATGCAAAAAACAATTTCGTCCCATCCGTGGAGAAAAACGGCTCAATGTCCTGATATCTTCCCGTAAAGGATACAAGCTGTTTTTCTTGCCAAGCGGCAACCCCCTTTTTAATACTCACCAGACAACGAAAGGATTGCCTGTAGTTTCCAAGGGTATAAATGAGCTCTGTTCCGTCTGGCGATATGGCGATATCCCTTTCATAAAGACGGGTGGATATGATATCCTCCCCAAACAATTCTACCTTCTGCGTTGCGGCGTTTAATTGAATCTGCGGACTTCCTTCCTTCTTACACCCTGTCCAGAAAAGCAAGGATATAAGAAGTATTTTATTAAATGGCAGCTCTAAAACCCCTACTTTGGTTGCCAACTTGTTCTTTTTCCCAGCTACTTCGTTACCAAAATACTCATTTAGCCCTGCTAAACTCCGTTTTTGGTGCCTTGTATCCGAAAAAAATTCCTGCGTTATCATTCCAAACAGCGTTATTAGAGTTGCCCTAAAGGTATTCATGGTATTTCGTTGATTATCCTGCTAAATACTATAATTTATCCGGACCAGGTGTCTCGCCCTATAAGATTTTCCGATTAAATATAAAAATGAATGTTGGTTTACTAAACAAAACCCTGCTAAAATTTTAAGGCTCATAACGGAGAAATGAAACTGAAATCACTATTTTTTCAATTCATTATCAGTCGGGGAGTACAAGACGGAACACAAATTAATGGCTCTTATTGCTTACTACACTGTAAAGTCAATTCTGTTGTTTTTGCCTCGGAACTAAATACGAGCTTGCCATCATCCTTTACAGGCTTTACGGAGCTTTCAATAACTTTATAATTTAAATCCCCACTTTTTTCCGGAAATACAATCTCGATTAACCAATCCGGGTTTTCCTGAACGACTTTAAGTTTTAGATTTCCCTTTATATTGCTGTAAAATACGGATACTTTATTATCCGCGACCATTACATTTTCCAGTGATGCCTTATCCCATTCGTCTGGCATTTGCGGGGCAATCCCTATCTTTTTCTTTGAGGCTTCGGGCCGTATGCCAAAAAATTGTTGTACAACAGGGATGGCAAAACCGTAAATATTCCAGGCCTGCGCTATCATACCATAATCGGGGGAAACCTCATACATACTACCCGGAAGCGCATAACTGAACGTTCTCGACATTCTTTTCAAATAATTTAAAGCCTCATTGGGACGGTTATAGTTATTTTCAGCCACTGCCTGAACTCCTGTGGGCAATGTCATAACGGCCCCCGTATAAGAAAAGACCTTGCTCCCCTTGAAAGATCCATCGTCCGAACCGGCCGACTCGTCCCGGTCTATGCCGGTAACAAAAACGCCAAAGGGATTTACAAATTTTTCGGCCGTTCTCAATGCTTTAAGAGCCTTTTGTTCATCGGCAACTTTCATTTCCATTGGGGTATTCACCACCCAATTATGATGTAAAACAAAGGGTCTTGAATCTTTTGAGGGATTTGATAAAATGTACTCCTTTGTTTCGTTTAATTCTGTAACGGCCCAGGGTTTGTTTAAGGTATCGGCCCTTACAATGGCATCATCGATCAACTTCAGGGCCTGTTCATCCGTGCCTATGAAGTCTGCATAGGAGTTGAATTCTTCCGACCAAAACTCGCTGTTGATCTCGTCTTTCAGGGTCAATGCTGTTTTCTCATAAAACTTCGATAAATCTTTATCGCCCAATTCTTCGGCTATTTTGGCCGCATCCTCAAAGGCTCTTTGAGAATACACGGCAACATCAATCATTTCACTGTCCAATCCATGGATCTCCATCATGCCAAAACCATTGGGGAAAAGATTTTTGTCAGGATCATTTTCCGATAGAAGCCAGTGCAATCCTTTTTTGATGGTAGGGTAGTACTTTTTTAAAAAATCGATATCCCCGTTCCATTGATAAACCTCCCAGATCAAGGATGCAAATTGTGGTGTTTCATTAATATTACCCTTGTTAAACACAGCACCGTTTGTAGAGGTTTCATGGACGATCCTGCCATTGCCGTTAATTGCGGAAGACAAGCTATCCAATAATTCGATGGTCTGATAAACAATTTCACGCTGCCCTATGGCCATATAACCCTTTAGGGCATATTCGCTATCCACTCCAAACCACCACGGGTAGTCCGGAAGTCCCGCACCTATTCCCGTTCCTATTTCAGGGACTGTCCGCACCATCCAGTCGGCGTTATATTTTAACCATTCAAAAGTTTCCTCTATTTTCTTGTCGGGTACGGTCAATTTGGAATTCGTTGCCAACAATTTATACCGATCTTGTTTCTCATTAAAATCGGCGACTATATTATTTTGAAGTTCCCTATAGGTGTTCAACGCATCTTCTTTGGAAGTATAGGAGCCCGCTATGATAAAATTGATAATTTGAAAACAGTTTCCTTCCATTGAAACGGCATAATCCAACGAATTTGACACTCCTTTCCCGGTATACCCGGATGTTTCTGGCTGATGACTTTGCGATTGTTCGTTTGCCCCGTAAACTACAAACCAGGGATTTAAACTGTCTTTTACAACCCATGCATCCGTTTCCTTGCTGAAAGTAGCTTCATCCGGGTAATCTATGAGCTTGGTTCGTTCTCCCAGCCAGGTTGGCCTTAGGTCGGCATTCCCTACAAATCGAAGTTTGAACTCCTGGCTGGCAGCGCTTTTATTTTTAAGTCTCAACTGTACTACTATTCCCTGTTTCGTATCAGGAACAAATTGCCATCTTTCAATCTGAATGTTTTTGCTTTTAATCTCGAAGGAATGCCTGTTTGCGAAAGGGTAATTCGTAAAAGATTCGGCATTGTTTAAACGGTATACCTCATCACCCCAAATTAAATTCACCTGAAAACCGTCCATCAATTTAATGGGATGGTCCCAAATTCCGCCCATCTCATTTTCTATATGCCAGCCTAACTCCGGAAAAGTCCCATCCTGATGGCCAACCATATATACCCGGTCCCCGGCGGTAACAAAGGGCGAGTTTAAATATTCCGCTTTTCCTGTAATAGACGGGCTAGCTTGGATAAGTGCACTTAAATCCGTTCCGTTGGACTGACCAGAACAATAGAAAATAAATAATAGGAAAAAGAATGTACAACCTGATTTCATGGTTTTATCCGGATTGAAAACAGCATATCCCGTTAAAATTGATCTGCCGTATGTTCATTTTTTATTAAAACGCTTAAGGTCTATTTTAAGCACATATGTTTTTGTAAGCTTCGTCCGGGCGATGATCTCATGGGTTGCCTGATCCAAATTTTCCAATTGACTGTTTAACAATAAGTAGGCAGTATCGTCGACGATATCGACAGTGGTCGGGATGTCCATTTTTGGATGGTTGATCGCAACCGGTGCGGCCGAAACAATAGTTTCCTCATTTGAGGAGAGCTGAAATTCATAGAGCCCGTGGGCCGAATAATCCATTCCCGCACCGTTCAGGACCGCATAGAGTTTATTTTGATAATATTTTAATCCATCAATCCCTTTTCCTGCGGAAGGTGGGTGGGGGCCGTTCAATATTTGCCCGGACTGTATGTCTACGATCCGGATACCGGAAAGATAAGAGTCGATAAATAATTTGCTTCCATCAGCGGATATGGTAATCCCATTGGGATGTTGAATTTGCTCATTTTCCATATAAAGGGTTATAGCAGCGCGTTTGGAATCGAATTTATAAATTTTGTGAAATTCCGTATCCGTAATATAGGCGTTCATATCGTTATCCATCGCAAGGTCGTTGAAATAATTTGGGATACTGTCCGGTAGGGTAAAACGGTTTACGAGCAAATCATTGCTGAGCCCGATCTGTAACAGAAGCGATTTCTTTTTTCTGTTATCACTACCAAGGGCCAACAGAGAATTCTGAAATACTTCCATCCCTACCCCCGCAGTATACCCGTATTCCCCGGACCGGATAACGTCCACGCCGTTCCTGCCTTCCGGAGCGGACCGGGTTATTTTGTCGAGGTGAACGCTGCTGACATAGATATCCCCTGTTTCCGGATGGACCGCGATACCCTCCGGTATTGAGTCTGGCGCTATATCCAGTTCCAGAAGTTGAGTCGCCGGTCTTCCACAGGCCAGGGATAGAAATAGGAGCGCCAATATTGCCAGCTCTTTCATTCGCTATAATCAAATTAATGTCTCTCGGAACATGTTTCCCCACATGCCTTTTAAAAGTACTCCAAAACAAATAAACGCCCAAAATTGAAGCCCTGCGTTTTTCTGTATTATTACAGTATGGGACGATGATTACATCCCTGAAGGACCTATCGTAGGTCGCATGCGCTTATAGATGTCCAGGAGTAACTTTCAATGGTAATGAGGCAACGCTCTTGTGGCGGTACAAATTAAGTGGTTGAGATGACAGGAACTTACTCTTTTTTTATTGCGGGCTGACCTTTTACCGAAAATTCAAAAATATCATTTCTCGCGTAATGCCCTACGACGTCAAAATCCAGTTTGCTCCGGGGTATTTCATCCAGATCGAGTTCTGCCATTAGCACTCCGGCTTTATCGAACAAGGGACCGGAAATGACTTTCCCCAGGGGGGAGATAATTATACTCCCACCCTTGCAGAGATCTTCGGGCTCCCCTGCAAGTAAGGACCGGTACTTTTCAGGATACAGTGATTTTGTTATATATTGGTTGCAGCCAAGTACAAAACACCGTCCTTCCAGTGCAATATGTTTCATGGTAGCTGTCCATTCCTCTCTTGAATCCGCAGTCGGGGCAATATATATTTCAACTCCCTTTTTGTACATGGCCATTCGTGCAAGGGGCATGTAGTTTTCCCAACATATGAGGCCTCCGAGTTTTCCCAGCCGTGTCTGAAAGGTAACTAAGGAATTTCCGGAAGCTTCGGTCCAGATAACCCTTTCCGTCCCTGTCGGCTTAATTTTCCGGTGAACGCCCAACAGGCCTTGTGTTGGGGATAAATAGAGCATGGAGCAGTACAAACTTCCATTGGTATCTTCTTTTTCGGTTACGCCGATGACAAGATAAATATCATTGGATTTTGCAATCTGTTCTAATTTCTTAAGATCCTTGCTTTCCAGGTCAATACTGTTTTCGTAATAATCCGCATACAATTTTCTGCCCTCATCTGTTCGGCTGCCGATATTTGCTCCAAAGGTGAATCCCCTCGGGTAGCCGGGAATAAAGGATTCCGGAAAAACAAGAAGTTCACAGCCCTCCGGGGCGTAGGTATTGACAAGAGCTTCAATTTTATCAATTGTTTTGGCCTTATCAAAGAATACCGGACTTTCTTGTACTACACCGACTTTAATTTTCATGATTCAGGATATTGCTGAACGGGAATACCATGCCATTTTATTGTAATTTATGGTATTTTTTTCAAAACGAGGAATATCCTGCAATAACGTTAAATACCTAAAATCAATTTGGCGATCCAGAAGTAGATAAGGATGCCAAAAATATCATTACTGGTGGTAATAAAAGGACCTGTTGCTATGGCGGGGTCAATGCCCCGTTTGTGAAGAAACAGGGGAATAAAGGTGCCAATAATACCTGCCACGATAATTACGACTACCAAAGAAAGCGATATGGCCACGGAAGTGTAGAAGCTTCCCTGGTACCACCATGTAAACAAAAGCAAAATGGCGGCTAAAATAAGTCCGTTCAACGAGGCTAAGAGAATTTCCTTAAACAGGCGGTTACCGATACTGCCTTTGAGATCATCATTGGCGAGTCCCTGCACAATAATTGCGCTTGACTGCACCCCAACATTCCCGGCCATTGCGGCAATTAAAGGAGTGAAGAAAAACAAAATGGCGTGTTGACTTATGAGTTCCTCAAATCCGCCCATAATTGCGGCGGCGCCCGTGCCGCCTAATAAACCCAGAAATAACCATGGTAATCTTGCCCTGGTTAATTCCCAAATACTATCATCTGCCTCCACGTCCTGGGAGATACCTGCTGCCATCTGGTAATCCCTTTCTGCCTCCTCCTTAATAACATCCACAATGTCATCAATGGTTATACGGCCTGCCAGCCTGCCGATCTCATCAACCACGGGGATAGCTTCCAGATCGTATTTAGACATGATCTTAGCTACTTCTTCCGGCTTCTCATTCACGTTCACATAGTCTACCTTGGGAATATAAACATTTCGTATGGGAGCAGTTGTGGAAGTCGTCAGCAAATCCTTTAAAGAGAGTCGGCCTTTTAATTTTCCTTCATCATCTACAACATAGATAGAGTGTACCCTAGTAACATTTTCGGCTTGCGCCCGCATTTCTTTTACACAGGTAAGGACTGTCCAGTTTTCATTTACTTTAACCAATTCCTTTGCCATTAGGCCACCCGCAGAATTCTCATCGTATCTCAGCAGATCTACAATATCTTTGGCGTGGTCCCTGTCTTCAATTTCGGAAATAACCTCCTGTACAATTTCCTGGGGTAATTCGGCCACAATATCAGCCGCGTCGTCAGTGTCCAGTTCTTCCAACTCCTCCGCAATCTCTTTGGAAGAAAGATTGTTAAGAATGGCTTCCCTAATATTTTCGTCCAACTCCGTGAGTACATCGGAAGTCTTGTCGCTGTCCAATATTTTTATGAGGTAGGTTGCCTCTTCTTGCCTAAGTTCGTTGATGATCTCGGCGACATCGGCATAATGTACTTCCTCTAACAGCGAGACCAATTTGGAATCCTGCCGGGCTTCTATTAGCTGTTCAATTTCAGCTACGAGTTTGTCTGTTAACTTAAACGGAGTCATTGTGAAGGCTCTATTTTTATGAATCCCGCAAAGCTAAAGAAAGATTTACAAAATATGTGTTATTTATCGAGTGTCTTTGCAAGGAGAATTTGGTAGTGGTGTTTCTCGCAAAGGCCGCAAAGTGGTATCGCAAGGCCAAACCAAGAATAAGATACTTTTAATCGAAAAGAATTCCCCGCAGCAAGCTGCGGGGTTTCCTATGGAATGTCATTGCCGCAAAAGCGGGAATCCAAATGACGAAATTTCGTTTTTAGAGCTTTAGGTCGAAATAAAACCGGCGAAACCTGTGCCGGGCCTGTCGAGGTATACCCCTAGGGCTTGCCTCGGGCCTGCCTGCCGCAGGCAGGGATAGTTGCCCGCCAGAGGTGGGTAAACTTTTAAGAAATTCTTTAATTTATTTTACCGCTCTACTTTAGAAGATCAACGAAATAGCTTTGCGGTCTTAGCATCTTCCTGACGGTCTTTGCGTGAAATTATCGATTCGTAAATATAGAATTACAAGGTGAAATAATTTTGCAGACTAGGAGTCTTGGTAAATCTTTTGAACAAGAAGAATAAAATCGGAGACGGCCAATTGATCGGGACGGCGATCAAATATGGGGTCCTTTTTTAAATCGCCGGAGAGTTCAAAACTTTTAAGGCTGTTACGCATGGTCTTTCTACGCTGGTTAAACGCTGCCTTCACCACTTTATAGAATAATTTTTCGTCACAGCCCAGGGTATGATCACTTTTCCTGATGAGGCGTAATACGCCCGATTCCACTTTTGGGGGAGGATCAAAAACATCCGGGGGTACGGTAAACAAGTATTCCGCACTGTAAAAGGCCTGTGTCAGTACCGAAAGGATCCCATATGTCTTATTGCCTTCCCCGGCGCATATGCGCTGTGCAACTTCTTTTTGGAACATCCCCGAGAACTCGGGAACCCTATCCTTTTCCTCGAGAAGTTTAAATACTATTTGGGTAGAGATATTGTAGGGGAAATTACCGGTGATCGCAAAAGGTTGGGTATTGAACAGGGAAGACAAATCAAATTTAAGAAAGTCGGCTTCCACCACTACAAAAGTGCCCCCCCTTTGAAGCAACTCAGGATGTTCCATGGGAAAACTATGGTTGAGGTAAACCACGGATTCCCCATCAAGATCCATAGCAATCAGGTCTATATCCCTTTGTAATAAATATTTAGTCAGTACCCCTGTTCCCGCGCCTATCTCAATGACATTCCGGTAACCTTTAAAAGAAAGTGTCTCTGCTATTTTCTGTGCTATCGATTCATCTTTCAGAAAATGTTGTCCAAGATATTTTTTTGCTTTGACCGGTCCGTTAGACCGCCAGGATTTTTTCTGCCTCCGCTGTTTGGAACTCCCTGATTTTTTTCTCTTGGTCATCAACTTTGTCTACTGCGTCTTGTTGGAGTTGCTCATATACACCCAGGCATTGATACCGGAGGCCAAAGCAACTTTTTTTCTATGGTAGCCATCACCTTCATAGGCATCTGCCTTTAAAAGGTCCGGGCCGCTGACCGTAAAAAGCAAGCCGGAAATACGATCTTCCTCGCTGCCTGTGCGGATTATTGTAGGATAAAGCCCTGCCACTTTTTCATTTGATACTTTGTATTCGGAGAGGTAATCTTTTACCCCTTCCAACACTCTGGAAAACAATGATATTTGAGTTGTTTCGTCCTGTAAAGTGCCATAAGCGAAAAGGTATTCCGTGGCGGCCGGAAAGGGGATTTTCTGCTCATTTATAACTTCCAGTTCCGTCCTGAAGGCCACAAATTTATCGGCAAAATGTTTCATGCTTTCCTGCCGCAACCTGTCAGCGTCTTCACGGTAATATTTTTCAAGAGTTTTTTTGTCCACAGTGGTATATTGAATGGCGTAGGTGAGTCCTCCCGTTTCTTCTTCCACCAATACCCTGCACACTTTGGCAGCAGTGAATTTACCAGTTGCCAGCATGTCCGGAATATGGGTTTCCGTCATCCAGGCCAACCATTGATCATGGACAGATTCTTCAATATTAATGGTAACGTTGTAAATGTACATTTTTCAAGCTGAAGCTCAAGTATCATGATCAAATATTAAGTTCCTGAGCCTGAACTTAATTTATGGAATCCCCTCTCAGCATCCTGAAATTTTTCCGCGCCTGGGGAAAATAATAACTGTCCTGGTAATTGTAAATGATTTTCTCATAATGCTCCTTCGCCTTTTCCGGTTCATTAAAAATAGTTCTGTACAGCTCTGCCAGGGCGAAGTGCGCATCGTCCGCTAGAATGTCACTCCCATAAAACCCAATGATCTTTTCGTAATTAAATCTGGCAGCTTCGTAATCTTTTTCCGCTGCCAACAATTCACCTTGTTTTAATAGGGCTTCATCTTCTATCTTTTCACCTTTGTGGTTTTGAAGGATGTCATCTAACGCATCAATAGCTTCCCTTGTTTTATTTTGATAGGCCAAAAGATCTGCCCTGGCATATTTCTTCAAAGCGGTTTGAGTGGAGTCTTCCAGGGAATTATCGGAGATAAGCAAACTCAATTGCATGGCATCATTGGCAATAAGTTGGGAAGTGGAGCCCCGTAAAACTTTAAGTTGGGTCAGTGCCCATTCAAAATCGCCTTTATAGAAACTTGTTTGAGCTACTTTAAACCTCGCATCCTGCCCCAGCACATCGTTTTTAAGACTCTTCTGTATCTGGGAAAAGAGAATCAAGGCCTCATTAAATTTTTGGTCAAAAACCAGGATATCGCCAAGGGCTAATTTTACGTAGGCGCCACCGTATCTGTTGAGGGGCAATTCCATGCTCATTTTCAGAATGTTGATGGCATCTTCCGGAAGATCTTTTTTAAATGTGAGAAAGTTGGCATAGGCTACCTGCAGTTGTATCGTCTGATTCTGAAATCCATAAATACCCATCAGTTCTTCAAACTTATCCCGCACCTCATCCAAGGTTTTGCCGTCGGCTTCCAAAAGCGCGATATCAATAAGATTCAACTCCGCATTCAGGGTAGTCACAGGGTTGTTGCTATTCTTGACGATATACTCGAAAATTAATTTTGCATCCTCCCTTGAACCGTCTTCGATTGCAAGCGTTCCAAGACCTTCGAGCCGCTGCAGGGAACTCGCTTCTGCTCTTTTGTAAATGGCTTTCTCCTGATTAAATGCACTGCCGTATTGTTTTTGTTGCACAAACAACCAACTCAATAACTCATTCCATATCAAATCGGGATTTTTCTGTGCTTTTTGCAGCAGTATTTTTTTAAGTTTGATGTTGTTTTCGTTCAGGGGATCGGCACTGATGAAGGTATCAATATTCCTAAGCACATTAGACATTGGGGACTTTCCGTTGCTGATAAGTTCCAGATAGGAGTCATACATTTTTTCTATGTCGCCCTGTTCTCCGTAAATACGTGCCATTTGAAAATTATAATCCAGTTGCGGATTTAATTCCATAGCCCGGGAATACGCTTTTAAAGCATAATCCAACAAGGAGTAACCCTGAAACCGAAATCCGATTCCATAACCGAAATTGGGATTTTCTTCAATGTAGGATAGCGCTTTTTCATAGTTTTCTTCAGCTTCCTCTGGTTTGTCCTGTAAGCGGTAATTATAGCCTAATTCAATAAAGATCGTTGGGTAGGGGTTTCC
Organism: Flavobacteriaceae bacterium; assembly: GCA_041743085.1. GTDB lineage: Bacteria > Bacteroidota > Bacteroidia > Flavobacteriales > Flavobacteriaceae > JAFMPW01. The sequence goes on from JBGTNL010000004.1 coordinate 60,048, forward strand.
AAGATTTATTTTCTCTAGTAAAAATTCCTCAGCTTCCCTGTATTTCTCGAGTTGCTGATAACAAGCAATAAGACCCTCCGCATAATCCGTACGGCGTGGATTTTTTTCCACCAGCTTTTCGTAGAAGACCAAAGCCTTCTCAAATTCCCCGTCGTTAAAATATTGCTTTGCAAGAAAATCGTCCTGAGAAAATACCCATTGACCAAGGAAGAGAAAAAATAAAAGAAGCCGGACTCTCATTAAACAAAGATACTACAGTTCTTAGTAAGTGGGTGTTAAGAGGTTTATAAGGTTATGATAGTGTCCCTTTTTGGAACTTACAGGGTTATTGGTACTTTCGATTTTTTCGTCTTTCTGGAATTTGTATTTTAACAATACGGTACGCCGGCTAATCTATGTATTCAAAACCGGTATAAGGCAAGAGTATTTCCGGGATCTTTATGCCCTTGGGACGCTGATAATTTTCAAGAATGCCTGCTAATACCCGTGGCAGGGCCAGGGCGCTTCCATTAAGGGTATGCGCCAGCTGTGTCTTATTATTTTCATCCTTATAGCGAAGTTTCAGTCGATTGGATTGATAGGCTTCAAAATTAGATATCGAACTAATTTCCAACCAGCGATCCTGAGCTGTAGAGAACACTTCAAAATCGTAGGTAAGAGCGGAGGTAAAACCGAGATCCCCGCCACAAAGCCTGAGAATACGATATGGAAGTTGCAAATCGCGAAGGATAACCTTTACATGTTCCACCATTTCCTCCAGGGCGTCGTAGGAGGTCTCCGGGCGTTCCACCCTTACTATCTCAACCTTGTCGAACTGATGCAGGCGGTTAAGGCCACGGACATGAGCACCGTAGCTACCGGCTTCCCTCCTGAAACACGGCGTATAACCCGTATAGCACACAGGCAGGTCCTTGGCGTCCAGGATGGTGTCCCTGAGTAAATTGGTTATCGGGACCTCTGCGGTGGGAATAAGATATAAATTGTCTTCACCTATATGGTACATTTGCCCTTCCTTGTCCGGAAGCTGCCCGGTTCCGTAACCCGAAGTCTCATTTACAAGATGGGGTACCTGCATTTCCGTATACCCTGCTTCAGTGTTTCTGTCCAGGAAAAAGGCGATGAGGGCCCGCTGCAGTCGGGCGCCTTTCCCTTTATATACCGGGAATCCGGCTCCTGTAATTTTAACGCCCAGTTCAAAATCAATAATATCATACTTTGCCGCCAGTTCCCAGTGAGGTAACGCACCACCGCTTAATTCAGGAACAGTTCCCTCACGAAATACCTCTTCGTTATCCTCTTCGTTATTCCCTTCCGGCACAAGTTTGTGAGGTACGTTTGGGATTTGGTAAAGCAGATTTTGCAGCTCGGTGGCGGCTACATCCAAATCCCCTCCCAATTTCCTGGAAGCCTCCTTTAATGCCACGGTCTTTTCTTTAAGTGTGTTGGCTTCGCGGGCCTTCCCACTCTGATACAGCTTTCCAATTTCTTTGGATAGTTTGTTGCTTTCGGCCAGGACATTGTCTAACTGGGATTGAGTGGAACGTCTTTTTTCATCCAAAATAAGGATCTCCTCTATAAGGGATGTGGCATCTATATTTCGTTTTTTAAGCGCATCGATAATATCTTTCCCGGCATCCCGTAGGGCTTGTAGCTGCAGCATTCGTTCTGATTTTAATCCTGCAAATTTAAGCTAATCGTCGGATTTAGGATATATATTTGCCTTATATGTAATCAAATTCAGAAAATCCAAATGATTTTTGAACATTTTGCAATAAACGTTACTAATATTCAGGATATGGTTTCCTGGTACGTGGTTCACCTTGGATTGAAAATTGTCCAGGTACAGCAGGAACCACCCTTTATGACATTTCTGGCAGATGCTTCGGGAAGAGTGGTCATGGAGCTTTACCATAGGGCCGATGAGACCATCCTGGATTTTGAAAATCAACATCCGCTGACGTTTCATGTGGCCTTTGTCTCCGAGAATGCCGAGTCTGATAAGAAAAGACTACTGCAGGCAGGAGCATCTTTTATTGAGGAAGTGATAAAGGAAGATGGAAGCCGGTTGGTTATGCTTCGGGATCCCTGGGGTATGGCCTTACAATTATGCCAAAGGACTAAAAAGTTCTGAAAGCATTAGTCGGTTGAAGGTAATATCCATTCGTTATGCCGAAAATGATCCCAGGGCTCGTTTGCAAGATCTGTATCCGGATCTATAAAGGGCCTTGCCTTCTTGCCGTTGATACGTACTTTCGATTTAGCAAAAACCGAAATATCTTCTCCTTTTTGCGCATACTCCTTTTTAAGATACTGGGCAAATTGCCAAATAAAATCCGGGTAAGTGCCAACTTTCCTGATTTGGTTCTTCGAAAGATACTCCTTTGGATCTACCATTTTGGAGGTGCCCGTATCTTTGTTCACAACCTTAAATTTAATAGTGCCGGAACGGCTGCGGAGCATCATGCGCCAGCTCATGCGATGCCCTTCCTCTGTCCATAATACATCATCCTTAATCAGGTAATGTCTAACGGGCAATAGCAACTGAACAATAAAATAAAGGCCTGCCAGGGAGAGCAGCCAATTTCTATATGGTGGAATTTTGATCTCATTTTCCACGTAAGGCATTTTCTGTTTAAAGAAGAGTCTTCGTATGGTTTCAGGCTCAAAAAAGAAGATCGTAAAAGCAAGGGACAGGTAAGGAAATATCCCGATCTGGAAGACCACGGAATTAAAGAGGTGGAAAAAAACAGAGCACACAAAGGCGAACTTTCTGGTAGGTTTCCAGAGCAAAGCGGGAATGATAAGAAGGTCAAAAAAAATCCCTGCTACCGCTATGATTTTATGAAGCCACGGTTGCTGCAACAAATCCCCGATAAGGTAGTAATGCGCTTTAGTCTGCATCAATACTTTAATAAAACTGAAATCTAACCAATCCGCATAGAACTTGGCATGCGCTGCAAAAGTGTATACAATAAAGAGTTGTAAAATGAAAGTCCATCTTACATAGCTGTACATGCCGTTCGTTTTTATGTCGGGATTGTTTTTTACGTCCAGCGAATGACTCCGGTTGGCAGGCAGAAAACACATAATGAATGAAATCAATATCAACAAGTAATAATGATTGTTGTAGGCAGTCTTTTGCATAAGGTATACCACCGTCCACATTAAAGTAAAGGAGATCATGGCAAACCGGTATTTATAGCCTAAGGCAATCAGCAGGCCCAGGGTTCCCATAGCCATAAAATACCAATACATTCCATTTCCCGGCAGGGGCTGTAACCATTCAAAGCCAATAAAAGTGAAGGTAAATTTTGGTTCCACTAAGGTCCTGCGCACCCAGCCAGTGAAGATAGCCCCATAACACTCCAAACTGATCAGGATACCAAAAAGTATCCGAAAGAGAACAAGCGGACTATTATCGATTTTTTTAAATAGGAAACGGTCCAGCATTTAACGGGCAATTATAGCCTGGGAGGTTTCTCTGTCTTTCACAAGCTGTTCTTTCAAGTCATCCACCGAGTTGAATTTGTATTCGTCCCGTATGCGCTCCATGATTTGGATCTGCATCCTTTTTCCGTAAAGATCGCCCTCAAAATCGAGAAAATGAATTTCTATGCTTTCCTGCCTGTCCGCCCGGCTGGGCTGGCTGGAAGGGTCGGCGGACAGGTTCCTGTTCCCCTCAACGGTAGGGTTATAACCAATGTTCATCATCCCGAAAACGGTCTTTTCATTTAAATCGGCCTTAATAACGTAAACACCATTTTTTGGGATTAGTTTGTAGTGTTCTTTAATATACAGATTGGCCGTTGGAAAATTCAGTTGCCTGCCCAGTCCTTTGCCCTTTACAACGCTGCCGGTAAGCATGTATTCATACCCAAGATACCTGTTGGCCGTAGTTACATCCCCCTCGGCCAGGGCATTGCGGATCTTGGTAGAACTAACCGAAACATCATCTATTTCCTGCGCCGGAATTTCCTCCACTTCAAAATCCAGAATAGCTCCAAACGCAATAAGATCGTTGATATTTGCCGCCCTGTTTCTTCCGAAACGATGGTCATAACCAATAATTATTTTTTTGGTTTTCAGATCATTTACTAAAATATCCCGCACAAAATCTGTGGCAGACAATCTAGAGAACTTTTTCGTAAAAGGATGAACTATAAGATTATCCAATCCTATTTGCTTCATTATTCCGGCCTTTTCTTCTACCGTGTTTAGCAGCTTGATATCCGCATCTTTTTGGAGCACCATTCGGGGATGAGGAAAAAAAGTGAGCACGGTTGATTGCAGATCCAGCTTTTTGGCACTATTTATGAGGCGTTCCAATATCTTTCTGTGACCTATGTGTACACCGTCGAAAGTACCAATAGTTATAGCAGTAGCGTGCTTTTTATCGTATTTGGAAATGCTTTGGACTGTAACCACAGAGATAAAATAATAAAAAGGCTTATTTTTAAAGTTTCAAATTCCCCTTAATGAAGGCAAAATTACGGCTTGTTTTATCAACTACCATACTATTTCTTTCCTTTTACGGATCAGCACAAACCGGTTACTGGCAGCAAGAGCGTAAGATTTATGGCACAGTTTCTCCTTCTTTACGGCGCATAGATATTAAACGTGCACATTTATTCTCTCTTGAATCCGAGAAGCTGCTTAAAGAACTCTCTGAAGTATCTCGGTTAAAAGCCACGGGTAAAGCCGTATACTTTCCCGACGACAAAGGGAGACTAATGCCCTTTATGGTTTCCGAGAAACCGGTATTATCGCCGGAACTGGCGGTGAAGTATCCCGGAATAAAATCATATGCCGGCTATGGTTTGTATAACAAAAAGGAAAGGATACGCTTTAGTTTCTCACATAATGGCTTGGAGGCAATGATTGTGCACGCTGATAAAAAAATGACCACTTTTCTTCAAAAATCATCCCGGAACAGTACTACTTATGTTGTATATAGCAGAGATGCCAATATTTCATCCGATGTCAATTTTGTTTGTTCTACAAGAGCTGAAATCGCGAGAAGTAAGAGGCCTTCCACGGCAAAAATTGTAGATGATCAACTGCTGCGTAAGTATAGGATCGCTGTTTCGGCAACAGGGGAGTACACCGAATTTCATGGTGGCACGGTAGCTGATGCCCTGGCCGCAATTAATGCGACGTTAACAAGAGTGAACGAGGTGTTCGAAACCGATCTGGCAATTACTTTGGAACTGGTGGCGAACACTGATGAGGTAATATTTACCGATCCGGAAACCGATCCGTACGATGCTAATTTAAATACCCAGGTTCAAAATACACTCACCAGCATTATCGGAGAAATGAATTATGATGTTGGTCATTTGTTCCATGAAGACGACAACAATGGGAATGCCGGATTTATTGGGTCTGTATGTACGGACAATCAAAAAGGAAGCGCTTTTTCTTCAGCCTTGAATCCCCAGGGTGATATCTTTGATCTTGATTTTGTCGCCCATGAGTTGGGGCATCAATTTGGTGCCAACCATACCTGGTCTTTTGAATCTGAAGGAACTTTAGTACAGGCAGAGCCTGCAAGCGGAACAACCATAATGGGCTATGCCGGGATAGTTGATGGGGATAATGTAGCACCGAACGGGGACGACTATTTTCATTATTTCAGCATTCTTCAGATCACACAATACATAGCAACGACAACTTGTGCTGAAACAACCCCCCTTGGCAATATACCCCCTGTCATAGCTCCTACGGGAAATTTTATCATACCTAGATCCACTGCGTTTGTTTTAACGGGAAACGCCACGGATGCGGATGCGGGGGATGTGCTTACATATACCTGGGAACAATTAGACGACGGGGTGGTAACCACTGATAATTTTGGCCCTGACAGGCCCAATGGCGCTAATTTCAGATCTCAAAAACCTTCCACATCACCGGAGCGCTATTTTCCCAAATTGTCTGAAGTTGTGCAAGGCAATCTCACCCAGACCAACCCACCTCTCAATTCGGCCTGGGAAACAGTTTCCGACGTGGAAAGGGACCTGAATTTTGCACTCACCGTCAGGGACAATGCCGGTGGTGGCGGACAGGTAGTATCCGATCTGGTAAATATTCAAGTGTTAAATGGTGCAGGCCCTTTTGCAGTGACCTCACAGGCTGGCTCGGAAACCTATGCAGCCGGCACCTCTCAGCCAGTTACATGGGATGTTGCCAATACCAATAAAGTTCCCGTAAACGCGCAGCGGGTAACCATATTTCTTTCTACGGATGGGGGGGTTACTTTTCCCGTTATGTTAACCCGGGATGTCGTTAACGATGGAGCCCATGAGGTCCTGATTCCAGGTATAGCAACTACCGAGGCGCGCATCATGGTAAAGGCAAGCGATAATATATTTTTAGCGGTAAATGGGTCTGATTTCACTATCGAGGAATCTCAGGTTGTGCTGGATTTCGGCGAACTTGACTTTGAAGTATGCCAACCAGACGATCTTGTAATTCCGTTTAACTATGAAACCTTTTCCGGCTTTAATGAAGAAATAAGCTTTAGTGCCACGGGAGCACCGGCAGGTATGGGAATTTCTTTTACGCCTGCAATGGTAACTGCCAATAATACGCCCGTTGATATGACTATATCCAACACGGCCGGGGTTGCTACGGGCAGCTATCCGATAACGGTTACCGCAACATCAGCCACGGTCATCAAAGAGGTGGTCGTCAATGTAAATATATATAACACCTCTTTGCCCGATGTAACACTTACCTCACCTGCAGACGGGGCTGAGGAGGTAAGCCTCAATCAACCCTTGGAATGGGTTCCCGATGCTGCGTTCACCTCCTACGAGGTGGAAATAGCAACCGGCGCCGGGTTTAATACGATCATCGAATCGGCTACTATTAATACAAATACTTACCTCCCCGGAAATTTGGAAGGTGGAACCACCTATTTCTGGAGGGTGAAACCTCTGAATACCTGTGGTGAAGGCACCTTTGGCATCGTTTTTAGTTTTACAACAATTGCGCTGAACTGTAATAGCGGTTCGGCAGAAGGTCTCCCATTGATTATTTCGTCTACCGGTACGCCCACTGTGACTTCAAGGATAACGTTTCTAAATGATCTGCCGGTTTCAGATGTGGATATCACATTGGATGTTGAGCACTCTTTTCTGGCCGATTTGGTTATAAGCCTTACCTCGCCGTTTGGTACAACGGTAATTCTTACTTCAAATTCCTGTGGAGAGCTGACAGATATAGATGCTGTCTTTAATAATGAAGGAAACAGCTTTACCTGTAGCGGAACCCCGGGGATCAGCGGTACGGTAAGGCCCTTAGGGTCCCTGGCTTCATTCAACGGAGAATCAACACTCGGTGAGTGGGTGTTGGAAATTCGCGACACTGCTCCGGCTGATGGCGGTGCGCTTAACGCATTCTCTCTTGAAATTTGTGCGGAAGGTGACTTCAGACCGGACGATGATGGCGATGGGGTATTTGATGACGGGGATGATCTTTGCTTAAATACCCCTCGGGGAACTGAGGTGGACACCGAAGGCTGTCCTGTATTCAGATTTCCGCCGGATAATTTTACAATAGCAATACTAAGTGAATCCTGTATTGGGAATAATGACGGTAAAATCGATATTACCGCCAGTCAGAACCAGGAACACATCGCTAACTTAACAGGTAATGGGATCGATCTTACTGCAAATTTCACTGAATCTTTTCAGTTCGATAATTTGCTTGCGGGAACCTATGCGCTGTGTATAACAGGCACAGATGGCGTCATTGTTTACCAAGAACAGTGTTATGAAGTGGTAGTAGCACAACCGGAACAATTGGGAGTTTCTTCCGTTGTAAATAGAAATAGCCAGCAAGCCATTTTAACCCTGAGCGGGTCCAATCTGTATAATATTGAACTTAACGGTTTGCTGCAGCAGGTGGAAACGTCCGAAGTTATACTCCCTTTAAAAAAAGGTGTAAATACCCTGAAGGTTTCCACTAACTTACCCTGCCAGGGAATTTATGAAGAGCAGATCTTTGTATCCGAAGAACCAATCGTTTATCCAAACCCTTTTTCCGAAGGACCTAAAGTATTTTTGGGAAGGGAAATCGTTACAGTTGAGGTGGCTGTTCATGACGCAAACGGACGATTGGTAAGAAAACGCAACTATAAAGTAAATGGTTCCGAAGTTGAACTGAATTTGAGCGAATTGCCTTCCGGAATATATTTCATTAATCTGAAGGGGGAGGGAATCCGCAGTAGCCATAAAGTAATACGAAGATGAGAATTTTTTTAGCTATCCTATGCGGTTTACTCATTTTGAGTTGTAAAAAGGATTCCCCAAGACCTCCTGAAGCCGCGCTTTTGTCTTTTCCGCTCCGGAACTCCGAATGCACTACCGGGGTTGATTTGAATGAAACAACGAGCCAAGTAGAGTTTAAATGGCTTCAGGCCAACGATGCCAAAACCTATGAATTAAGGGTAACCAATACGGCCTCTGAAATTACGCAGACCGTAAGTACAGAATCCCTATCTGCCAAATTACCCTTAACCAAAGGGTCCCCTTATTCCTGGGTTGTGCTCACCAGAAATACGGAAACCATGGAAACAGCCACGAGTGCCATATGGCAGTTTTACAATGCGGGTGCTGAGACAACGTATGCGCCTTTTCCCGCACAACTTGTGGCGCCTCAATCCGGAGCAACCGCAATTGAGGATATTAATAATGAAGTGGAATTAGACTGGTCCGGTGCAGATGTTGATAATGATATTGCCGGATATGAGGTTTATTTTGGAACGGAAACACCCCCTGTTGAACTTATTGCCTCCCCTTCGGCAGGTACTTCAAAAATAAAAGTCAGTGTTACGCCCGGAAGTGTTTACTATTGGAAAATCCTCACCAGGGATAGTGAGGGAAACTCCTCTGATTCAGGGATTTTCACCTTCAGGGTATTCTGATAGTACTATCAGGTTCCGTTGAATAGATTCATCGTAATTTTCACCCCTGCCAGTACAAAGGATGAAATGAGTTCCGTAGTTTTTTCCAGACGTTCCGGCAGCGCGGCAGCTTCCTCTTCACTCCATTTCCCCAGCACATAATCCACTTGTCTTCCTTGGCGAAAATCGGATCCTACTCCTATCCTAAGTCGGTTGTATTGGGTGGTTTGCAACGAATTTTGAATGTCTTTTAACCCGTTATGCCCTCCGTCACTGCCTTTGGTTTTTAAACGAAGGGTTCCGAAAGTCAGATTGATATCATCTGTTATTACCAAAACGTTTTCCAGGGGTATATTTTCTGTTTCCAGCCAATATTTCAATGCCTTCCCACTCCTGTTCATGTAGGTGGAGGGTTTAAGGCAAAGGACGCTTTTGCCTTTAATTTTAAAAGTTGCAACGGCACCCAGTTTTGTGATGGCGAACGAAAATTCATGTTTGTTGGCCAGTGCATTCAGTACCTGAAACCCAATGTTATGCCGGGTCCCGGCGTAGTCCTCCCCTATGTTCCCAAGTCCGGCCACCAAATATTTTTTCATTGGATCTTTTTCTTCAAAAATTGATTTTTTCCTGTTGAAAATAAAGTTTAAAAATGGGGACATAGCGCTAATTCAACGTTCTAAAAAGATAAAGAGGGGGTTTAAAAAGTATATTACCTGGTCAATGCGAGAAACATATTACCTCACTTCGTTCGCAATGATGGTCGAATTATACTTTTTAAACCCCCTCTTAGAATATATAGAGCAGACTATTGTTTATCTTCCGCCGGGGCATCTCCTCCCCCTGCAGCGGCAGCATCTTCACCTTCAGCAGCACCTTCTGCTCCTTCAGCATCCTCCGCTCCTTCTTCGCCTTCAACACCTTCCAATTCTTCCACTACTTCTTCAACAATAGCGGCACGTTGTGTTTTAACCTGGACTACCACTGTAGATTCGGGATGTAAAATGGTAAAATCCTCATTTAATAAGGACTCTACCGTTACGTTATCGCCGATCATCAAATCTGAGATATCGATATCAAAGAAATCTGGCAGGTTGTCTGGCAAAGCCTTGATATCGAGTTTTCTTTTTCTAAATAGCAACCTGCCACCGTTTCGCACTCCCGGGGAGTTGCCCTGTAAGCGGACAGGAATTTCCATGGTTACCGGTTTGTCATCAAATAGCTGATAAAAATCGATGTGGAGAATTTTATCCGTCACGGGATGAAATTGAATGTCCTGCATGACTGCTTTTATCTTTGGACCACTTTCCAGATCAACCTTAACCGTGTGGGCTTTCGGAGTGTACACCAAATCTCTGAACGCTAGTTCATCTGCTGAAAAGTGTAATGGTTTTTCCCCTCCGTAGACCACGCAAGGAACCTTTCCAGCATTACGCAGGGCCTTGGCTGACTTCTTGCCCACGCTTTCTCTTTCTGATCCTTTGATTGTAATTGACTTCATTGAAATTGTTTAATATGTTAATTGTTAATTAATTATTTATTACTGATACTGATTTTTCTCCTTTTTTAAAGGAACCTATTTTCTTCCTCCCGCCTTGGCCTCCCAATAACCATCGGAATGGCTGAAAGAGGGATGCCCGGGCCCGGGAGGGACTACATTAAAAACTTAGACGCAATGGAGGTATTGTGATGTACCCTGTGCATAACATCGGCAAATAGATTGGCACAGCTTAATACCCGCACTTTGTCACTTTTTACTTTTATAGGAATTGAATCGGTAACGATCAGTTCCAGCAATTGCGATTTTTCAATTTTTTCATACGCATCACCGGACAATAAACCGTGAGTTGTAATGGCCCGCACACTCAGGGCACCGCGCTCCAGCATCAAATTGGCAGCTTTTGTCAATGTTCCCGCCGTGTCCACCATATCATCGACCAATACCACATTTTTCCCTTTTACGTCTCCAATGAGTTCCATATGAGTAATTACATTGGCTTTGGTGCGTTGCTTATAGCAGATCACCACATCGCTCTCCAACGCCTTGGAGTAGGCGTAGGCCCTTTTGGAACCGCCCATATCCGGAGAAGCGATGGTAAGATTGTCCAGTTTAAGCCCTCTCAGATAAGGTAAAAAAAGTGTTGAAGCGAATAAATGGTCTACCGGCTTTTCAAAAAACCCCTGGATCTGGTCTGCATGTAAATCCATGGTAATGATACGTGTTGCCCCGGCTGCCTCTAACATTTTGGCTACCAATTTGGCGGCTATGGGTACTCTGGGCTTGTCCTTTCTGTCTTGCCTTGCCCAACCAAAATAGGGCATTACGGCTGTAATGTGACGTGCAGAGGCCCTCTTGGCCGCATCGAGCATGAGCAACATTTCCATAAGATTTTCGGAACCGGGGTTGGTAGAGCCAATAATAAAAATCCGGGCTCCCCGCACCGATTCCTCGAAGGAGGGTTGAAACTCCCCGTCACTGTATCTGGAAAAAATCACGTTTCCCAGTTCTGCACCATATGCTTTGGCAATTTTTTCTCCAAGCACAGCACTTTGCGTACAGGCAAAAATCTTGGGTTCGGGAACGGTGTAGGACATAATTATCGTATTCTAATCCCACCATGCATATACCTATTGGAACAGCAGGAAGATACCCTTTTGTCAAAGGAGGTGCAAATTTAAAAATTTATTTGGGTTGCAAGAGATAAATCTGGGGAATTTTAGCATCCTGATGAAAATTATTTTTTAGCTTTGCAGTCCTATTTTTGCTATGCTCGAGTGGCGGAACTGGCAGGCAGGCGCGCTGGGACTGAAATTTTGAAATAATGGTTTGGGTTTATGCCATATCAAGTTTAAAACACAACTATGATTTATGTTGGGACAACTATAAACGTGGACGATCGGTTTGAAAGGCATAACAAAGGAAGAGAAAGGACAACCAAACCATATGCACCTTTTGAGTTGTTATATACTGAAAAGCACGGTAGCCGGAATGAGGCCCGGAAGCGGGAGAAATATTGGAAGACCGGAGTTGGAAAAGAACAACTGCGAAAAATTAGAGATAAGAATACATAAAATGCCTCGGTGGCGGAATTGGTAGACGCGCTGGATTCAAAATCCAGTTCTTTCGGGAGTGTGGGTTCGATTCCCACCCGAGGTACATTTTAACCCTCTTAATCAGTTGATTTAGAGGGTTTTAGATTTTTACGAGTGACGTGAGAGTGACGGTTTAAACATAAAAATACGGTCATTAAGCTTTAAAAACTCCTTGCAAAACCCGATAAAAATCAAGTAATAAAATTTCTTTTTTTTAAGAAAAGTATTAGTTCCAATCTAAATCAAGCTAGTGTCAGGTTCTTAAAATTGTGTTTCACGGGAGATTGCCACTTGAATCTTATTACCAATTATATTAATGATTAGTTGCTACCAAACTAAACTTAGAATCTGACAATTTCCTATTTAGTCCCTACTAGTCTTTCTAGGTGAATATTTAACGGCAGGACATATTATTCTAAAATTCAAAATCTTCCCTTTTGACGCCCTTATTTTCTTATCCCTAAAGTTTCAATTGTTAATAACTCAAAAACCATCCGTTTTTGAAAAAAATCAAATGGTTTCATTTGCTATGATTTGAAACCAAATTTAATTCGCCATGTTTTGTTTGGTTTAATTTTGGAGGCCGAAAGGAACTGCTCAAACTCTCCACGCAAGAGTTCGTGCGCCGATTTGCGTTGCATGTCCTGCCCAAAGGTTTTACACGGATAAGGCATTACGGCATCTTGAGCAGCGGCTGGAAAAGGGAAAAACTGCCCGCCCTGCAAAAGGTGCTGGCCACAGTGCCGATAAAATCTACAGAAGAGAAGCCGCCGTTGCTCCATGGCAAATGTCCAAGTTGCAAAAAGGGTAATCTGGTCACCGTCATGGCCTTCGACCAGCGCGGTCCGCCCAATGGATGGAGAGAATTGTTTTCGTCCGTTGATCGATCTTAAAACCGGCCTGCACAATACGGGGCGGGAGAACCATGTGCCAAAGGCAAGGATTTAATCAAAAAGTGACCGAACAGTCAGCCAACCTGATAAAAAAGTTGGATTTAGGTCACTAGAAAAATGTTGGAGTTCAAAAACCAACACAAAATCACGGCAAGTCCGCCGAAATAAAACTCCAGAACAAATACGAAAAAGGAGGCTTTCCCCATAGAGGGAAACCGGATCCGTCAACAAGATATTCAGCCCTGGCCTATCGGCGGGCCGAATACTTAGTTATTAGCCACTGGCATTTTTTAACATTTTGGCAAGAAATTCCTTCGCTGACAGAACTGGTATTTTCGAGTTTTTAAAATCTTTTTTATTTCGAGTAATTATTACTTCAATTTGGTTTTCAATAGCGGAGTAATATTGTAGTCCGTCTTCGAAATCAGGAAACCGATCATCGCTTAAGGCAAGTTCAGTGATCTTGTCATCTAAACTCAATACCTCGACGAGCACTTTGAATTTTCGAAGAATTTCTCTTGCTTCCTTGGCCGACTTTAATTTTGAAAGAATATAATTTGTATTGGCAAAGGTTAAGGATGAAATGGCTAGGGTCAACTCCTTCTTATCCGCTTTGGAAAACAAATCCGCTGCATCACTATAAAAATCCGTTCTTTTAGCCAATAAATCTATTACAATGTTGGTGTCAATCAATAACCGGCTCATTTGTATTTTTCAATTAGATAATCAGAATATGAATCTTTAACATCAAAATCTTTTTCAAGTGTAATAACTCCGCTGAGACTTTCTACCAAAGGAGTGATTTCGATATCCTTTTTACTGCGCTTCGTTAAAGAAGTCAGATAAGATTCGATTAATTTTGAAAGACTAATATTATTCGATTTGGCGTAAGTCTTTGCCTTTTCGATTATAGATTTGTCCAAACTGAGTGTGAGTTTTTTATCCATCGCATTTTTAATTACGTACAAAAATAATAATTTATTACGTAATTAATGTATTTTGCAGAAATTTTTTGCTCGTGGCTAACGGTTGTGTATAAGAATAGTAGGGCGGAAAATGAGCGACTACTTTTCGGTTTAACACAAGCCGAATTTTTAAATTTTACTTATTACTTTTCTTTTCTCAATAAGCCAAATTTAAAAATTTGGGGACTTTGCAAACAAGCCTAAACCTCTCGGTTTTACAACTGCTTTGCCCTATTATTTTTATACGATGTGTGTGCCCAGCATGGGCATCTTTTTAACTACGGAAGTGTAGTTAATTAATCTAGAGGGTGCAAGTCCCTTGTGGGCGTGGGTAACGCCTCGAACCATTGGTAAGCCGCAAGGTTGCTAGCTGCGAAGCTAGGACCGAGGATTATTTGCGATTGAATAATGAGCAAATACCGACCACAAAACCCGGTACTGACCCTTCGGCTGCGCTCAGGATAAACCAAGCAGGAACCGTATACGGAGGCATATTTACTTGGGTAAGCAAGCACATCATTGTAACGCCCCACGATTACCAAAAGGGTAAGTATGTAGATACGGCA
>JBGTNL010000005.1:0-1839 GCA_041743085.1 Flavobacteriaceae bacterium
GATTAACATCGGAGCCATTACGAGGTTCTGGCACTGGTCCCACTTCATCGGTGCGACTGTTGAGATCAGGCTCGGTTCTCCAACTGGAAAATTAATAGGTGAACCCTATAAGCTAATACCGCCGCATACGGAGGAAGGAGATGGGCCTTTCTTTAGCGACGATTGGGAGGAGCCAATTTCGATAGATGTCTCGGAAGTGAATGGAATCCATGATTTATATATTGTGGTTCACAATTCAGAAGCTAAGGACAGTGACGCTTTGATTATTATGACCGGAATTAGTTTTGAACAATGAACTACTCCGGGGCAGAGCCCGCGAGGTATAAAACGGAAGAAAGTTAAAACAATTTATGAAAACCATCCGTTTTCAAACATTCCTTTGAAACGTCCGATGCAGAGCATGGGGAATTCTAATGATTAAAAAGTAAATGGGACCTTGTCCTTAAAAAGAATAAATGAAGCCAAAAAAGATGGAGATCGATCATTCAAAAATACCTTCTACGGTTGTTTTCTACAACATGGGTGTCCTACGGAAAGGATTGTCCTGTTTGGCTATGATAATGGCAATAACTACGCTCCAGGCTCAAACTGGAAAAATACCTGAAGGTTTTACTTCTATATTCGATGGGAAGGATCTTTCGGGATGGCATATCAGCAAAACCAATCATCATGGAACTACGGGTAACTTTTTTATAAAGGATAGTACCTTGGTCATGAAACAACATCCTTTTGGCCGAGGTGGAATTTTACTAACTGATAAGAAGTATGGGAATCTAGAACTATATCTTGAATTTAAGGGTAAACCCGGTACCAATGGCGGGATTTTTTTCCGGTCCAATGAAAGTGGTTCTGCCTATCAAATCGAAATTTCTGGTGATGGAGGAAAGGGGACGGGAAATCTGATAGGAGAAATGCTTCATACGACTACTACTGCGGAGGCGAAGGATTTAGAGCTGGTATGGAATGAGGATGGGTGGAACTCCTTCCACCTTCGGGTTGTTGGAGAAAAGCCACACATGACTTTATGGGTTAATGGGGTACTAATGTGGGATGTACAAGCTGAACGCAACGATTTGATCGCAGATGCTACGGAAGGAATGATTGCTTTGCAGTTACATTGGAGCCAATCTGTTTCTCCAGTGCCCGGTGGTGCTTGTTGTGCTTACTCATGGAAGCCCGGAGCGGCACATTCTTACAGGAATATTGCTATAAAAGAAATAAAATAAATCCGTCCATTAATTATTAATATGGAAAGTCACAACTCGAATAAAAGATATATGAGGGTAGAATTGGTATCGGTTTTAATCACAATCTTAGCCACGACCTCTATATTGGCTCAGCAAAAAGCTACAGATAGCACAAAACTTACCTGGACCAATGGGATAGGGATGGAATTTCAGTTGATCCGGCCGGGGAGTATGCTGGTAGGCCGCGTGGAGCTTGAATGTCCAGACCCACCCGACGCGAGGGACGTGGACGAGAAGGTAAGGTGGACGCAAGAAGATTTTGAATGTTGTCAAAGATTGGCAAAACGTCATTCAAGACCAGGATTTATGGTAACCATTGAAGAACCATATTACATTGGTAAATATGAGGTGACCCAGGGGCAATGGAAAAAAGTAATGGGCACAAATCCTTCCTTTTTTCAGGGAGACAAGATAGATGGCGAATCTGATCAACATCCCGTTGAGAATGTAACATGGTCGCAGGCGCAGGATTTCATTAAAAAACTAAATTCATTAGATTCCAATGCGGAATACCGACTGCCGACGGAATTTGAGTGGGAATATGCCGCAAGGGCCGGAAATGAGGAATTGCTCTCATGGGCAGAAACCCGTG
>JBGTNL010000006.1:0-9606 GCA_041743085.1 Flavobacteriaceae bacterium
ATGTTAGATGTTAGATGTTAGATGTTAGATGTTAGATGTTAGATGTTAGATGTTAGATGTTAGATGTTAGATGTTAGATGTTAGATGTTAGATGTTAGATGTTAGATGAAAACTAAAAATCCGATTTTAAAATTGATACATTTTCAAATTTTAAAATTGTTTAAAGTATTCCCTGATCGGGCCTTCCATATTTTGGAAATTAGCCTTCGGTATACAGTTTCCACATAAGGAATTTCATGCAAAAAAGGCAATGTTTTGTTGCAGGACGAAACAAAGAAAAAAAATATCCCTGAAGGAAAAACCTGAAACTTCTCAACCCAATAACAACCTCCACCCATTTATGAATTGATGCATTTTTCCCTTGCTGCCTTTTTAAATTGTCATATTTCCATTTTATTCTGCAATTTTGCTTTTTTCCGTTTCTCCCTTTCCTGTGCATCAATAACCGCGACGGCAGTCATATTCACCATTTCGTCCACGCTGGCACCCAATTGCAGAATGTGCACTGCTCTTCTCAATCCCACCATTATTGGTCCTATGGAATCGGCTTTGTTCAGTTCCTTTAACAATTTATAGGTAATGTTGGCGGACTCAAGGTTAGGAAAAATTAGGGTATTTACTTTCTTTCCAACCAATTTTGAAAACGGAAATTGACTCTCATGCAAAATTGGGTTAAGGGCAAAATCGGTTTGTATTTCTCCATCAACCAACAACTCGGGAGACTCTCTGTGCAATATTCCAACTGCTTTTCTCACTTTGGTCGCATGGGGGTGAGAGGACGACCCGAAGTTGGCGTAGGATAACAAGGCCATTACGGGATCAAACCCGAAGGTAGATGCCACATTGGCGGTCATTTTAGCTATCTCGGCCAATTCTTCGGCATTTGGGTCGATATTAATAGAAGTATCGGCCAAAAACAGAGGCCCGCGTTTGGTGATCATAATATGCACCGTCGCTGCCCTCGTAACATTTGCCGCTCTGCCAATCACCTCAAAAACAGGGCGTACCGCCCTTGGATATGCCCTGGAATATCCTGAGATCATTCCATCGGCATCACCCTCCAATACCATCATTGATCCGAAGTAATTGCGTTCCCTCATTTTTGATTTCGCATTGTACATAGTAGATCCGCTTCTTCTTCGGTTCTCCCAATATTTGACGGCATATTGATTTCTCTGCGCTGCAGACGCTTCGGAATTTGGATCAATTATGGGTATATCCGCGTCAAATTCAAGTTCCTTTTTCAGTTCCAGTATCACCTCTTTATTGCCCAATAAAACAGGAGAAGCAATCCCCTCCTCATGGGCAATCTGAGCGGCTTTCAGTACATCCAGGTGATCCGCTTCGGCAAATACGATTCTTTTAGGATCCATCCTGGCCCGGGTCATTAGGAGCCGCATTACTTTATTGTCATCCCCCGAACGTTCCAGAAGCACTTCTTTATAGGCTTCCCAATCCGTGATGGGTTCCTTGGCCACGCCGCTTTCCATGGCTGCCTTTGCCACTGCGGGTGGTATTTCTGCGATAAGTCTGGGATCAAAAGGCTTTGGAATAATATAGTCCTTCCCAAATGCCAATCTCGTTTCCCCATAGGCGATGTTCACCTGTTCGGGCACGGGTTGTTTGGCAAGGTCTGCCAGTGCCTTTACAGCTGCCATTTTCATTGCCTCATTTATGGAGGTTGCCCTAACGTCTAACGCACCCCTAAAAATAAAAGGGAAGCCGAGGACATTGTTGACCTGGTTGGGATGGTCAGACCGGCCTGTTGCCATTATAACATCGTCCCTGGTCATACACGCAAGATCGTAATTGATTTCCGGATTTGGATTTGCCATTGCAAAGACAATGGGTTGTTTGGCCATGGCATTCAGCATTTTCGGGCTAAGTATATTCGCAATTGAAAGGCCGATGAAAACATCCGCATCATTAATTGCTTCGGCAAGGGTGTCGATCTTTCGGTCTGTGGCAAACTCCTTTTTGGCCTCGGCCAAATTCTTTGCGTCTTTTCTAATTACACCTTTGCTATCGAGCATAACAATATTCTCCGCCCTTGCGCCAAAGGCTTTGTACAATTTGGTACAGGAGACGGCAGCGGCCCCTGCTCCGCTTACCACCATGCGCACCTCCTCTATCTTTTTTCCCGCGATTTCCAACGCGTTTAACAGGGCAGCTGCGGAAATTATCGCCGTACCGTGCTGATCGTCGTGCATCACCGGGATATCCAATTCTTCCTTAAGCCTTCGTTCAATTTCAAAGGCTTCGGGCGCTTTGATATCTTCAAGATTAATGCCCCCAAATGTGGGTGAAATTATCTTAACCGTTTCTACAAACTTATCGATATCCTTGGTATCCAACTCAATATCCATTCCGTCTATATCGGCAAAAATTTTGAACAGGAGACTCTTTCCTTCCATTACCGGCTTTGAGGCCTCCGGACCAATATCCCCCAAGCCCAGCACGGCCGTACCATTGCTAATTATGGCTACAAGGTTCCCCTTAGCTGTGTATTTGTAAACATTATCTTTTTTTTTGGCAATTTCCAAACAAGGCTCTGCCACCCCCGGAGAATACGCAAGGGCAAGATCCCTTTGCGTGGCGTAAGGTTTTGTTGGAACGATTTTTATCTTTCCAGGTTGGGGTTTGGAATGATATAGAAGCGCTTCCTGCCGCTGTTTTTTTTTGCTCATATTGGGTGGTTTTCAAGAACAAATTTAATGGTATTCTTTTTATAACAGCATTTGCAAGCCCTTAATCCATGAAGTTTATTTAAAACGTCTTTCAGGATTGCTACATTGATCGATCTTAAAAAAATAAAAAAATTCTTGAAATTTTGTATTTTACCTCACCCGGAACTGCCGAAAATGACAGTTCCGACCTTGTGCATTCCTCTCTTTGTTCGGATGCAAGAGGAGAGGTAAATAGGAAACCCCGCCCGTGCCGAATGGTACGTTCGGGCGGGCCCGACCCAAGGGTCGGAGAATCTTTAGATTGAAATACTCACCCCTAAAGAGGATAATGGCAATAGTTTCATCTAGAGGGTTAGCTTTCTCCGTGAAGCCTTCAACGGCCTGTGGCTATTCTCTTGTTACTTTTAACCGTGTTGCCAAAAGAGCCGCAATAATGAAGAACACTCCGCCGAAAAGTATAGCGTTTACGGCATCATTATTGAGCAAATTCTTAATGATAAATCCGAATGAAACCGTCTGGATGAGCATCGGTATTACAATCATCATATTTACAATACCCATATAAACACCCCTTCGTTCTTCAGGTATTACCTTTGAAACCATAGCATATGGAATTCCCATCATGGCAGCCCAGCCAATACCGAACAAAATCATAGGAAATAACAAAGCGTATTGGTCTGTGATGTAGGGCATGCTCAACATGGCTACACCTGTCAAAATCAGGCTTATGACATAAACGAGCTTCGAACTGTATTTTCTTGCAATTGGTACCAGCGCCAAAGCCACAAGCATGGTCACCATATTGTAAGTCCCGTTCATAAGCCCGGTTTGTGCCAGTGCCTGTTCCGACATGGATTGTATGTTCTGGGCAAAGGAGGTATCTGCAGCACCGATAACCGCTCCTGACCGGCATGCCCCCATGATAGTTTCAAACCTGGAGGTGTCATCGTTGCCCATGCCGAACATAGTGGTTCGCAACATAGGTGTTATAAATTGCCAATAAACAAACAAGGCATACCACTGAAAGAAATAGACCGCGGAAAGTTTCCACATGAGTTTTGGCATTTTGCCAATAGCGTGGAATATCTCTATAAGGGGTTCAAAAGTCCTGTTTAGAAATGACTTGCCTGTTTTTCGTTCTTTAATGAATGCTAATTCTTCCTCAGATGGAGAAATTTCAGGCGTTTTAAGGACAGACCATAAGATGGTGGTAACAGAAGCAATTGCTCCCAAAAAGAAAGAATAATACACCCATTTAGGAATTACAGAAACCACTTCTGTAGCCGTTGTACACAAACCGGCGCCACTTTCAGCGGGCACACTGAACCAATCCTGAAACAGGAAAAGTGAAAAATTTGCAAGGGTAATCCCGGCACCCACAAATAAGCTTTGCATTTGAAATCCATAGGTTAACTGATTATCCGGAAGTTTATCCCCTACAAAAGCCCTGTAGGGCTCCATAGCCGTGTTGTTGCCAGCATCTAAAATCCAGAGTAAGCCTACCGCAAACCACAAATGAGAGCTGAACGGGAAGGCAAAGAGGCATAAACTTGCCGTGATGGCCCCAATCAAGAAAAAAGGTTTTCTTCTTCCCCAGCGCGGTGACCATGTCTTATCTGAAATTGCCCCAATTAAGGGTTGAATAATAAGCCCGGTAACCGGGCCCGCAAGGTTTAATAACGGGAGTTCCTCGTGATGAGCGCCAAGAAAAGAAAATATAGGATTTATGGCGGTTTGTTGCAGTCCGAAGCTAAACTGGATTCCGAAAAATCCAACGTTCATATTCCATATCTGCCAAAAACTTAACTCGGGTTTTTTGATTTTCATTTCTTGTTTGGTTTAGTCGGGCAAAATGCCAAACAATATACCATTTTTAATGTTTGAGAAGACCGATATAAACAACAAAAACCAAGGCTGGGTTTACGAAAACGTTTGTGTTATCCCCGGACCCTCTCACAGGGATAAGGAATAGGGGTTAAAAAGTGCTTCCTTCCCGTCACCCTGCACTTTTTAACCTTCTTTTTTACGCACTATTTCACAAATTCAATGTTGCGCTTGAGTCCGGAAAACTTGGTGCGCTTTACCGCTGATTTTTGAAAGATCTTTTTAAAAACGTCCTCTGTGATCTCTTCCCAGTCCTTTTTGGTCATATCCATTAATTCCGGATGGGCGTTAAAAAGCGGTTCGTTATGAGGTCTGGAAAAACGGTTCCATGGGCAGACGTCCTGGCAGACATCACAGCCAAAGATCCAATCGTCGAACGTTCCTTTGACCGATGCCGGGATTTCGTTTTTTAGCTCAATTGTGAAATAGGAAATGCACTTACTGCCATCCACCACATAGGGTTTCACAATGGCCTCTGTAGGGCATGCATCGATGCATGCCGTGCAGGTTCCACAGTGGTCCCTGACAGGATGATCATATTCCAGTTCCAGATCTACAATGAGTTCAGCAATAAAGTAAAAGGAACCCACCTGCTGGCTCAGAAGATTGCTGTGTTTGCCGATCCAGCCAAGGCCGCTCCTGGCAGCCCAGGCCTTGTCCAACACAGGTGCCGAATCTACAAAGGCGCTGCCGTTTACCTCGCCGATTTCCTCGGTAATGAACTCTTGAAGCTGTCTTAATTTGGATTTGATGACGTGGTGGTAATCCTTTCCGTAGGCGTATTTTGAAACCTTATATGTATCCTCCTGCTGCGTTGCTTCCGGGTAATAATTGAGCAACAAGGAGATAACGGATTTGGCCCCATTGACCAAAAGCCTAGGATCCAGGCGTTTGTCAAAATGGTTCTCCATATAGCCCATTTCGCCATGCATGCCTTCCTTTAGCCATTTTTCCAATCGGGGCGCTTCCTCCTCCAGAAATTCGGCCCTGGAAATACCGCAGGACAAAAAGCCGAGGCGTTTGGCTTCGGTTTTGATGCGATTCGTATGCTGTTGTATATAATTCATTATTCAATCTCCGAAGTAAATCCTTCGAAGAAAACTAAAATACAATTATCTGAACGAATTAGGATACATTTGACATTTCATATTTTGTAAAAAAAAACCGAAGTGGGTTGCTTCGGTTTTCAAAATTCAAGGTACAACGCCCTACGGCAGCATAGGATTTCTTGGTGTGAATATCCCATCGGGATTTTCCATGACCACCCAGACATGTAATGTCCATAAACTGAATTCCTCATCTATCTTCCAGGTATCGGCACTACCTGCAAAACCTTCCGGCGGAGGAGGTGGGTTTTTTAAATCTTCAATGGGGAAGCCGTATTCCACGGCTACCAATTCCATTAGCCCGGAGGTCTTTTCAATATAGATTAAGACTTCCGGTTTTTCAATCTCAAATTTCCCGTCGAGTAGCCCTGCATTCAGGTAATGAAATCCCATTTGAGTCCGGTATTCTGTTGCTTTAATGTCGTACCCCGCATTTTGCGCGGTATCAAAATCGGTATATGAGATAACAGCTTCTTTGAGGCTTGCCACTTCTGCCTGCCAGGGGGGAATGCTACTTTCATCATCGCTACAATTTACGGTTGATAGCGATGCCAATATCAGTACGGCGATTTTACCAGATCGTCCTACCAACCTTCTTCTGTTATTTTTTATATTTTTCATGATAAATTCATTTAGATAATATTAAAACACTTATTTTTATACGGGGATCTGTCCTAAGGGGGAAGGGTATGAAAACTGCCCGCTTTTTTTTCAACGGCCTTTACGGGCAGCTATGCAATGGAACTACTTGCTAACTCAAATAAACTAATCCCTGGCCGTGGAAGGATCAATAATGGTGGAGAGTTCACTGATCTTATCGGCGGGAAAGCCACCTTTCTTTGCATGCGCCATAATGGCTTCCTTATTTTCTGACCTATACACGCAATACACCTTATTTTCCGTGACATAGCTCTGTACCCATTCAATTCCAGAGCCCATTTCGGACAACACTTTGTTCGATGTCCGGGCTATTCCCTGAAGCTGTTCGGGGGTAAGGTTTCCAGCATTGGGGATTTCGCGTTCTATCACATATGTTTTCATTGGGCTTTCTTTAGAAATTAGGTCTTGATTTATTTTGGAGTAAACAGCAGCCTGGTCCTGGGCAAAGTTGACGTTGGTACTAAGCCATATGCCTATGCATAGTAGCTTACATAAATTGATTGTTTTCATCTTGTTTTGCTTTTAAAGTTTATGTCTCAAAAGTACCGGGCAGTTTTGCCAAAGACTATGACAAACCATTCAATAAATAAAACATATCATTCAACTTACAGGAAACATTTAAAAAAGCATTATTGTTGTCCGGTAATACCAAAACTGCAAGTATATTGGGCGTTCCCATTATATTTGTTATCCAGGGGCTTGCTTTTCATGCATTGCCAACAGTATGAACGTACCTTTGGTATATGATTTCGGTTGGTCACGATCAAGTCTTACGTCTTATGTCTTGTAGCGCAGCGGTCTTACGTCTTTAACCGGACATTAGTGAAAAAGCATATGCATAGTTTCACCCTGGAATGCCGTCAATAACCAGGATGTTGGAGATAATTGTTCCGAAAGAATTATTGGGTTACCCGGAATTTTAAACCATCCATAAAAGGTACTAATCCCGAAGGTATTGAAGTGGAAGAAGGCCAAAGCGTTTCTGAAAGCATTTGGAAAAATAAGAGGGGCTGGTAAAACCTGTTTCAAATGTAGTTTCAGCAACATTTAGATCAGTCCTTAGAAGAAGAAGTGCTTTTAATAGCCGGTATTCCCTGATCAAACTATTTGGAGACATATTAGTAACGGCTACACATTTACGATAAAACTGTGATTTACTATGAGAAAGTGTATTACAAAAATCATCTACAGTAAATTCTGAATTTTGCCAGTTTTCCTCCAGGGCGTCCATTATAGCTTCCAGAAATTTTTCCTCCTTAATACTAACCTTTCTGATGTTATCGGATAAAATCTTATTCTGATAGACCGGTTTGTTTAACTCATTAACTATGGATGAAATCACAATTTGATTTTTACCGGCAATGAGGGATAGATAACGTCCAAATTTTATTGTGGTTCCAAATAATCTATCACTTTCGTCTACAGGTAAACCCGCATTTAGGCTCATTTGCAAACCAATTTCTTCGGAAATATCCTGGATATCTTTTTGAATTGCCAGGGCGCACTGGACTGCCTGGGATGCGGAAATGAATGAGACCACAAATCCCTCTCCTTCCAGTTCTACCAGTCGCCCTTGATGCTCAACAATTTTATATTTGACCATTCGCGTAAATTGATATAAAATCTCCTGCGCCTTGCTTTTTCCCAAATCATTCTCCAATAATCTGGCATTTCTTGTAGCAATTACCAAAATAATACGGAAGGCGGGATCATTGAATATCTTAAGTCCCGTATCGGCGGAGACACTAAAATTTTCAGGATATTTTATTCTTCCCAGAAAGGCTTCAACCGTCCCGCTGTTTACCTCAATTATTTCATGTGGGATAAGGCCGTGAGCGTTGTCGTGCATCTTTATAACCGACTCCTTATCGGGAGCTTCCATTAAACAAAAGGCACTCCCGTGTTCCTCATCTACCCAATACGTCATTACCCTGCAGCCATAATCATCCTGGATCCTTAGATCTTCCTGATGGGCCTCGGCTACGTGCTCCGCAATTACTCCGGGGACTATATGTAAATCCATAAAGATTGGCATGACGGCAATGTTTTGTATTCCCCGGGCACAAATAGATCATTTGGCCAGTGATTCCATAAAGAAACTCATCTTTATCCTCTTAAAATAAAACATTTAGGTCATAATATGAGAGAAATCGTCCAGAATCATGAAACCAGAACTAAAAAAACCGAAGTAAAATACTTCGGTTTTTATACGCTGATTTAAAATTTCTCGCAGTATACCATATACTACTTCTCGTTATGGCGTTACCTGTTGCCGCTATTTTCAGAATGCATGGCCTCGTGTACCTTTCTTAGATCAACCTCTATAAGATTATTATAGTCCTCTAAAGGTAGGCCTTTTTGCGGGTCGTAAAGTTCCTCTTTAGAGCATGCCGATACAAGTATCACCAATGAAATATAAAGGAATATAATTGATAAATTTTTCATGACTGTTTTTTTAAATTGTGAATAAACTATTTAATACAAATCAAGTAGAATCACATGATCTTGCCATTGGCATCGCATTTTATACGCTTCTTTTGATCGCCTTTCTTAAGCTTAAATCTATAGACCTTCTTCGTGTCTTTCCCCAGGGAGTATAAAACCTCATACTTATTGCCCTCAATGTACCAACCGGGGTATTTAAGATAAATTGAGTTCCTAAGGCCAGTATCTAAAACAACATCGGAAAATCGTTCACTTGATTTGATAATTCTACCCGCCCGATCGTAAGTGGCGATAATATGACCGTCTTTTTGATCAAAACTAAATACATGATACCCTGCCTTCCTATTATAGGTGGAAGACTTTTTTATGTCAAAGGAGGCCGCTGCCCGCTGCAGGTTTAAAACCTTCAGTGATTTTGTGCCCGCTCCCACGATGGAAAGATATCCGAGATTAGCTGGCATTAAGGTTATTCCGTCAAGTTTTAATTGTTTTCGTTCTTCGGACGAACCCTGTGAATACGCTAGGCTGGTAAGGCCCAGAAAAAAAATACCGATTAATAACTTCTTCATGATGATTAATTTTAAAATGTTAATACTTAACTTAAGGTGCTAATTCAATGCTGTACAGCCCATTAAATTCTTAAGCCTTTACCTTTAGTATGGAGAAAATGGAATAAGGTTAACATGGGTGCACGACAAATTTCCCTTTTTAGGATAATTCCGTAATTTTCGGGCAAAAACATGGATTTCAAGACACAGGCCACGGAGATATTCGCAAAACACCTAGAAGAATGGGAATCGGACCCGGTACGCATGCAGAGCGGT
>JBGTNL010000007.1:0-14743 GCA_041743085.1 Flavobacteriaceae bacterium
TACAACCTTCCTATATTCGCAAGACACCATTTCCCGCGATAAGCACAAGCAGGACATTTACGCCCTAATCGAAAATCACGCTCAGGCCAGGGAACAGAAAGTCAAGATGCCGCTTTAAAGTATTTTGGCCAGCGATGTAGACCAGTTGGTTTCGTCCGGTAAACGGCGCTATGGTAAAAAGGAATCCAAAAAAGGTATGTCGCAAAGTTCCGAAGGTAATAACCCGGGCATACCCGGATATGCCTCTGGGATTTCAGATCGCTACTATTTTCAAGCTTTTTTTTCACTTCCCTTTTTGTCTTCGCAATTAAATCTTAATTTACCCGAAATTTTGTGTTCGGAAAGAATTGTTTCTTCCGATTGAAATAACCGCTAATGCAAATCCGTAAATTATTCCTTGTTTTCCTTGGCTTAACCTTAGTACTTCATTCCTGTAGTCCGGATGAAAAGATTAAGGTGCTGCGGCTAGGCCACGGGCTTGATGTAAATCATTCGGTCCACAAAGCAATGATAAAGATGGGTGAAGATCTGGTAGCTTTATCCGATGGGAAGATGCAATTAAAAATTTACCCCAACCAACAACTAGGGACAGAACGCCAATGTCTGGAACTTCTTCAAATAGGAAGTCTTGATATGACAAAAGTTTCTGTAGGGGTATTGGAAAATTTTGCTCCCAAAATGAAAGTTTTAGGCCTGCCTTTCCTTTTTAGGGACAGAGAACATTCATTTACGGTTCTAGATGGCCCAATAGGACAAAAGCTTTTAAACGACGGAGAAAAATATTGGCTCAAAGGACTTGGCTACTATGATGCAGGGAGCAGAAGTTTTTACACCAAAGACAGGCCCGTGCACACTCCAGAAGACCTGGAAGGCCTCAAGATCAGGGTAATGGAGAGCGTCACCGCTATGGATATGGTCAGTAGCCTGGGTGGCTCCCCTACCCCTATTTCCTGGGGGGAGTTGTACACTTCTTTACAACAAGGGGTAGTAGACGGGGCAGAAAATAACCCCCCAAGTTTTTACTTATCAAGGCATTATGAAGTTTGTAAATACTATACGCTGGATGAACACACCGTGCTTCCGGACGTGTTATTGGCCGGGACCTATTTGTGGGAGAAACTTTCTGAAGAGGAGAAGGCCTGGTTGCAAGAGGCAGTAAAAAACTCCGTGCAATACCAGCGAAAACTCTGGTTGGAATCTGAGGAAGAGGCCTTGGAAGCGGTCCAAAAGGCCGGGGTTGAAGTCATAAAACCGGACAAGACTTTATTTGCAGACAAAATCAAAGATGTTTTTGAACAGTATAAGGATGATAAGGAGTTCTACCAATTAATAAAGGATATACAGGCAACCGAATAAAATAAATATGGAATTACGAAATAAAATCGACAAAATGCTGGCGAATGTTCTTATTGTGATCATGGGAGTTATGGTCATCAATGTTTTATGGCAGGTGATCAGCCGGTATTTCTTGGGAGCCCCCAGTTCATTTACTGATGAACTGGCAAGATACCTGATGATCTGGGTCGGAATTTTAGGTGCCGCCTATGTATCCGGGCGGAACATGCACGTGGCTATAGATGTATTGCCCTCCAGATTAAATCCCAACACTCAAAAAAAACTTCGCTTAATAGTAAGGATACTCATCATATTATTTTGCTTTTTTGCACTGGTGATCGGAGGTTCCAGGCTGGTTTATATCACCCACGTTCTGGACCAAAATTCCCCTGCATTGCAAGTTCCGCTTTCTCTTGTATATCTCGTAATTCCGATCAGCGGGCTATTGATCATCTATTATAAACTATCCGATATTATAGCGAAATAGGCCTATGGAATATGTCCCCATATTTGTTCTGGTCCTCAGTTTTATTTGCCTTCTGGCTATCGGAACACCTGTGGCATGGAGCATTACCATCTCCTCATTGTTGACCATGATGGTCAGCATCCCGGCCCTTCCGGCATTTACTACCGTTTCCCAGAGAATTGGAACGGGATTGGACAGCTTTGCGCTTCTTGCTATCCCGTTCTTTATCCTTTCCGGAGAACTTATGAATAAGGGGGGTATTGCCCACAGGCTGATAGCGTTTGCCAAGACACTTGTAGGTTCTTTACCTGGTGGACTTGCACTTATAAACGTAATCGCAGCTATGCTTATGGGCGCAATTGCCGGTTCTGCAATGGCTTCGGCCTCTGCCATGGGAAGTATTCTGGGACCTGAAATGGAAAAAGAAGGTTACTCCAAAGAGTTTGGTGCGGCAGTCAATATAACTTCGGCTACCACAGGCCTCGTTATTCCACCCAGTAACGTGCTCATAGTGTACTCTTTAGCCAGTGGAGGGGCGTCTATTGCCGCACTGTTCCTTGCCGGTTATATTCCAGGTATCCTTACCGGTTTGTTCCTGATGATAGTGGCCTCTATTTGGGCTAAGACAAAGGGATATAAGCTAGGAAAGCGAAGCACTTTAAAATCCGTATTCAGGACCTTTGTAGAGGCGATCCCCAGTTTGTTCATGTTGGTTGTTGTAATTGGTGGAATTGTTACAGGAGTATTTACCGCTACCGAGGCATCGGCCATCGCGGTTCTTTACAGCCTGATATTGGGA
Source organism: Flavobacteriaceae bacterium (assembly GCA_041743085.1). Classification (GTDB taxonomy): domain Bacteria; phylum Bacteroidota; class Bacteroidia; order Flavobacteriales; family Flavobacteriaceae; genus JAFMPW01. The sequence continues at coordinate 2,601 of JBGTNL010000007.1, forward strand.
TTTATATATAAAGAGATCACCTTCAAAAAATTACCTCAGATCCTCTTGGATTCATCGGCTACAACAGCGATTGTAATGCTTCTGATAGGCGCGTCCATGAGTATGTCATGGGCGCTCTCCTATGAAAATATTCCACAGGATATCAGTAGTGGCGTATTGAGTTTAAGTGACAATAAGATCGTTATCCTGCTAATTATAAATCTGCTTCTGCTCCTTGTAGGTATTTTTATGGATATGACCCCGGCAGTACTTATTTTTACACCAATTTTTCTGCCTATAGTAACCAAACTTGGATTGGATCCGGTACATTTCGGGATCATTATGGTCCTCAACCTGTGTATAGGCCTGTGTACGCCTCCCGTGGGTTCTGTGCTTTTTGTGGGAGTGGGGATAGCAAAAACTACCATTGAAAAAGTGGTAAAGCCCCTTTTGCCCTTATTTCTTGCAATGATTTTAGCGCTATTTTTGGTTACTTATATACCCCAACTCAGCTTATGGCTGCCCGGGCTGTTTGATCTTTAATCACGTGGGCCAGGCCTGGCAGAAGGTTCAAACCGTACTCATCCTTTAATCCCTTAAAGACAATTAGCAAGGTTGGAAATACCCATAAATGGGTATTGTGTTATCCCCTGCATCAACTTACTTTTAATTCACTAACCAATTAAATTATAAACAACTGTAAATCAAAACATAAAGGAAATTTATGTAACTTCAATAGGGTATTAACCACTTAAAATATACATCATGACACCAAAAGAAAAACCCGAACAATTTATTACAACAATAGATTTGTCAAAACCATTTGACGAGAATATTTATCAATTTATTTATGGCTCTCAACTTTATGGTACTTCCTTCGCGGTCTACGGTTTATTTGATTGTACTCCTTTCGAAGATAATAGCACCAAAATAAATAGAATCAGATTCAAACTAATTAATTATAGGGGTTGTGTAAATATAGGTGTGGATCATATAGAGGAATTAATTATAAGAAAAGGAAACCTTCTATTGCCAGTAATTAAAATATTTGTTAGACCCTTAACGCCTTCCTTTAAGAGTATCGATTATTATATTAAGGATGAAGATTTGAGGGTCAGCAATGATCAGCCATTTTTTGTAAAAAGACTGGCCATGCCGTTTGATTCCAGAATAGTAGGTTCAAATGAATCTGGAAGAGGTCAAGAAAAAATATTCTTCGATACGGAATTTAATTATAGAGATGGCTATTTTGAAACATTTGAACCCAAAAGAGAGGGTCACGCAGATGCACCAGAATTTGGAGGCCCGCTTCCTTTTCCTTCACCTCGATGTATACAAGCTATTGTAAGGGTTAAAATTTAATGAAAATTTTTATCCTTTTGTTTTCACTGATTGTACATGTTTTGATCAATATTAAATCAGAACCTGGCCTGGAAAAAGTCCTTTTATATATTAAACATTTCGACTTCGATCAGTCAAAAAAGAGAATCAAACTTATCAGTGACGCCGAACTTGAAAAAGAGTTATTAAAATTTAATGAGATGCTATATTATGCAGGTCAAAAAGATTCTTCTTTTTTCGTCATGCTTAATAATCCGCCTGCAACTGATAAAACCATTCTTGCTTGCGTTCAGATGCTGAATAAGGGGTATTTTGAACTATACTACCATAAAACGAAAAGCGAAGCTTTTAAATTTTTCTATCAAGCACTGGATATAGCAAAAAGGTTAAAAAATGTTGCCCTTCACAAGGCTGCGTTATTAGCTTTATTGGAATATTATCATTTTGAAATCGCGCAAAACAGCCTGGCTTATGAGCAATATCTGCAGGAGTATGAAAAATTAAGCACGGACGAAATCGACCAGATATGGATTATCCTATACAGGCTGATTTTTTATTCGAAAACTCTGGAACAATTGGATGGAGCTTATTTCGATTGGCTTGACCAATTGGACAAAATAGAAAATAGTCTTCCGCCTAACAACAAATTATTACCAAAAATTTATTTTGAGAAGGGTTTGGGACTCGATTTGGAGGGAAATCTCTCGAAAGCAAAGGAATATTATATAAAAGCTTTCGAGTCGTCAGAGGATTTACCCTATTTGAGGAGTACCAGGTTCAGTTCATTGATAAAACTCTCAACGATTGCCCAAAAGGAAAACGATTACAAGGAAGCCTTGCAAATTATAATGAAGGCCAAAAAGCATGTGGATTTAGCAGATACTTTAAGGTCGAATTATTATTTAAATTTATATTCTTCAATGTATTATAATGATCTAAAAAAATTTGATTCTGCTTATTTTCTATTAACAAAGGCGTACAAAGCTGACTTTTATCTCGATTTTAGAAGAAATACATTAGAGATCAGTAGACTCAACGTTGTTCTGCAGACCCAGCAAAAGGAACTTGAAAACCTTAACCTCCGGCAAAATAAGATCTGGCTTATTGTTGCCCTGTCAATTGTGGGTCTACTTTTGGTGTTAAGCTATCTGGCCTATACGAACATCCGATCCAAAAAGCGGATCGTTGAAAAAGAAAAAGAGATTCAGACCCAAAACATGGAAAAATTACTCAAAGAACAAGAACTGTTGGGTATAGATGCCATGATAGCGGGCCAGGAAAAAGAACGCCAGCGCATTGCCAATGAAGTGCACGACAATCTGGGAAGTCTGCTGGCCACGGTAAAATATCATGTTCAGAATCTAAGAATAAAACTGAACGGACCGGGGGCTGAAGATGCACTCCTTGATAAAACGGATGACCTTATAGAAGAAGCGTATCAAAAAGTACGGAGCATTGCCCATGTGCGCAATGCCGGAGTCCATGCTCAGGAAGGATTGCTGCCCGCAGTAAAGAACTTTGCGTCCAAGGTCTCAGTAAGTAACAAACTCCGGATCGATGTGATAGACCACGGCATGGATGAACGACTGGAAAATTCCCTGGAAATTACCCTTTTCAGGATCATCCAGGAATTGATAACCAATATTATAAAACATTCCGGTGCTGGCGAAGCAGCCATTCATTTAACACACCATGAGTTGTCCATAAATATGTTGGTGGAAGACAACGGCAAAGGATTTGAATATTCGGAACTTAAAACCGGTGAGGGAATGGGTTTATATTCCATACGTAAAAGGGTTGAAAATTTACAGGGGGAATTAACGGTAGAATCCCTGAAAGATAAGGGTACGACAGTTATTATAGATATTCCATTGATATGATCACTATTGTCCTGGCAGAAGACCATAATGCACTTATAGACGGTATTATGGTTTATCTAGAATATATAGAGGATATTAAATTTTTAGGGTATGCCAACAATGGTAGGGACTTGCTGGACCTCATTGAACGAAAACGCCCAAATGTGGTTATTACAGACATTAGAATGCCCATCATGGACGGCATTGAGGCCACCCGGATAATAACCAAAAAGTATCCGCAAACGAAGGTGATCGTGTTTACCATGTTCGACCAGGACGACGCTGTAAACGAAATGCTTCAGGCAGGGGCCAAAGGTTACATTCTAAAGAATTCCTCATTGAAAGAATTACTGAATGCCATTCGCCTGGTGGCCGCCGGCGAGGAATACTATGATTCGTCCATTTCAATAACTACCACTGCAAAAACCACCAAAGACAATCCACTTACAGCCCGTCAAATTGATATCCTGAAATTAATTGCCCAGGGTAAAACCAACCATGAGATAGGTGAAATATTATTTATTGGTAAAACCACCGTGGAAACACACAGAAAAAATATGATAAGGGCCCTAAACCTGCATGGGGCCGGGGAGCTCCTTCGTTACGCCCTGGAAAAAAAATATGATTTTTAGATCATAATCTTTTGATTATCAGCTTAAAATACCCTTGAATGGGTATTTTTTTGTGTTTGTCTATAAGGTAGATTTGGTTAGTGACCTATCATATAACTACCATGAATTATTTATTACATAGTAGTGATGACCTCACTGAACAAATCCAACGCATGAATTTACTGGGCCCGGAGATACATGATCTGGATTTTTCGATCTCACTCTGAAATCTCCCCTACAGAATGTATTGCCAAGTGCAAACCAAAAATAGTCACCTTTAATATTTATACATTATGAAAACAACTATAAAATTTTTAGTTTATGGAAGCCTATCACTTGCTATGGTAATGACGTCATGTCTCAAGGATGATGACCAGGAGCCTTACCCCATGAATAGTGGGGGAACAATTACAATTGATCGGGCTGTTCCAACCTCAGTGGTGGTAAGTCTACCCGATAGTCTTGGATCTATAGCGACCAGATACACCTATTCTATAAGTGCCGCTTCTAGGTTGAATCTTAAGTATCCTTCAATGACCAGAGAACAGTGGCATTCTAGTTTAATTTTAACGTATATGGTACATACTTCCAATACTATTGAAACTTATTCCGTGGTTCCCGGCAAAGGTGCCGGGGATTACTGGATGTATAAAAACGATAAGGAAACAGAGAGTATAATTGTCTTTTTTAGGTTGGGGGGTTATACGCCCGTTGCACAGGGAGACTATGGTATGGCAAAGATAATTATCATTCAACCTTCTGGTGAACCTCACAGATATTCAAGAAGAAAACTTATTGAAGATTTATACAAAGCAGGGGTACACATAGAAGACTATCATCAAATCACCAATTATTTTGGTATGGAAAACTAGTGTAGCGATTACTAAATTGGTTTACTAAATTTTTGCTGTTATTTTTTCTTTATGAAAGGCATAAATTTTAAAGCATAGCAGGGATACGGTTAAAAATTTTAACGCGGCAGAAAGGAAAAAGAGCGGTAAAATATGAACGAATTTAGAGGTTGCTACACAAGATCAAAAACACTTTCAAAAATAGGAATAAACCGAGATTCAGGCCTCGGTTTATTTCATTATAAAAAAGGATATCCCTCCGATCTCATTTCATATTGTATCCCCAATTTTATCGCTCAAATGAAAAGCAAGAAATAAATTATATCAGGTATTAAAGTCATGCCGTGTGGGAACTTCCGGTCTATGCTCTCAAAAAAGCGGTTTATAGAGTTTAATTACTTGATTTTCAGCTCAAAATACCCTCGAATGGGTATTTTTTTGTGCTTGTTTATAAGGTAGTTTTGGTTTGTGAGTGATCATTAAAAAAATTACTATGAATTATAGATTAAATCGTAGAGATGACCTCACTGAAGGAATCCAGAGCGTGAATTTGGAGGGCCCATAAGTACATGATCCGGATTTTACAATCTCATTCTGAAATCCCCCCAAAGAATGTATTGCCTCGTGCAAGTAGTAGTATTTATCATTATAGCATTAACCTTAAAAACAATAATATCATGAAAAAGTTATTGATCGGTATATATATCTTGGGTCTTACCAACCTGGCGTATTCACAATATTTGAATGGTGGATTGGAAGTTGAACTGGAGGGCATTACAGTGACTCCTTTAAACATTGATTATTTGCATAAGGTAAAGGAGGGAACCATATCGAAAAAAGTGCTGAATTTAGAGAATATGGCAGCAGAATATGACATCACCAAATCTCCCTTATTCAATAATCATATACCATATTATAATATTAATTTTACGCAGCCCAACGGACAGATTTTGGCCACTTACGACGGTCGGGGTAAATTAGTACGTTCCTTTGAAAGGTTTAAAAACATTGCTTTTCCCATCCCTGTTCGAAATAGTATTTACCGGGCGTACCCCGGGTGGACTGTAAAGGGTAATACTTATCTGGTTTCCTATTACCACAACAAGGACTTGAAAAAAGTCTATAGAGTGCAGCTTGGGAAGGACGGTCTTAAAAAGAAACTAAAGATCGATTCAATGGGCAACCTTATGTAAAATCACTTATGGGATCCTCCTTCTCCGCCATGATGGCGGAGAAGGAGGATCCCATTTATTATTGGAAGTTTTGGAATATTAATCTGTAAAGAACCAGATTAAATCAATTTTTTCAGCATTTGGTATCCAACACAATACCAAATTTATACTAATGACCCAGGCATTATCCGAATACAGTGTAGTCATGGTTTCCATTTTTAACTGTAAATCAAAATACCTTCTTATATTTGTCATTCCGTTTTTTAGAACACCCGGGTGCTGGAACTGGTATACAGGCATGGTTGAGGGCCATGTGTCCTTAGGGCGTGTGGGTTCGATTCCCATCCCGGGTACTTAAAATACTGGTAAATATACTGATTTACAGGGTTTTATATTTTTAAAAGTGACGTAGGAGTGACGGTTTTCAGGAAAAGAATAGCTATTTTTTTAGATGTAGGGATGATTTGAGAAAAGCTCAGATAATTAAGTCTGGGTATTCTTTGTCGAAAATTTATCATTTGGATATCGAAGCCTGAATAATGAAAATCGGCACAATTTAAGCTCCTATTTTCTGATTCCGCCACTTTCAATTGTTAATAACTCAAAATTCATCCGTTTTCGTAAAATATCAAATGGTATTGTTTGATACCACTTGAAACCAAATTTAATTTGCCGTATTATATTTGGTCTTATTTGTACTGTTTTTACATAAGCCATTGAATATCATATATTTGTGAATAACAATTTTGGAGTTATATAGGCTTGCCCTTCCCTTCTTTTTACCTTTATCCCAAGAATTCTTCAAAAGAATACAAAAGCGCTTTTGTTCATTTGGTAACCCTAAAAAAGAAACAAAATGGACAATTTTTTAATCCTCGAACGACTGGATCGTTTGGAAAGACTGCTGATCGCCAATAAAGAGGTGCTCACCTTTGAGGAGACATGTGACTACACCGGAATATCGAGAAGCTATCTCTATAAGCTGACCGCCGGTCTTGTATATGAAAAGTAACGGATTTTCACGCACTAACTTTTCGGTTAAACACATACCTTAAATATACAGACTGCACTTTGATTAAGCACTAAAACCGCTATTTTTTATATACGTTATTGTGCAACGGCATTTTTGTTGTCGAAATAGCATATAAAGCAATAATTTGTAGTCTATGCAGCTTCACTGTTGTTCGACTGAACAAGCGGCTGAAATCCTCCATAAACCATACGGCTGGCATCAAAAATTAATTTTGTTGATTCGGTCAATGGGGTAACTAATTCTGTCATTCTCGGGTCGTTGGGTACTTGTTTGTTTGCTAAATCACGAGTCTCTTTCGAGGGAAACAAAACCCATCCAAATACAATTACTTCATCTTCTTTCAAATCCACTACTTCTATGAAAGAACGCGTGCCTTCCAATTTCAAATCTTCTCCGACATACTCAAAGTATGCAAGCGCACCATATTCTTTCCAAATTTCAGCTACTTTCTCAGCTACGCTCTTGTATTCGTTCAGGTGAATTCGTGGAACCGGAAGTACAAATCCGTCTATGTAATTTGCCATATCATCATTTATTATATTCAGTTTTTGTTAGTTTTTCAGCTGTTGCACAACGTTATAGCTATGATTTCGGCCTGGGAAATCCGACAGGGTTTACCGGATCGAAATCGAGCGGTGTTAAAACTAATGATTTTTCACATCACCCAAAAGGAAGGCTGAATTATAGGTGGTGTATTCAAGATATTCATCCCTGGCCTATCGGCGGGACGAATACTTAGTTATTAGCCACTGGCTTTTATTAATTTAGGTTCAAAATTTGTTCTTTATCTAAAAATATTAAATTTCCTAAAATCCGTTTGTCCACTTTATGCCGAATTTTTATTTCAGCATTTTCGGTGAACGTTCCACTAATTGCGATTATGATTTTCGTGATGTAAATTTCATTAGAAACTCCAATTAAATTAAAAGGAATTCTAAAAGCATCATCTATTTGTTGGATTAGTTCATTCACTTGTCCAGAAACGCTCCCTTTTATATCTCCTGCTTTTGCTTGTAACGCATAGTACTCAATTCTATTGAATTCGTTTATTTTTGAGAAAATAATATCTTTCCCAAATTCCTTTGTCCCGTGAGTATATTTAACCTCTGAAAACCCCATTTTTTTTAAAGTTGGCAAGAGTATTTCTGTCGTAAATAAATGTTCGTTCTGTTTATACTCCGCTTTCCAAAAAGGCTGGTTTAGGCTACTTTTCGTTTTTTCTAATATAGATTTTAAGCGTTTTATTGAGTTTTCTCTCAATTCCTTTATTGATTTGTTTCGTTCGTCAAATACGAATGTTATGGAAAGATAATTGTTTTCAAGGTCTTCAAACTCTTCTGAGATATCATACTCTAAGTCGATTTCATTTTTTAAAATCGGTTTGATAGTTTCATAAAATTTTTCCACCTTCCATTCATACTTGTTTACTTGATAATATGGTGCAAAAAAGTTTAAGGAAAGTTTGTTGTCAGTTTTAGAAATGCCTGTAAGGAAAAACACATCAAATCCTAAATCCAACGCACTTGTGTTTAAGTCTAAATTTGAATAAAAGTCTTTGGATTTTAATTCAAGTAGAATTTCAGGTTGGAATTCGTCAACTAAATCGTCTGTTCTATAGGATTTTGTTTCCATATTCCAATAAACTTCATCACACAAAAGCTTTTCTTTTATGTACAAGTCATATTCAAATGCCCCTTCTTTAGATTCTTTCTTTCTGATGTTCATTTTCAAGCTTGTGGCTAACGATAGATGTATGATCTGTGGCCCCTATCCGTGAACAAGCTTTTTGGGGCCATTGATTATACAGCGTGTTGAACTAAACCTAAAGGTAGCTTCAAGTTTTCACCATTCACTACCTTTAAGTATTACTCATCTTTATTTTTTAAAATTATGAAAAAAAAGTAGTACCCTTATTGAAAGGGCCTGTAAATCGGTACCCGGATTCGAGGAAGTTTACCGAAAATTACGACGGTCTGTTGAGCTCTCCGGTAAGAGCCAAAGTACGCTCACCAACTATGCCCGCTGCCTGGCGCATGTAGCCCTTCACTTTAAATGCAGTCCCCTGGAACTCGATGAGGAACAGGTCCTGGATTACCTGCACGTTATAAAGTCCCGGCACAAGACTCCTTCTGATAGCTTTTTTAAGCATACTATTTATGGGCTGCGGTATGCCTACCGTATTTACGGGATGAAAGAAATGAAAGTGGTGTTGCCTTCCATTGAACGCCCCCATAAACTTCCGGTGGTACTAAGTGGAAGTGAGGTCAAGCTACTGCTTAAAACCCCAAAACTGCTCAAACACCGTCTGGTATTGGCCATGCTCTATGGCTGCGGACTGCGTTGTTTTGAACTGCGCAACCTGCAGCTCAAAGACCTGGACTTCGACCGCAGGACGGTCCATGTGCGCCAGGGCAAGGGCCGCAAGGACCGCTATGTTCCTTTGGCCGGGATGCTGGTGCGGGGACTCCGAACCTATATCGCGGCAGAGCGGCCTTCCATTTGGTGTTTTACGGGAAACGACAGGGAGGGAAAGACCGTTTCCCTGTCGACTCAGGGAGTGCGGTGGATCGTTCGGGAAGCCCGCAGGCACAGTGGGATACAAAAAGAAATTACCACCCATAGCTTACGGCACAGTTATGCCACCCATCTGTTGGAAATGGGATTGGATATCATTAGCATCAAAGAATTATTGGGGCACTGTGATATTCAGACGACCCTTGTCTACCTCCACGTGGCACGCCTGGGCAGGCAAAGGCCGTTCAGTCCCCTGGAGCGGCTCTATAGCGATAAGTAGCGATGTCCATTGCCACTTATGAGGTGGCCCATGTGCTGGAGCGCAACAGGGAATTTTTAGCTGACCATTGTGCAAACACGTGGCAGGCAAGGACCCTCCACGCTTTGCGCAAATGCAGGACCGCTGCCCTGGGAGGCCATATCGACCGCTGCGACAATCCCGAATGTGGGAAACTGCACCTTAGCTATAATAGTTGCCGCAACCGCCATTGCCCAAAGTGCCAGGGACACAAGCGGGAAGCGTGGATCAGGGCGCGGGAGCAGGAGCTGTTGGATGTGCCTTATTTCCATGTGGTGTTCACCCTGCCCGGCACCCTCAGCGGGCTATGCCTGCACGCCCCGAAAGAATTGTACGGCCTGCTTTTTAAAACAGCGTGGTCCGTGCTGCGGGATTTTGGGAACAACCCCAGATTCCTTGGTGCACATACCGGTATGGTTGCCATTTTGCATACCTGGGGCCAGAACCTCTCGCTCCATCCCCATTTGCACTGCATTGTCCCAGGGGGTGGCGTCACGGCGGGCGGCAAGTGGAAGTATGGCCGTAGCAAGGGCAAGTACCTGTTCCCGGTAAAGGCTATGAGCAAAGTATTCAGGGCCAGGTTCACGGAAGGCCTACGAAAACGATTGGATCTGCCGGTAGGTTTCTATGACGGGCTTTTTGCCAAAGAGTGGGTGGTGTACTGCAAAAGGCATTTCTATGGCCCCTCACAGGTAATCGAATACTTGGGAAGGTACACCCATAAGGTCGCCATTGGCAACCACCGTCTAAAAAGCCTGGAGGATGGCTGGGTCGCTTTTGCCGTAAAGGATTATCGTTACGGGGGCAGGAAGTCCTTACTACGGCTATCCGATGCAGAGTTCATCAGGCGCTTTGCATTACATATCCTTCCCAGGGGTTTTGTACGCATACGCCATTACGGGATACTAAGCAGTTCCAAAAAGAAAACCGTACTTCCCGTTATAAAAGTCCAGGTGGGGGGTAGTTCCATCATGAGCGCCAAAGGGCCGCTCCAACATAGAAAATGTCCCGTGTGCAAAAAGGGACAACTGGTGACACTGCTGGCCTTTGACAGCAGGGGACCACCAAAGCATTGGTCCGAAAAACTGAAAAACCCATATATACCGCCCCAGCATTAAACAGCGCAATTGCTGTAGCGGACGGTCTATGCCCAAAATGAAGGATTCTAATAAAAAAGGAGGATGTATCGTAAAAAAAAGAACACTTTCCTGGCAAAGCAGCACTCAAAAATGATCAAGACCGGAGCATAAGATTATTTTGTAAAAGACAGCAACCACAGAGAACCTCACCGCGCCCCTACCAATCCCCATAGTAAACCGATAGCCGACCCGGTTTTAGTCAACACCGCATTCATTTTGGGTCGTACCGACCACACGAATGCTTAGTTATTATCTTTAGTGCTTTTTTACGCCACCTTGAACTCGGCGTCGTTCATTTGAACGCTGAATTTAATATTCGCCTTTAATGCGTTGAAGACTTTTAAAATTGTTTCGATTGTCACGTTCTTGGCACTACGCTCCAGTTTTGAGATTTGGGATTTTTGAACTCCAATTAATTCCCCAAGTTGCTCCTGTGTCAATTTCCGTTCTTTTCTGACCGATCTTATCATTTCTCCGAGAACCTCCATCCGTAAATCGAACTCGTACTTGTCTCGTTCGGCTGTTCCAATTTTCCCGATGTCCTTGTCCTTCATTTGGTCAAGGGTCATCATTTTCATTTTTTTCTTTTTTGCCATTTTACCTTTTATTTTATTGCTCGAAATATCTTGTCCGAATCTTTTTTGCTTTCTCGATTTCAGCCTTAGGCACCTCATCCGTTTTTTTGACCATTCCGTGCGTGGTAATCACTAACTTTTCAGTTTTGCCTGTCTTGTCCCAAAATGCGAATAGTCGATATTGAAGTCCGCCGTATTTTGTCCTGAATTCCCAAATATCGTCCCTAAGTTTTTTGAACAATTTTGGGTCGAGTCCAAGTTTTGCCTTGTCGAGATTATAATAAATTTTTGCTTTAGCCTTTTTGTCGACCTTTGCCATGAAATCGATGGCTTGTTCAAGAAAAATGACTTCGAACCTTTTCTTCATTCCATTTATTTGTCCTTCTAATGTACAAATATAAGTAAAAAAGTTGAATTATATGGAAACATTTGAATTATTGATAGCATTAAAGATAACGTTAACTGTATAATGCGTGGCCGGATTCAGGGCGCGTCCTTATCCCCGGAACCGTAAACCTATTTAAAACAGTTTAACTTTGATAAACTACTCACCAGGCCATGCATTATAAAGAATGTTGGCGGTAGTTGAGCTTGACATACCTTCAAGGAATGTTGTCAGACTCACTTGATATGGGTGCACGACAAATTTCCCTTTTTAGGATAATTCCGTAATTTTCGGGCAAAAACATGGATTTCAAGACACAGGCCACGGAGATATTCGCAAAACACCTAGAAGAATGGGAATCGGACCCGGTACGCATGCAGAGCGGT
>JBGTNL010000008.1:0-23496 GCA_041743085.1 Flavobacteriaceae bacterium
CCTCCGGCAAAACATCGGCTGCCTCAGGTGGCAGCAATGGATATCGCAACAGAACAATGTCATCCCCCGTCAATTCCAGTCCTGCCACTTCGCTGTTCCCCTCGTCCGTATAACTAGCGTGTAACAAATACGAACCCATCTCGAACGGAGGTGAGTAAAACCTGGCCAACCTACCTCCAGCCGTCGCAGAAGGTTCATAGGCTATAGTTTTGAATTCACCCTCAATCGGTAATGACTCTTTACCTTCTTCGGAAGCAGAAAGGTCGAGGATGTAGTTTATAATCGGTAGCGTTTCTGTTTTGGTAAGCATAGGATGTGCCGGCATTGGTGTAGCAACCCCCTCCCATTTTCCACTACTGCCTTCAATGATACTACTGGACAATTTTTCAAAAACCGCCGCATTTTCCTTGTATCTCTGTGCAATATCCATGAAAGAAGGACCAACAAGGGGCGCGTCATTCCGGTGGCAAGCTATGCAATTATTCTTAGTTATTAAAGATTGTGCCTGAAGGTGGCGAACACCAACATCCGGTCGGATTTTACCCTCAGCTTTAAATGCCGACAGCTGTTCAAAAGTCAATCCTGAAGAAATGTATTCTGCCGTCACAGACATCTCATCCGGTGCAATACCGCCATCCTGGAAGCTCCCATCCTCCTGATCACTTACCCGCACTTCATATTCTATCGTTTCACCCAGAAAATAGAAAGACCGGTTTCCTTTGACAATATCAAAATCAACTTTCGGGCGCTCATTCCCGGCTAGAACCTCCAAGGTATCATTATCGCTCGCCCCTGTTGGATCGCTCACTGTCAATACTGCATTATATTTTCCAGGTTGTTCGATTGTTACTACAGGATTCTGTTGTGCATATATTTGCGCCTCCCCACCCGCAGCAGGCTCTATCGACCAACTATAATCCAAATCATCCCCGTCGAAGTCTTTTGAATCATGAGAGAACAAGCGAACCTGTAAGGGTATAACACCTGTAAGAGGTTCAGCATTAGCAATTGCAACAGGTGCGCGATTCCCTGAGTTATACCTAATCTTTGATAAGCGACCCTGGTTACCTGTACCATATTCAATGAAATAAAGATCACCGGAAGGACCAAAATCCATATCGAGCGGTTGCTTGTGGGAAAGTTGGTCGAGAGGCACCAATGGTTCTATCGATCGAACTTCTGTCCGCTCCTCATTCATTGATATAACCATAATCCAATTACGGACGTAGTCGGTCACCAGCCATTTTCCTTCATAATAATCGGGAAATACCCGTGGTGCATCCGAGTCAAAATCTGCCGCCCTAAAGATAGGGCCACCTACAGCGGAACGGGCCGCACTGCCCAATATGGGCCATGTCTCAGAAACCTTGTACGGATAGGCTATTAATGCCGGCTTTGCGGGAGGTAGTTTTCGCAGTCCGGTATTGTTAGGGGAATCATTAATGGGAACTTCCGGATCGAAAGGAGCCATAAAAGTGCCAGTGGCGTGATCATACATGTTGTAGGGCTGATTTTTACCAATCATAAAAGGCCAACCATAATTACCTGCTCCTCTGGCAACATTGAATTCGTCAAAACCCATAGGGCCGAATTGCTTAGAATCGACCCCTGCATCAGGTCCCACCTCTCCCCAGTGAAGATAACCGGTTTCTGAATCTATTGATAGACGCCATGGATTCCGATTGCCCATCACAAAAATTTCCGGCTTGGTCTTAGGTGTCCCTTCTGGAAATAAATTTCCCTCTGGGATGGCGTAACTCCCATCAGGCTGTGGGCGAATCCGTAAAATAGATCCACGAAGATCATTTGTATTGCCAGCTGTACGGGCTGCATCCTCGCCCCGACCGTCTGGATTCGTGAAGGTCAAAGGTGAATATTGGGTAGCTTGTGAATCACCTCCAATGGAAAGATAAAGGTTTCCCTCACGGTCCCAGGCCATTCCACCGCCAAAGTGACGAGAATCAGGATATTCCCATGGTACCCGAAGCAACACGGCTTCAGAGTCCATATCAATTTTGTTATCGGCATTAAGGGTAAAACGGGACAATCGTATTATTTTACCATTATCCTCTTCGGCTGAATAGTATAGATATAGCTGCCGGGTCTGCTCAAAATTCTTATCGAGCAGGAAGCCAATTAACCCGGGCGCAGGGCTTATTGCAATAGGCATTTCCGCAAGTACTTCAACTTCCCCCGACAATTCGTTTACTCTTTTAATAGACCCTTTCCTTTCAATCCAATATACATGGCCTTGCTCATCAAATTCCGCCTGTAAGGGTTCATCCAGCCCATCCACCAACACTTCCAGTATAAAGCGAGTAGGATCAGGTTTAACTGAACTTGTTCCTTCTTTAAATTGAGTTTCACCTTCCGAACATCCTGAAACTACTCCGAATAGCAGAATAAAAAAAAGGAACCTCCCGTTCAACAAATTGTTATATAAACTTACTATAGGTTTTACCCCCATCTCTTTTGAAAAAAATCGAAATTTGAATGTTAAAATTATTAGGATTGTCTCTATTTTCTTGTTTTGACCTCAAGAACTGTAAAACGACGACCGATGAGACGACTAAGTTCGGAAAATTTTTCATTTTTTCCTAAGCGTCATGCACGCCCCTATGAAAAATCCGCGAAGGGCTATATCTCCTTTTTCAATGCCAAGGGGTCCTATTTCGTAAAGGGAAAGGAGGGGTTCGAGGTCAAATCGATTTATACCGATAATAGGACAGGTTATACTTTGCCGAAAAGAACAAGCCAGTATTTGAGTTCAATTCCGGATTTGAACAAAACATTAAAGGAACAACAACCTGTCATGAATGACCTCATAAAAGACGGCAGGGACAATCTTAAAAATCTATGGACAAGCCGCCACAATAGGGATAATGGGCTTCGAAAATGTATCAGCCAAGCGGTTGAACGGAAAACAAGTGTCAAACAAAACCGATTGTTGCGAAAAGGCGTTTATGCCATCAGTTCGCTGTTAGGCAATAGGGGTAGGAGAATCATTAAGAAAAGGAATTTTAAAAAACGCTTAACACATTTTTTTGTATAATTGAAGTATCTTTCAAAGTGGCACTGTTTGACCGAAACAGGTGGGACCACTAATAAAATCAAGCAGTTGCGATTTATCGCAACTGCTTTTTTATTGAATGGCGTGCTTTTGGCGTGCTTTTTTAGAATATGAATTACTTCCTTGTTCGTTATGGAAGACAAATGGTTAGCAGTTATTCCGAGCAATTATGGGTGGGATTCTACACGATAAAGATAGAGCTTTCGCGAAATCGGGTGCCTTTTTTTACATCTGTACAACAAATTTATCCTTGAAGCATTCGGTCAATAATTGCACTGTACTTTATAACAGATAGCCAATCTTTGATATTTCTATTTGTAATAGAGGAGACAAACCACCCTGCTTGCAATCTGTTTTCTTATTTTAGGTCTTTAAAAACTAAACTACCGTTA
This sequence comes from Flavobacteriaceae bacterium, assembly GCA_041743085.1. Classification (GTDB taxonomy): domain Bacteria; phylum Bacteroidota; class Bacteroidia; order Flavobacteriales; family Flavobacteriaceae; genus JAFMPW01. Next base: position 3,463 of record JBGTNL010000008.1, read on the forward strand.
ACCGTCAAATTTTATGACCAACGTTAAAGAATCCGCAAATTTCATATGGTCGATTGCCGACCTATTACGAGGCGATTACAAGCAAAGTGATTACGGAAAAGTAATCTTACCCTTAACTGTTTTAAGAAGGTTGGACTGCGTTCTCGAAAGCACCAAGGCCGATGTGCTTAAAAAGCACGCGCAGGTAAAGACCATGAACATACAGAACCTTGATCCTATCTTGAATAAGGTGGCAGGTTACAACTTTCATAACAAAAGCAAGTTCGATTTTAATAAATTGATTGCCGATCCCAATAATGTGGCCGCAAACTTGCGCAATTACATTAATGGCTTTTCCGAAGATGCTAGGGAAATCATTGAGCAGTTTGAATTTGACAACCAGATTTCAAAATTAGACGAGTCAAACCTTCTCTTTATGATCCTTAAACGTTTTCAGGAAATAGACCTACACCCAGAGGCGATTTCGAGTATGGAAATGGGCTATATGTTCGAAGAACTCATTCGAAAGTTTGCGGAAATATCCAACGAAACCGCCGGGGAGCATTTTACCCCAAGGGAGGTCATTCGTTTGATGGTCAACCTGTTGTTTATGGATGATCGCAAGATACTGACCCAAAAAGGCATTGTAAAAACCATTTTCGATTGCTGTGCGGGCACGGGCGGCATGCTTTCCGTAGCGGAGGAATACCTAAATGAACTCAACCCCGATGCCCGATTGGAAGTTTTTGGGCAAGAGCTGAACCCAGAATCGTACGCCATCTGTAAATCTGATATGTTGATCAAAGGGCAAAACCCTTCCAACGTTGCCAAAGGAAATAGTTTGGTCAACAAAGACGGACTCAAACTAAAAGGCGACCAGTTTTTGAACCACAAGTTCGATTACCTGATAACCAACCCACCATTCGGGGTTAAGTGGAAAAAGGTAGAAAAGCAAGTCAAGGAAGAGCATGAAGCATTGGGCCACGGTGGCCGTTATGGTGCAGGCTTGCCTTCGGTAAGCGACGGTTCTTTTTTGTTCTTGATGAACCTGATGTCAAAAATGAAGCCCACTGATCAAGGCGGTTCGCGATTGGCCATCGTTTTCAATGGTTCGCCCTTGTTTTCTGGCTCGCCGAGTTCCAAGCAAAATGAAAGCTCCATTCGGCAATGGATTATCGAAAATGATCTTTTAGAATCGGTCATCGCCCTGCCCAACCAATTGTTCTACAACACGGGCATCAGCACCTATATCTGGATCATCAGCAACCACAAACCAAAAAAGCGAAAAGGCAAGGTACAGTTGATCAATGCGGTGGACTTCTATAAAAAAATGGGAAAATCTTTGGGCGACAAACGAAATGAACTCTCCGATAACCATATCGCCGCAATTACTAAATTGTACGGCGATTTTGAACCAACTTCCAATTGCAAAATTTTCGATAATTCAGATTTTGGGTTTTCCAAGGTTACCGTAGAAAGACCCATTTTAAAAAATGGCAAACCCGTATGCGATAAAAATGGAAACCCCAAACCCGATAGTAGTTTGCGGGATAACGAGAACATTCCCCTAAAAGAAAATATTGCCGAATACATGAAACATGAGGTTTTGCCACATGTGCCCGATGCTTGGGTAGACGAGAAAAAAACCAAAATTGGCTATGAAATTAACTTTACAAAATATTTCTATGAATACAGACCGTTGCGATCTTTAGAAGAGATACGCGCGGATATTTTGGCTTTGGAGGAAGAAACCGATGGGTTGATCAAAGCGGTTATTTCTTAGGATGAAAAAATACAACGAATATAAAGATTTTGGGATAAAATGGCTTGGGGAAATTCCTGAGCATTGGAAAAGTGTAAGGCTAAAATTTTTAAGTGAAATCATTCCTAGCAATGTAGATAAAAAGACTAGGGAAGGAGAAAAAGAGGTTTTTTTATGCAACTATGTCGACGTGTATAAGAATGATTACATAACACGGAAGATTCTCTTTATGCGGGCAACAGCTTCGGATGTACAAATTGCTAAACTTACTTTATCGCAGAATGACGTGATTGCGACTAAAGATTCTGAAGACCCTAAAGACATTGGAGTTCCTGCATTGGTTAAACAATCTTTTGACAAGGTTGTTTGTGGATATCATTTGACTTTAATGCGAAGCAATACTGAATTACTAAACGGTAATTTTCTTTATTGGTTTATTCTGTCTGACAGAAGTTCCAAATATTTTTATACGGAAGCAAGAGGAATTACTCGCTACGCCATTGGTTCTAGTACTTTCAAAAATTTAGTGCTTGCATTACCCCCTCTCGAAGAACAAACCCAAATCGCCAACTATCTCGACAGTAAAACCCAACAAATAGAAGCCCTTATTGATAAAAAAGAACGCCTAATCGCACTTTTGGAAGAGGAGCGTACCGCCATCATCAACCAAGCGGTTACCAAAGGGCTTGACCCGAATGTCAAAATGAGGGATTCGGGTATTGATTGGTTGGGGGAGATTCCGGGGCATTGGGAATTGGTTAAATTGAAATATTTAACCCGTATAAGATATGGTTTGGGTCAACCTCCAATGCAAAAAGAAGGCGGGTTGCCTATTATAAGAGCGACAAATATTTTTAGAGGCACTATTTCCGAAGAAAATATGATTTACGTTGACCCAGATGATTTACCACTAAACAGGGAGCCTATTCTGAAAGAAAATGAGATAATTGTTGTTAGAAGTGGTGCATACACAGCAGATTCGGCTATTATTGATAAGAAATGGGAAGGCACCGTAACGGGATATGATTTAGTAATGACACCTAAAACAGTAAACCCAAAATTATTGTCTTTTGCGTTACTTAGCACATACATGTTAGATAATCAGTTGTTTCTTGAAAGATTACGAGCAGCACAACCACATCTTAATAGTGAGGAATTGGGAAATACCTTTATGCTTTTGCCACCTGATTTTGAACAAAGCGATTTGGTTGATTTTATTGAAAATGAATTACTAAGATTAAATGAAATAAAGAAGAAGGTAAAAAAAGAAATCGACCTCCTAAAAGAATACAAGACCGCCCTGATCAGCGAGGTGGTAACGGGCAAGGTAGATGTTCGGGAAGAAGCTTTAAATTAGTACCATGAGTATCTTGATAGGCATAGAAAATTTACTGTCGGGCCAAATGGTCGAAAGTACTCGTATGGAGTTCAAGAAAGGATGGAACCCTGCTGCCATCATGCGATCGATCTGTGCTTTTGCCAATGATTTTGAAAATGAGGGCAGTGGCTATGTCATAATCGGGGTGGAGGAAAAAAACGGCAAACCTGTTCGCCCGGTTTTTGGCTTTGACCCCGACCAATTGGAGACGGGCGAAAAAGAAATGGTCGGCTATTGCAACCTTATCAAACCTTCGTATTTCCCAAGATTGTCCCTAGAAGCCCTTGATGGCAAGAAAGTACTGGTCTTATGGGCGCCGGGAGGCAGCAACAGGCCTTATAAAGTGCCGGACGATGTAAAGGCCAAACATAAAAACTACAATTACCGTATCCGTTTTCAATCCAACAGTGTTGTACCGAACGCCGAGCAAGAAGCGGAATTGTTGCAACTCACGGCCAAAATTCCTTTTGATGATCGGGTAAATTCCCATGCCAAGGTTAGCGATATGAGTTTTGCCTTGATGCGCGCGCATTTGGAAAAAACCAAAAGCCGACTGCATGATGAAAGTAGTGCTATGACGGTGGAAGAGCTTGCCGAAAAAATGAACCTCTCACAAGGTGCCAATGAACATCTGTTTCCTAAAAACTTGGGGTTGCTCATGTTTTCCGAAGCACCAGAAAAATTTTATAAAGGGATCCAAATCGATGTGGTGGAATTTCCCCAAGGCCTTGGAGGGAAAAATTTTAACGAGAAAATATTCAGGGGCCCTATTCAAAAGCAATTGGTAGATGCCCTGTCTTATATCAAGACCAACGTTATAAAAGAAAAAGTAATCAAGTATGCCGACAAAGAGGCGGCGGACAGGGTTTTTAATTATCCCTATAATGCGATTGAAGAAGCACTTTCCAATGCGGTGTATCATCGAAATTATGAATTGCAGCATCCCATTGAAGTACGGATCTTACCGGAAGCCATAGAAATAATCAGCTATAATGGTGCGGATCCTTCTTTAAAACAAGAAGATTTTGACAAAGGCGTAGTTAGGGCCAGACGCTATAGAAATAGACGTATCGGGGAATTTTTAAAGGAACTGAGACTTACCGAAGGTAGAGGTACGCGTATTCCTACTATTGTGAAAGCTTTAAAAGATAATGGTTCCGACGCTCCTGAATTTGATACCAATGAGCCTACTCGGACACATTTTTTGGTGGAGATACCAATACATCCTAGTTTTATAACCAATGACCAAGCTAACGACCAAGCTAACGACCAAGCTAACAAATTAACTTTAGAACAAATAAAGGTATTAAAGTACTGTGAAAAACCAAGGTCTAATAAGGATATACAAGAAAAAGAACTCCGATTAAAAGTACATACTGATAATTTTAAGCGATATATAGAACCACTTATAGCGCAAGGACTATTAAATAGGACTATTCCGGATAAACCCAGTAGTCCAAATCAAGAGGATGTGACATCGGAACAAGGCAAAAAAGTTTTAGCATTAATAGAATAGCCAAGGAACCAACCGAGATAAGGGAAACTATGCCAAAAGGTATTCATACAGAATTCACATTTGAAGAAGCTATCGAAGCGTCATTACTGGAAGTTGGAGGTTATGTAAAAGGAGCTTCCCATGATTTTGATGCGCAATCAGGGCTGTTTCCGACCTATATAACATCGTTTTTAAAAACTTCCCAACCTACGGAGTGGAGTAAGATCAGCAACATACATAAAGAAGGGGTCGAAGAAAAAGTACTGCAACGGCTCTACAAAGAATTGGATCTACGCGGGGCATTAGATGTACTGCGAAACGGCTTTACCGATTATGGGGTCAAATTCAAGATGGCCTTTTTCAGGCCTGAAAGTACGCTGAACCCAGATGCCGAATCGTTATATGAAAAGAACCATTTATCTGTAACCCGCCAATTGTTTTACGAGCGCAACGGTACCAATTCGCTGGATATGGTTTTGGCATTGAACGGTTTGCCGATCGCAAGCATAGAATTAAAGAACCAGTTTTCGGGTCAGAATGTAACCAACGCCAAAAAACAGTACGTTTTTGACCGAGAACCGAACGAACCCATTTTCGAATTTAAAAAGAGGGCTTTAGTTCATTTTGCGGTCGATACTGATGAATGTTATATGACCACCAAACTGGCAGGAAAGGCCACCCGATACCTGCCCTTTAATCTGGGCCATAACAATGGTGCAGGAAACCCCGTAAACCAAAACGGTTACAGAACCGCTTATTTATGGGAAAAAGTATGGGCCAAGGATAGTTTTATGGATATTATCGGCAAGTTCCTGGATCTTAATGTCGAGACCTTTGAACTGAACGGAATTACCAAGAAAAAAGAAACATTGATATTTCCCAGGTACCATCAAATGGATGTGGTGCGCGAACTGACCAAAGATGCAAAGGCCAAAGGCGCGGGTCAAAACTACCTGATCCAACATTCGGCAGGATCGGGCAAATCGAATTCCATTGCATGGCTCTCCTATCGCCTATCCAGTTTGCACAATGCCAAAAATGAACGGGTCTTCGATTCCGTCTTGGTCATCACGGATCGCAAGGTGTTGGACAGTCAGTTGCAGAGCACCATTTATCAATTCGAGCATAAGCAAGGGGTTGTACAGAAAATTGAAAAGAATTCCCAGCAACTGGCCGATGCCATAACTGCGGGATCTAATATCATTATTACCACATTGCAAAAGTTTCCGTTTATCCTCGAAAAAATAGGGGAATCGCCCGCACGGAAATATGCCGTAATCATTGATGAAGCCCATTCCTCGCAAGGCGGGGAAGCCACCAAGAAAATGAAGGAAGTACTCTCGGCCAAATCATTGGAAGAAGCCGCCCTAGAAGAATTGGATTCTGGATTGGACGAAGATGCGGAAGACCAAATTCGTAAATCAATGGTGGCGCGCGGAAAACAGGATAATCTCAGTTTTTTTGCCTTTACCGCAACTCCCAAATCAAAGACCGTTGAAGTATTTGGCACACTCGATAATAGGGGTATTCCCAAACCTTTTCATCTCTACAGTATGAAACAGGCCATTGAGGAAGGTTTCATTTTAGACGTGCTTAGAAATTATACGACCTATAAAACGTATTTCAGGTTATCAAAAGAAATCGAGGACGACCCAAAAGTCAATAAAAAGCAAGCCGCTAGGGCGATCGCGCGTTTCCTGTCCTTGCATCCACATAATTTGTCACAAAAAACCGAAGTGATTATTGAGCATTTTCGACAAGTAGTGTCAAAGAAAATCGGTGGTACGGCAAAAGCGATGTTGGTTACCGGTTCACGGTTACATGCCGTGCGCTACAAAGAAGAATTCGACAAGTACATCAAAAAGATGGGCTATACCAATATTAAGACCATTGTAGCATTTTCAGGCAAGGTCATTTATGATGTTTACCCAGAGGGAATAACCGAGGTAGAGCTGAACGGTTTTAAGGAAAAAGAGCTGCCTAAAAAATTCGCTTCGTCGCAGTATCAATTGTTGATCGTCGCAGATAAATATCAGACCGGTTTTGACCAGCCTTTGTTGCATACCATGTATGTTGACAAGAAGTTGTCAGGCGTAAAATGCGTACAGACCTTATCGCGTTTGAACCGAATGCATGCGGGTAAGGAAGATACCTTTATATTGGATTTCACCAACGAGACTGAAGAAATATTGGCCTCTTTTCAACCCTATTACGAGCTGACCTCCATCGAGTCGAATACCGACCCCAACCATTTGTACGACCTGAAATCAGAAATAGAAAAAGCACATATAATCTGGCAGACCGAAATCGATAATTTTTGCAATGTGTTTTTCAAATCGGCAATTGCCCTATCCGCAAAAGAGCAGGGCAAATTGAATGCTTACATTGACCCCGCTGTGGAACGATACAAACAATTACCAGAAGAGAACTCCAAAGAAGATGTTATTGGCACGGAAGTTACACAAGACGATTTTAAAAATACCTTACAGTCGTTTACCAGATTGTACTCGTTTTTGACGCAGATTATGCCTTTTTCCGATGTTGAATTGGAAAAGTTGTTCACCTATGCACGTTTTCTGTTGAAGAAATTACCACGGAAAAGCCAAAATGATCGCTTTAAACTGGGGGATGAGGTTTCATTGGAATATTATCGTTTACAGAAAATAGGGGAACAACGTCTTGTAATGGAAAGCGAAGGCGAATACCAATTGGATGGTGTTTCAGATGCCGGAATCCGTTTGGCAAATAAAGAGGAGCAAGAAGCATTATCTGAAATAATCAATCTTCTCAATAAGAAATTTGGCACCGAATTCAGTGAAGCGGACAAATTATTCTTCGACCAGATTGAGGCGGAACTGGTAGCCGATGACCGCCTATCGGAACAAGCAAAAAGTAACACCTTGGATAATTTTAAGTTCGGTTTCGAAGATACTTTTATGGATAAACTGATCGGCAGAATGGAACAGAACCAAGACATTTTCTCTAAAATGATGGACGATAAAGAGTTTGGTCTTTTGGTCAAAAACTATATGCTTAAAAAAGTTTATAAAAGATTGTCTTAATATAAATTAGCCATCCCCCGAAAAATGGACGGATGATTTGCTAGAGCATTGATTTTATTGGTGTTCCGAGAGATTTTTAAATAGGAAAACTGTTTTAAAAGTCGTAAATTGTAATAGGAAAAAACAAACAATTCAAACTTAAAAAACAGTTCCATGGACAATATACCGACAAAAAAGCTACTGACCAAGCTGGGCGGATATCTTTCTTCCCCGACCGATATGACAAAACCTGAAAGGCACTGCCTGAAGGACATGGTAACGGGCGTCCTGAAGTCCAGGTCCGTGTTCGTGAACCAGATCGCGGCTTCCCTCAGGGAACCGTTGAGGCTGAAGGACGTGGCAAAGCGGTTCTCGGGCGTATCGATCTGCTCCTAGACGCGGGGTACAACTACCTGGACAGGAATGTTCCCAGGGAACTCGTCAACTTCATCTACTACAAGATAAGCAAGATAAGCAAGATAAGCAAGGTAGTGTCCATCCAGTTGATGCCCGTCGGGACGAGATGGAAGATGGTCAATGCGGTGCCCGATCCGTTCCCCGGGCAACTGGATTTAAAGTTCAATTAAAAAAACGGGGGATGGCTAATTTAAAGAAGTGATTTTGGTTATTGGATTTAACGTCCTCCGGGTACTTTTATATATGTTGTCGGAGTTCCATAAAACGAAGGTTTTATGGGACTAAGTCTGCGTTTATATTTCATCTGCAAAAACCCTATTTTAAACAGCGGCCCTATCAATGTTTTTTAGAAAAGCCATAGTATCATTTTATGATTAAATCGAATAAGTTATCTTTGCACTTGATGCAAAAGTATAATCACATAAAAGCATTTTTCTTTTTAGGCCTGTTTAGCCTAATGATGCTACATCAAGCTTTTCCGCACTTGCATCATCAGCACGGGGACTCGCATTCGCATTCAGATGTTGCCCATACTGGCGAACACCCTCATCACGATGACGGTTCCAAGGAAGAAGAACCATCCCCTTACGGATTCTTTGGATTCTTTATGGATATGCACGTGCATTCCACGGTTTTCAACGATATTGTTATACTTAAAAGGAATACGGTCGAGCAGCAGACCATCGTTGATAAAGACGTTGCAATGAGTGCTTTTGATTTTCAAGAGCTTTATTTAATTGATGGTAGGCAAAATAACAAACCGCCTATATATCATCCCCCCAACACCTATTTCAATCCCTATCTTTCTTACCTCGATTTACGAGGCCCTCCCAGTTTAGGTTAATCGAAACGGAACAGAAACTGCTAAATAAAATTGGTGGTCCGGTTCCATTTACATTTCAGGTTAAACCTAAAATCACAGACAATGTATAAAAATCTTGTGTCCGCCATCTGCGGATACCTGTGCGTCGTTAATGGTTTTGCCCAAACCGATACCACGGGCGAACTACTTGACGGCATAGCACAAAACAATGCCGAACTCAAAGCCTATAGGGCTTTTATAGAAAGTCGGCAACTTGAAAATAAGAGCGGAAACAACCTGCCCGACCCGCAGCTATCTGCCTTTTATCTTCCCTATGGAGATAATAACGGGGCGGAATATACCGAGTACCAAGTTTCCCAATCCTTTGAATTCCCAACCGTTTATGCGGCAAGGGGCAAATGGAACGATTTGCAGGGTCAACAATTGGAAAACGAATATGCCAAGCTACGGCAGGAAATTCTTTTGCAGGCCAATAAACTTATCGTTGATATAAACACGCTGCAACAACGAAAGGAACTTGAACGGACAAGGCGGGAACAGGGCAAACAGGTGTACGAGCAGATTCAGGAGCTTTACAAAAAAGAGCAGGTCGGTATCCTAGATTTGAACAGGGCTAAAATCGCTTGGATCCAAGAACAGTTCGTGGTAGAGCAAATTGAAACGGAAATCCAAAATACCCTGCTTCTATTGGAAAAACTGAACGGTGCTCAACCTATAGAGGTGAATAAAATCCGCCTACGGGAAGAAACCGAGGTCGAAAGCCTTGAAACGCTCTGGCAAACCAAAATGGCCCAAGACCCAGCATTACAACAGTTGGGCCTTAATGAATCCGTTTCCCAACAAAAAATAAAGTTGGAGCAACATAAAGTGCTCCCCGACCTTACCGCAGGATATAATTATCAGGGGATCAGCGGCAACAATTTTTCCGGATTTTACGGGGGTGTCAGTATTCCTTTGTGGAACAGTAAAAACAAGGTAAAGGCCTCCGAAGCTGAATACGAGTACCGACAGTCGCAAACCGAGGCCGTTACCGCAACACTTTACGCCAGTTTCCAAGAACGGTACAATAGGTATCAAGTAACGCTCAAAAAATATAGGGAGTACCAAACCACAATGGAATCGCTGGACAGCGAAGCCCTATTGCTCAAGGCCTTTACGCTGGGCGAACTTTCCTTTATGGACTATTATGTAGAGCTTCGGTTTTACCGGGACGCTCTCGATATAATGCTCCAAATGGAAAAGGAGCTATACCAGCTCAAGGCAGAACTTTTAAAACATCGCTTATAAACCTTTAATACATATTAAAATGAAAATTTCAAAATCAATATTCGTAACAGCAATCGCATTCACTTTTCTAATGGCATCTTGCCGTGAAACACCCTCTAAAAAAGAAGAATCCACCGAAGAGCACGGGCACGATCACGATGGCGATGGAAATCATATGGATGCTGAAACACCAGAACAAGAAGAATTTCAGGTAGAAATGGATTCTATGGAGATGAAAACGGATACCCATACCCACGATGACGGGAAGGAACACCACGACCACTAACACTTAAATGCTAGAAACAGATGAAATATATATTTATAGTGCTTGTTTTTTTGGCAATGTCCTGTAACGGCAAAGCAGAGAATGCACATGCGCATAATGCCGATGGAAGTCACGTGGGCGAGGAAGTTCCACGAACGGACTATACGATTTGGACAGATAAAACGGAACTGTTCGTGGTTTTCCAAGCCCTTGTTGTGGGAAGCCCAAGCCGGTTTGCGGCGCATTTTACGGTCTTGGACGGACATCGACCCGTTCATGAAGGTTCTGTTACGGTAAGCTTGATAAAAGGTGGAAAAGGAATTCGGAATACGGCCGATGCACCTTCATCTCCTGGTATTTTCTCGCCGTCCATACAACCCAAGGAAGCAGGAAGCTATCAACTTGTTTTCGATATCACGACCCCGTCTTTAACCGATAGGATAGTTATTGAGGACATTCCCGTTTTTGCCAATGTTGAAAAGGCTAAAGAAGTCTTGGGAACGGAAGCCGAAGATGATGGAAGTATCTCTTTTTTAAAGGAGCAGGCCTGGAAAATCGATTTTCAGACCGCCGCTGTGGTTTCGGATACCATTTATGAAGTAATCAATACGTCCGGTGTATGGATGCCCTCGCCCGGTTCGGCCAAATCCCTTGTGGCGAACGCTGATGGATTGGTAGATTTTGCCATAGCGAACCTTACCGAAGGTACGCCCGTAAAAAAAGGTCAATTGTTGATGACCTTAAGCAGCCAGGGCTTGGCGGCAAATAATCTGGGGGCCGAAATCGCTTCCGCGAAGGCGAAGTTCCAACAGGCTAAATCGGAGTACGAACGTAAAAAGGAACTCTATGAATCCAAAATAGTTCCCAAATCCGAATTTGAAAAAGTGGAGAGCGACTTCTTGGTCGCCCAATCCAATTATGAAACCCTTTCCGCAGGGGTTTCGGGAAGCGGTAAACAAGTACGTGCACCATTTGAAGGGTTCATCAAATCCATAAACGTGTCCAACGGCGAATATGCCGCACAGGGTAAGCTTTTGGTCAGCGTAGGAACGCATCAATCGAAAATGCTCAAAACGCAGGTCTCGCCCTCATCGGGTCTGACTATGGAAAATGTACAGGGTATTTGGTTCCGGACCGAAGCCGACCAATGGAAAAGCGTTACCGATGCAGGAGGTTCCATTCTTTCCATCGGTAAGGACGTGGAACGGGACAATCCCTTGATTTCCGTATATGCCCAAGTCAACGAAGAAATAGATATGCCTGAAGGCAGCCTAACGGAAGTACAGATAGCGATGGGCAATGCCAAGGAGGGTATGACTGTTCCGGCCAATGCGCTGTTAGAGGACTATGGCAGTTATTCGGTCATTGTGCAACTTTCTGGAGAAAGCTTTGAGCGGAGACCCGTGAAAATCGGAAAACGAAATGGAAAGAATGTTGAAGTACTTAAAGGTTTGGAAGCTGGAGAAGTGGTCGTAACCCAAGGGGCCTATCAGGTAAAAATGGCATCAATGTCCGGTTCAACGCCCGCGCACGGCCACGAACATTAAATCCCTTGGCAATTATGAATTATGAATTATGAATTTAAAAATTATGAAGGAGGTTAAAGAAAATATTATTCGACTGAAAGCCTTTGATTTTGCATTGTTGATTATTGAGTTATATAAGCAAATGCAAAATCAAAAAGAATATGTTTTGTCGAAACAACTCTTGCGAAGTGGAACCAGTATCGGAGCAAACATTGAAGAAGCCGTTGCGGCCATTAGCAAAAGAGAATTCATTGCTAAAATGTCAATTTCAGCAAAAGAAGCCCGGGAAACTAATTATTGGCTTCGTCTTATTAAACATAGCCGGTTGGTGAACATCGACGTTGCCGAGATTCTTTTAAAATCGGAAGAATTGACTAGGATTTTGACTTCAATAATCAAAACTTCCCAAAACAATCTAAAACAATAATGTAAAATTTAGATGCTCAATTTCAATGAAATTTTTCATTCAACATTCAACATTAATAATTCAAAATTAGAGAAACGTGTTAAACAAAATATTATCGATATCACTTCATAACAGATTGCTCATTTTATTGGGAGCAGTGGCATTGAGTGTATTGGGCATTTACTATGCGCGTACAATGAATGTCGATGTATTCCCAGACCTAACAGCGCCAACGGTAACCATTCTTACCGAAGCGCACGGAATGGAATCCGAGGAAGTGGAAAAACTGGTAACCTATCAATTGGAAACGGCCCTGAACGGTTCGCCCGATGTGCGTAGAATCCGTTCGTCATCGGCAGCGGGAATTTCCATTGTTTGGGTAGAATTTGAATGGGGAACGGATATTTACCGTGCGCGACAAATTGTAAGTGAACGCATCCCTATGGTTCGTGAAAACTTACCCGAAGGCATTGGTGCACCCACAATGGCTCCCATCTCTTCCATTATGGGGGAAATTATGCTCTTAGGTGTAACCTCTGACAGCCTTTCTCCAATGGAGCTCAGAACCCTTTCCGACTGGACGATACGTCCACGTATCAAGGCTATTGGGGGTATCGCAAATGTGGTGGTCATCGGGGGCGATTATAAGCAGTACCAGGTATTTGCCAATCCCGAAAAGATGAAGCATTACAATGTAGGCCTGACCGATTTGGTCGAACACGTTCAGGAAGCCAATGTAAACGCTCCGGGAGGAATCGTTAACCAGTATGGCAATCAATACATTATTAAGGGAAGCGGCCGAGCGTATGTCTTGGAGGATTTGCAGGAGGCCGTTTTAAAACAAGTGAACGGGCAGACCATTAAAATAAAGGATGTAGCTACCGTACAAATAGGGGCTGCGGACAAGATAGGCGATGGTTCCCTAAATGCATCCCCAGCGGTTATTTTGACCATTTCAAAACAACCCAATGTGAATACACTGGACTTGACCGCCCGTTTGGACGAGGCCATTGCGGATTTGGAAACCACCTTACCGAAAAGTATTGAAATCAAAAGTCAAATTTTTAGGCAATCCGATTTTATAGATGCTTCCATCAGCAATCTGAACCAGACCTTGCTCGAAGGTGCCTTGTTCGTGGTCATTATCCTTTTTATCTTTCTGATGAATTGGCGCACCACCTTGATTTCGCTTTTAGCCATTCCCATTTCCTTATTGGTTTCCATCATTGTGCTCAAATTATTGGGCTATACCATCAATACCATGAGCTTGGGTGGTATGGCCATTGCCATCGGTGCCTTGGTCGATGATGCGATTATCGATGTGGAAAATGTGTATAAACGGCTGCGCGAAAATGTTAGGAAACCCAAGGGAGAGCGGCAACCTACATTGACCGTGGTACGTGATGCATCGGTAGAGATACGGAGTTCCATCATCATTGCGACCTTGATTATCATTGTATCCTTTATCCCGTTGTTCTTTTTGGGCGGAATGGAAGGCCGTTTGCTACAACCTTTGGGAATTGCCTTTGTCACTTCAGTACTGACATCCTTAATAGTTGCTGTAACGGTAACCCCGGTACTTTGTTCCTATTTGCTGAAGAATGAAGAACTGTTGAACAAACAGGCTGAAGGGACACGTGTGGAACGGTGGCTTCAAAAGCAGTATTCCAATATACTTACTAAGGCAACCAACGTACCGAAAACCATTATAGGGGTTACGGTCATTGCTTTTTTATTGAGTTTATTGGCCCTAACCCAATTAGGGCGTAGCTTTTTACCGGAATTCAACGAAGGTTCCCTGGTCATTGGCGTAGTTGGCCCTCCCGGAATGTCCTTGGACGAAAGCAACAAAACCGGGAAACTGGTGGAAGAAATTCTGCTGGATATGCCTGAAGTTGAAGTAGTTACCCGCAGAACAGGCCGCGCCGAACTGGATGAACACGCGCAGGGGGTAAATGCAGCGGAAATCGATGTACCCTTTGTTTTGGAAGATAAGGGCAAGGAAGAATTTTTTGAGGAAGTCCGAAACAAACTGAGCATTGTACCCGGTGTAAATATAACCTTGGGACAGCCCATTGCGCATCGTATAGACCATATGCTTTCAGGGACACGGGCGAACATAGCCATTAAGATTTTTGGCTCCGATTTGCAACGCTTGTTCGAGGTGGGTAAAAACGTGGAGCAGAATATCAAGGATATCGATGGGCTGGCGGATGTAGCGGTTGATCAGCAGATAGAAGTGCCACAAATTCGGATCAAGCCCAAGCGGCAAATACTTTCGGCATACGGGATGACCGTGGGCGACCTTATGGAGCAGGTTGATATTGCCTATGCAGGCGAGGAAGCGGGGGAAATCTACGAGGGGCAGCAGTACTTTGATCTGGTGGTGCGCTATCAAAAACAGTTCAGGGACAATATCGAAACGATGAACACGACCCTGATAAGCCTTCCCAATGGCGGACAGACAAATTTGGGAGAACTGGCCACCATTCAATCGGTCAGTAGCCCGAATACCATTAACCGTGAGGACGTACAACGTAAAATTGTCGTCGCAGCCAATGTGCAAGGCCGGGATTTAAGGGGTGCCGTGGAAGAAATCAAGGAAACCGTAAACCGGAACATTTCAATGCCGGAAGGTTATCGAGTCCAATATGGAGGTCAATTTGAAAGCGAATCGAAAGCCTCTCAATTGCTCTTGATTACCGCTATAATTGCCATTGCCATCATCTTTCTACTCCTGTATTATGAGTTCAAGGACGTGAAGTTGGCATTTGTAGTTCTGATCAACCTGCCCTTGGCCTTGATAGGAGGCATCCTGATTGTCTATTTTACCTCTGGCATCATCAGTATCGCAGCGACCATAGGTTTTATAAGCCTCTTTGGTATCGCCACACGGAACGGAATCTTATTGGTTTCCAGATACGAGGATTTAAGGAAGGAAGGGATGAGAGGTTTCGAACTTATCAAAACCGGGGCATTGGACAGGTTGAATCCTATATTGATGACAGCTTTTACCACAGGCCTGGCCTTGATTCCCTTGGCATTAAAAGGCGGAGAACCCGGAAGTGAAATACAGAGCCCGATGGCGGTCGTTATTCTGGGCGGATTGTTATCGGCGACTATTTTGAATTTGATTGTTATTCCTTGTGTCTATCAATTGGTAGTAAAAAGACAATCAACAGTTCCTGATTCCCCTGTAGAATTATAAATGGAATCCAAAAGCTTCTTCAATCAAATAACTGAACCATTTCAGGCCTTGCGCAGCAAACTGTTTGCCAAGGTCTATTTGGCACAGACCGTTAGTCTACTGGGGGATGCATTTAGGTGGGTGGGGTTGGCCTTATTGGCCTACCAATTCGGAAAGGATCAGGCCGCTATAATCTTGGCGACCGCACTTACCTTACGGGTAACCGTATTCATCCTATTCTCGCCTTTTGCAGGGGTGCTTGCGGATATTGTAGACCGAAAAAAGATTTTGTACAGCACCCATTTCATTCGAATGGCCATTGTTGGCTGTCTTCCTTTTGTAACCGAAGTATGGCAGATCTATGTCCTTGTATTTCTGATGAACGTTTTCAATGCCTTTTTTAGTCCGACCTATCGTTCGCCTTCCGTATCCCCGTGTCCAATACAGCCCAAGTGGGAATATTTTTAGCGCCCTATGGGTACGAGTTGTTAAAGAACACGGCTATAGATGAGGAAAGAACCAGCTATGAATTGGGCTTAAAGTATTATCTGGCACTTAGCGATATTGGATGGCTGCTACAGTGATTAATCTTTCGGAATCGCATCCAAAGGCTCTTCAAAGGCTATAAAAAGTATACAAGGTCCGGCATCGCCACATTTAGCCGTATGCGGTTTTTTAGAAGGCCCATAGGCATAAGTTCCCGCTTTTAAAGTTTGTGGCTTTTCTCCCGTATAAGTCACCTTAAGTTCACCTGATATAAGTATCATGCGTTCTGCCGAACTGTGCCAATGGTTGGGGATATCTGAATTCGCTGGAACTTTAAAAAAGATATCCAAATTGTTTTTGCTCGGATCCCCGTGTAAAACAGCAATGGAACAGCCGGTTGGCATAAATGGAGGACAAGCACCCCATTGCAAGTCGGCATCTCCTGCTGTTTTTACTACTGAAAGCTCTGTTGTGCCATCCGCAGTATTTTGCGCCGATAATGCAATTGTCAGAAACAGCCCGAGAACAAGAAAGACTAACATTTTAATTGAATTTTTCATTGTGAACAATTTTAAGTAGTAAGTGTTGTTTTAGAATTTCAATCAGAAATACTTGGTACAAACTTAATGTGTGTCCACTTTGAACAATATCACTTTTGATTCAAAAACAATAACAATTGCTTCAACTAGTTTTTCCAATGCGCTTTGTTTACTGATCCCTTGGCAAAATTAGTTGGCGACAAACCAAATTTGTTTTTAAATTCTTTTGTAAAATACGCAGGGCTATTAAAACCCGTTTCAAAGGCAATTTCAGAAATATTGAGTACTTGATTATATAATAATTTTACCGCTTTTATCAATCGATATTCTTTTATAAAAGTATTGGGTGATTTTCCGGTTATAAGGTTCATTCTTCGATTTAAATTAGATTTACTATATCTTAAATCTTTCGTAAGTCGAGCAACATTTAAAGTTGTATTATTCCATTCCTTCTCAATGTAATCCATCAATAAGTTCAAAAATTTCTCATCAATAGGACTAAGTACCTGCACAATTTTCTTATCAATAGAAATATTCAAATTTTCGCTTTCATACAAATCTTTAACTTCATTAGACATGATGATTTGCCCTTTGACAACATCACATAAACGCTCAGCCATTTTAACGGTATGCTCGAAAATCCCCTCTTTTTCGGTTACTGGCACACCAGCACTTAAACCAATGCTACACTTTATTTCTGAACCATACATGTTCTTGTCAACAAGATTAAGTGCCTTCTGAATTTCGATAGCACATAATACAGCATTTGTAACGGAATCAAATGAAGTTAAAAAGTAATCTAGCTTTTGTTTAACTATGCTTCCCTTAAATTTAAGAATAGTTTTAACAATAGTTTTATTGCAATTCTGAGTAACTAATTTTAATCGTTTGTTTCCTGAATCCTTTAATGATGAGGGTTTTATTCCTATCACTATTATTGTTCTAAAAGCAGGATCATTAATAATGTTTAGCTCTGTGTTTTGTGATTTTTTTGGGTCTTCGATTCGACCTAAAAATGATTCTACTACCTCATCATCTACTTCAATGATTCTATGAGGAATTTGACCATGTGCACTATCGTGCATCTTTTTGATTGCGTTTTTATTAGGAGCTTCAATTAAACAAAAGGCAGTTTTTCTTTTGTCGTCAAACCAATATGTTAATCCTTTACAATTAAACACATGCTGAATTCTTAAATCGGCTTGATGTAATTGTGCCACATTCTCAGCCGTTACCTCAGGTGAAACATCATGACGATCCATGAATATTGGCATAACTTAAAAATTAAGGTTTTCTGGTAATTACCATTAACTTAATGGTTTTCAGTGTCATTTTAGCCAATGCAATGTACCTATGCATGGCTATTAATACGTATAGTTAAACCTTGTCTAATTTAGTGATTAGTTCTAGGTGTTCAGCTGTAATTGGATTAATAATTTTTTTGTATTCCCTGTTGCACCATGAGTGTACGCCCCTGAGCCAGTTCTTGAAGTTCCCGATCTGGATATGCAGCATCTTGAAGTTCTTCCCCTTGTCGGACAGGGTCTGCTTCATGTCGGGATAATCCTCCTTCAGGGGCATGTATCCCATCCATCCATAGGTGATTAAGATTGTTAATATATTGGTCTAGATTTATGAATTTCGACTTCTATGCTTTAAGTTTTTCTAACTGCCTTATAAAGTAAGAAGGATACATATTCGTTTTTTTATGGAATGCTTTTGAAAAGGACTCGGGATTGTTAAAACCTATTTCTACCGCGATAGACTTTATCGTGAATTTTCGGAATCGCCCGTCTATTTTTAGCTTCTCGATAACATAATCGATACGCAGGTCATTGATGTAGGCCTTAAAATTTTTGTTCTTATCAAAATTGATAGCTTTTGAGAGATAGTTAGAGTTGGTATTCATTGGTCTCAATCGTTAGTTGAAACCCTGCCTAAAGGCGGCAGGCAGGTATGCACTTTAGCGCAAGACTTCCCCCCGACGGTTCGGGGCTAAAAACTTTTTTCGAATAGGTTAATGGTTATTGGTTACCCGTTAATGGTATGATAGCAACCATTACCGATTAACATTTAACCAAAGCCTGCCCATGCCCCGCCAGAATGACTTGCCGGGCTGGCGTTCAGGCGGGCAATTTCATTGCGTATCCAAACCTCCGCCATAGGACGGACAGGCATGGATTTTCAATCCAGAGTGGTCTAGTTATTGTGATATCCTCTAAATCTGAAATAAGGCCGTTCTTGGTTTCTTTTAAAATTTTCTGCTCTGCTAGGGCATCCCGGCGATTATCGTTCCAGTGGTTAAGGCGAAAGCGGCTATTACCGCAAAGAATACGGAGGCAAATTCAAAAGGTATTTGCGCGGTTTTATTTTTTCGATTTCCATAAAGAAGAAAATTAGCTATTCCGGAAGTAAAAATAATGAACGCTTACTGGTAATTCCCCTCAAAAAATATTTTCTCAGTCTTTTTGGCATTTCTATCCCTGCGGAGGCAAATAAATTTATCAAGAAATTAATTAGAAACAATTTAAACTTTTAAAGATGGAATTAACAGAAAATCAAGAAGTATTTAGAAAGTCTTTGGAAAATGCACTGGGGAAAGCCTGGGATGATGAATCTTTTAAAAAGGAATTAATAGCATCTCCCCTACGTGCAATAGAAGATCTCACCGGTGAGAAATTGAATTTAAAAGAGGGGGTGAAAATTGTGGTCTTGGATCAGACTGACCCCTCAACATTCTATTTTAATATTCCGACAAGGCCTAATTTGGAGGATATCGAACTAACGGAGGATCAATTAGGACTTGTTGCGGGGGGAATAATAAACCCTACGTACCTGGCTATGAAAGCCGCTGAAGCGGTTAATAGTTGTATTCAAGGAGCAAAGTCATTGTTAAAGTATTTCTAGCAAAGCAGAATCTTAAAAACAGAAAATCATGGAATTAACAAACGAACAAAAAGTATTACAGCAGGTAATCAATGAGGCCTGGGAAAATGAAAATTTTAAGCAAGAACTGATGAATGATCCGCTTTCTGCCATTGAAAAATTGACAGGGCAGCGTGTACAATTGCCGGAAGATAAGACATTGATAGTGCGGGATCAGACGGATGAGAACACCATTTATATCAACATTCCGGCGGAACATAATCTGGAAGATATTGAATTAAACGAAGAGCAGTTGGAAGCAGTCGCCGGGGGAGGGTCACTATTGGACCTTATACATATTCTACCTCGGTTTCCTCCCTGTTTTCCGGTAGATCCTTCCTTGGATGGGTCTAAGAAATTTTAATTAACAATCAATAAATAGTAACATTATGGAATTAACAAAAGAACAACGGGTATTGCAACAGGTAATCAACGAGGCCTGGGGGAACGAAGCCTTTAAACAAGAGCTTATGAAGGACCCGGGCAAGGCAATAGAACAGCTTACCGGGGAAAAGTTGGTGGTCCCCGAGGGCAAGACC
>JBGTNL010000009.1:0-50716 GCA_041743085.1 Flavobacteriaceae bacterium
CGAAATTTTATATTTTGCCCCGCCCGGAATTGCGAAAAGGCAATTCCGACCTTGTGCATTCCTCTCTCTTCGTTCGTCGGATGCAAGAGGGGAGGTAGATCCGGAAACCCCGAGGCAGAGCCATCGGGGAATTATTTAGATCAAAGTTTGATAATTTCAATATATCAGTTATGTCGCTGAATAATTGTTGGCCATTGCGCTGTGTTCCTGTTTAAAGTTACGTTTTTTCATTTTGAAAAGGAAGTAGTAAGTGACCAGAATTATTGAAGATGTTTGTGCTTTAAATGCCCAGGAGTGCTAACGCTGCTCTTTGAAGTCAGGAGACCTTGCGCCGCAGGGACTTCGCTGTGCATGGGGCAACTTGCCTGCCATAAAGCGGATAACAACACTTTCTGGCATTTAACCATTTATTTAAGACTATCAGGCCGGTGCAAAAAGGGATGGTCCGCCCTCAAAAAATACTGCCGGTACGTATATGACGTACCGGCAGTAAATATATTTGCTGAATTTTTATTCTTTCATCCCACTATCTAATCACAATGACCGGGACCGATCTCTCCGTTGTTGTAATCATCCAGAGTATCGTTAACCGATAAAAATTGCTTCCTAAGAGGATCATTGCCCTTAAGCGGGGCTATTTCATCAGGTGAATAGGCATTGAATAAATCCTGTCCTAAAGCAATGGCCGCATCAACATCATCCGGAGAAGAAGCGCCGTTGGCCACATTGAGCAAGGCTGCAATAAATTGATGGGCGGCCTGATAATAAGCATTTCCGCCCGGTGCAGTGTCTAACACTTCCTGCCAGGTTTGCCCGCTTAGGTAGAACGTATTATCCCTATCGTAAGGTGCCGGCCATGGGCCTTTTTTGGTATTTTTCCAGAATCCCTGTGTCAGGGTGCAACCACCTTCTTCTTCTTCAACATTAATACAGAAATTATCCACAGCTCCCGAACCATTTAAGGTGATGACCAGTATTTCTACCCCTGTGGCATTCACCGTGACGAGCTGGTCTGTTCCGTCGGGAATCATGTCTATGTGACCGCTGGCTATCAGATTGCCATCACTGTCAAAAGCTTCAAATTCACCCTCCTCTTCGTTATCTATTGCATTAAAGTTAACGACATCCACCACTCCGGGACCAAAACCGGAAAAGTCAAACGTGAAAATACCCCCGGGTACATCGTCGTCATCCGGATCACTGGAATCAAGATCTTCAGAAATGATCAATACTTTCTGATAGTCGGCTCCGGGAATGACAAGGTCAGTGTCACCACCCGTGGGATTATCGGTATCAAAGATCATGGCATGATTTACATCCGGCCGTGCAGGGTCAAGGTTTTCTCCGTACACACTTATCGATCCTGAAATGACCGCCCCCGATACACCGCTTCCTGAAGAAAGTGTACTTACTATGGTACCGGCATCTAAAGGTTGAAAATCGATCACCGCATCACAAGAGGGCATCACTTCAAGTTTTACTGCCTTTAAAACGGGATCCTGAGCTTCACCGACACTTTCGGTTTCACAGCTGGTAAAAACAAATAACCCTAACATTAAGATATAGGGTATACGTAATCTTGCGTTTTTCATTTTTAATTGGTTTAAGGTTAATACTTTATATGATTTGAACGTAAAGGGCCGGGGGAGATAGTTAACTGAAACTACGATAACTAGGTTGCTCTTTCGTGTAGACAAGAATATAAAATATTTCTGAGAAAAGGAGGTTAATTTCGATAAAAAGTTTAGAATGTACGTCAAGACTTACAAACCGGTTTCCAAAGTAATTCAAAGAAGATTTTTTGCATGAAATCCCGGTGGAAATACCGACGTTTCGTTTGCCTGTTTTGAACGTCTTCGCACAGCAGAGGAGACTCCTTCCATTTCCGGTATTACGGATCTGATGCCGGCTCAATGTCTTTAATAAAATGGACCAGGACATCATCTTCGCGGAATCCTATGCTGAGATGAAACGCTCTGGATTTATGGTTGGATTCCCAGGTATCGGATCCCATCTCTGTACAGCCTTTCATCAGCGCCCATTCCTCTGCAAGACGGCATAGCTTTGCCGCAATTCCTTTGTTCCGGAATTCCGGTTTTACAAAAAGGGCTTCTATATAACCAACCGGGGAACCCGTAGCGCCCTCCACATAATCCGTCCTGAGGGAAACATTCACAAATCCCAGCAGCCTGCCTTTATCACCGGCAAAAAATGCCTCGTGCTTCTCCGAACCGATCGCGTGCTCCAGGTCTTTTCTGAGTTCTTTTTCGGAATAGGCGGGGAAAAGTTCCATCGACATTTCAAAATAGTCGTCAAAACAGGCCGGGGTATATTTCAGGAATTCCATTTTTAATCTGTACTAAAGACTTCAAATATAGAAAATAACAGCTCGAAAAATGATGTGCTCAGGGGTCTCCTGACTTTATGAAGTCCTCAGTGCCCCATCAGTATCCTGACCTCAAGTAGTTATTTTTTGTGCGAAGTCGGGAGACTTCGCAAAGCAGACGAAGCCTACATTGGAGTCAAAGAGCAGAACAGGCAGGCTCGAGGCAGGGCCATAGAGGTATACCTCGACAGGCTCGGCACAGGTTTCGCCGGTTTCATTTTGGCCTCTGGGCCAAAAACCGAAATTTTATATTTTGCCCCACCCGGAATTGCGAAAAGGCAATTCAGACCTTGTGCATTCCTCTCTCTTCGTTCGTCGGATGCAAGAGGGGAGGTAGATTCGGAAACCCCGCCCGATCCGAACGGTACGTTCGGGCGGGCCGAGGCAGAGCCATCGGGGAATTATTTAGATTAAACCGTACTAAAATCCAATATAATTTACTGGTTTTTAAAAGGTTGTCCCGGTATGAGGAGACCCTAATTAAACGCTTACTCTTTTCGGCACTATGTCTAAGTAAGGCTCCAATATATCAAATCAAAAATCCAAGCGATTGGGCTATTGAAACTGAAGTTCTGACCTTGCAAACCCGGATTTCGGCGCTTCACAAACAGGGCACGTATACTGCCCTGAAAGTTCTTTAAACGGAGTGCCCGCCACAATACCGGACTTTTCATCCCCGTAAAATTCATCGTAAACGGTTAAGCACGACTTACATTGATGGACTTCCCTAACAGTTTTAGTTTTTGCCTTGCCAGAGGTCTCTTTTTTCTTCCCAAGCTTGCCTAATTGGTTAAAATACTTCTTGCAAAGCTCCATCAAAAGCCCGGGGAGTTCTATTTTATCCACGTCCTGGGCGTAGGTCTTGTATATTTCAGTGTTGGGATCAAAATTTTTGAAATACAAGACATTGTAAGTTGGGCGTATATCAAAATCCTTTATAATAGCGGGCTGCTTATTTTTTTCGATAATTACCGAGGAGAAATGGGTTCGTTTTCCGGCTTCGTTGCTAATCCCAAAGGTTAATCCATAAGTGCTGATATCGTTTTGATCAAAGGTCATTACCAGGAATTTTTTTAGATCCATAGCTTCTGTATCCTCCACCGGCAGATGCCAGTTCAATTCCAATTGGGAATGCCGGACATTGATACCCCGTTGACCCAGAAATCGTTCCAACTCGGGTCTGCAACTATTTCTAATCCCTTTGATTATAAATGATTTCCACGGTGTAATACATATTTTTCCGATACTGTTGTCTAAACAAAATCCACACATTTCCTTTAAAAAATCCAGATCATACCGATTGTTTCGCCAATAGAGACCTAACCAATACTTGTCCAAACCCATCCGGTTCATTCCCTCGTAGTATGGAAATTTCAAATAAGGGACCTGTAGATCATGCTCAATAGTCTTGTTATTTGTATCCAATTTTTTATTCAGGATAAAAAACAGTTCATCCACATCCGAAATATCCCCATAAATTTGTTCAATGGCTCTGGCGAAAGTGGTAATGTCCCAACTATATATCAAAACCGGATAGTAGGCGGATTTTTTCCATTGGGGTAATTTCATGTTGAGGTACCAATAATCCTCGTTCTCTGAAGCAATAAAATTCAGATTGCCACTAAAAATCGGTACCAATCGCTGCCTGGGATCGGTAATGTTTATTTTTAATTTTGGCAGGAAATCAAATCCTTCCAGTATATACAGATAAGTAGAACCTTTGAGCCAGTGGGTCATATCAAAAATATCTGCAGCTACGTAGGAACACACAATGTTTTGATAGCTTCTATCGGTTACTATATCTATGTTGAACTTTGAGATTTTTTCCAACTGTTCCCACCCCGCGTTCCGCAAAGGGAATAGCAGATCTTGCCTGGAACCAAAAAACACCTCCCTGAGGCCGCCTGCTTCCAGCATTGTTATAATATCTTTAAGTTCGCCCGGGGAGGTTACTCCTCCTTTTATCAAAATGCGGTGCAGATTATCGTTCATTGACTTTGAAGTTGATGATTATTTACTGGCAGTCATTGGTCTGAGCATGCTAAAATATCGGTGCCTATTTCTGGTTAATAATTACTCTTAACCCCTAGAACCCTCCTAAAGAGCGTTTCAATAAAGTCAATACTAATAAATACCTCCGGATTACGGTATCGGCTCAATTAGGGACTGTCTGAAGCTGCTTATTCAGAATTTCCTGAATTTCCGGTTTACAACTGCCACAGCCAAGTCCGGCTCCTGTTTTCGAGCAAAGTTTGGAAAAAGCATCACAACCGTGGTTGATGGTTTCAATAAGGTTACCTTCTCCCACCTGGCTGCAGGAGCATACCAGCTTTCCTTTTATAGGTACCGAATTCGAATTACCTCGTAACAGCTCGTTTCGTTTTTCCGAAAGTTCAATTTCCTCTTCTATCAATCTTTTGAATTCGGCAAACTCATTTTTATCTCCCATTAGAATGGCGCCCTTCAGGGTGTCGTCCTTAACAATACATTTTTTGTAGTAGCGTTTACTGACATCCATAAAGATAATTTCCTCATAGCTATCATCATCTTCCGGGACATTGACCATTCCCAAACTACAGAGGTCCAGGTTTTCGAATTTCAAGATATTCATCAACACCGAACCGTTATAAATACTTCCGTAATCCCCCAAAATATATTTGGCAGCGATATCTGCCTGCTGTTCCGCTGCCGAAGTAATCCCAAATAGGGAGTTTTTAAATTCCGCAATCTCCCCAAGAGCGAAGATGTTCGGGTCAGTGGTCCGTAAATATTCATTGACATACACCCCCCTTCCTGTTTTAAGATCGGAGTGTTTGGCCAGTTCAATATTGGGGAGGGTCCCAATAGCGAATACGATAGCATTACAGCGTAGGGTTCTACCCGTTTTTAAGGTAACCGACAGCGAATTATTATCTTCTTTTTCCTCAAAGACCGTACTTACCTCATTATCAAAATATATCTTGATGCCCCTTTCGGTTACATTTTCAGCCAACAATCGGCTTGCGATACGATCCAATTGGCGTTCCATTAATCTCGGCGCACGTTGGATAATACTTATATTGACATTTCTTTTTTTTAGGGCTGCGGCAAGTTCCAAACCTAAAAGTCCGCCTCCCACGATAACTACGTGCTGTTCTTCAGCACTTAACCCGGTATCCTGTAAATATTTGCGCAGCTTATCGGCATCACCCCGTTCCCGCATTGTAAAACGTCCGGGCAAATTAGTCTGCACATCGCTGGGTACAAAGGCCCGGCTTCCCGTGGCCAAAATCAAAATGTCATAGGAATGTTCGGTATTGTTATCGTCCGTAACCGTTCTATTTTCCTTATCTATTTTAGTTATTCCCACTCCGGGATGGAGCGTAATTTCCATTTTTTGTAATTCCCCTTCCTTTAATTTTTCCAATGCCTCCCAGGAGAGTTCCTCACTTACATATTCAGGGAGCAATACCCGGTTATAGAAGGGATGTTTTTCCCTCGAAAATACATGTAAATCATCGGTTTCATTTTTATCCCTATATGTCTGTATGAATCTATAGGCGGCGGCACCAGCGCCCACTACAATGATCTTTTGTTTCGGTTTCACATATTTTTCAACCTCCACGGCGCAGTACTTAAAATCAGGTTCTTTGGAAACCGGATCCACCAAATCGTTGGTAATATTATTGGCCCTTCCAAAATCGTTATTGAGTACCTTCCCCCAATGCATAGGTAAAAAAACCACATGTTCACGAATGTCAAAATTCACCTGAACCTTAACTCGCACCTGCCCTCTCCTGCTCTTGATAATGGCTACATCACCGTCTTTTAATTTTCGCAAATAAGCGTCAACCTTGTTCATCTCCAAATACGGCTGGGGTATATGGGTAAGCAACCTTTTTACCTTTCCCGTTTTGGTTCGGGTGTGCCATTGGTCCCTGATCCTTCCGGTATTCAGTATCAGGGGATACTCCGCTGAGGTTTGTTCGGACTGGTTGTATATTTGAAGTGGCGCATTGAAATGTGATTTGCTATCATTTGTAAAGAACCGGCGATTTGTGAACAGTCTTGGGGTGCCTTTGTGGGTTGCATGGGGTACCGGCCATTGAAAACTGCCTTCAGATTTCAAACGTTGATGCGACAGGCCTGAAATATCTATTTCAGTTCCCTTGGTGAGAAGGCAATGCTCGTCATACACCTCACTTGTATTTTTGTAGTCAAATCCCGAATAGCCCATTTTCCGGGCAAATCGCCACAGGATTTCAGCATCGGGCAAAGCTTCACCGGGAGCATCGATTACCTTTGGCAGGTAACTTATACGCCTTTCGGAGTTGGTCATGGTGCCCTCTTTTTCGAGCCAGCCTGCTGTCGGCAGAAGGAGATCTGCAAACTCAGTGGTCTCTGAATTGTGGGAGATATCCTGAACCACCACAAAATTGGCATTTTTTAAGGCCCGTTCCGCTTTATGGACGTTGGGCATGCTCACCATGGGGTTCGTACAAATGATCCAAATAGCCTTCATTTTTCCATTTTCAAGGGCATCGAACATTTCCGTGGCAGTATAACCGGGCTCGGAATTCATCGAGGTACCACCCCAGAAGTCGGCCACCTCCTTCCGATGGTGAGGGTTGCCCAATTCCCTATGAGCGGCCAATAGGTTCGCCATACCACCCACTTCCCTTCCGCCCATGGCGTTTGGCTGTCCGGTAAGAGAAAACGGGCCGGCCCCCGGTCTTCCGATTTGACCGGTTAATAGCGAAAGGTTCATCAGCGCCACGTTTTTGGATACCCCTATGACGCTTTGGTTAAGCCCCATGGTCCACATGCTTATAAAGGCTTTAGCATTGCCTATGTAAGCTGCCGCTTTTCGGATGTCGTCTACCGATATATCGCACAATTCCGCCGCCTTGCGAAGAGAAAGCCTGAATGCGCTTTCCCTGCATGCCTCAAAATTTGCAGTGTGGTTTTTGATGAACTTCTTATCTATTTTTTTCTTTTCTATCAACCAACGCGCTATCGCATTGAAGAGGATCACATCAGTACCTGGTAAAATCTGTAGGTGAAGATCGGCCGATGCACAAGTTTGTGTTTTCCTGGGATCGACCACAATTATTTTTACATTGGGATTCTTCCCCTTATGATTTTCTATCCTTCTAAACAAAATGGGATGGCACCAGGCCGGGTTGGCACCCGCAATAAAAAAACAATCCGAAAGTTCAATATCCTCGTAGGAAATGGGGACAGAATCCTCTCCAACTAATTTCTTGTATCCAACAACCGCGGAGCTCATACAAAGCCTGGAATTGGTATCAATATTGTTGGTCCCTATAAAACCCTTGGTAAGTTTATTTGCCAAATAGTATTCTTCGGTAAGGCACTGTCCGGACACATAAAAACCAACGCTGTCCGGGCCATATTTGTCAATTATACTCCTAAAAACTGAGGCGGCACGGTCTAAAGCTGTGTCCCAGCTAACCCTTTGCAGCGGGTGATTACGGCTCCAGCGCATTTCGGGATAGAGGATACGGTCGCTTACATCCTGAGCCACATAGTTGAGGTTTTTCCCTTTGGAACAAAGCATACCCCTGTTGACCGGGTAGTCGGGGTCACCCTCCACACTAAGGTCCCCTTTAGTATTCTGTTCCACTAAGATCCCGCAGCCAACACCGCAATAGGAACAAATAGTCTTATGTACGTTCTTTTCTTGCATTTCATCCCTCCTTGAAAGAAAAAGCCATCTTAAAAGGCAAAATTACCGCTTTAAGTATAAATACGTAGTCTATTATTGATAATAGTTGGGCCGGATATTGTTGGATTGACAATAAATAGTGCTTAAAAATTGAAATTTGAAAATGTATTTACACCAGATTAAACTCCCTTGCCTTCCTGGATAGATCCATCAAATTTTTTACACCCATTTTACGCGTCAGGTTAAAGCGGTGGGTCTCTATGGTTCGTTTGCTGTTCTGAAGTTTCTCTGAAATTTGCTTGTTGGTAAGCCCGGAAAGCACCAACCGCAAAACCTGAAGTTCCTTATTGGTAAGGTCAAAAGGAATTTCTTCGGTCTTCCTGTCCATGGTGTTTTCCATTTGAGCCTTGTTGCCGCTTAACAAATTGTTAACCAGGACGTTTGATATGTCGCCACTAAAATATTTTCCTCCCTGATAAACAGTCTGTATTGCCTTCAGGAATTCAGATTTACCGGTATCTTTGAGTAGATATCCGCTGGCACCCGCACTGACGGATTTCAGGATATATTCTTCGGAATCGTGCATGGAAAGAATAATACATTTTGTCTGCCCGAACTTTTTTTTCAATTCCTCAACGGCATCTATACCGTTCATTTCAGGCATACGGATATCTATGATCAGGAGATCCGGTTTTTTGTCCAGCACCATTGCAATGGCCTCCTTTCCATTCGAAACTTCCCCGATAACTTCTAAATTACTGTCTTCTTCAAGTAAAGCGCGGATCCCGTCTCGTACCAAGGAATGGTCATCTGCGAGAACAATACGTATGGGCTGTGCCAAGAGTCTAAGTTTTCTAGGACAAATATAGGATAAAACTACGTATTGCCATCGCGCGCGTGGGATGTTCCCGTAGGTGACGCGGGAGGCCCGGTCTTCAAAACACTGAACTTCCCTGAATAGAATTGATCTTTTAGGGTTCTAATCGCTTTGCGCTTTACGACTTCCTTACCTGGCAGGTTTTCACTGAAAGTTCGCGGAGGCAATACGCAAAGCTATAAAAGTAATATGTTGTTTCCATCCTGGAATCGTGGATCGGGCTTCTCGCGTTGTTGCTGCTGGTAAAAGGAGCTCCATGACCCCGTAAAACGTTCTCCGATAGCTCAGCCGAAGCAATCCTGATTTTCGATTACTCCTTCCCCGTGGTATTCAAAAATTGCGGTCTTAAGACCAACATGGCCCATGCCCAGTTTTGCGTATTTGATGCGGCAGCTTTGTTTATCCCTTTTAATTCGTACATGCCATAACTGGCTAACAGGTGTGAATAACCAAATTGTAGCATGAATCCGCCGTAGTTCTGTGAGAATACCAGGTCGAGTTCAGTACCCAATGATTTTTTGCCGCTTGGCAATTCCAGTGCACCACTAAAGTTCAGCGCTTTTACCAAAAGACCGGATTTTTCACCGAACTTAAAGTTGGTGCTTACATGTACATCCAACAATCCGATGGAATTGGCATGGTTGCCTACATAGAAATAATCCATCAAGCCGTTAAATTTGTGGTTAGTGCCATATAATGGAAAAAAAGCCTCCGTTTTGTCAGAAGTACCTGCCTTGTTTCCACTTATGAGTTCCGATCCCAGTCCGAGAACGAGCTTTTCGGTTGCCTTGTATGTAAGGTCCAATCCGAACAAATATGCACTCCCGACTTCCACATTGTTCTGTCTTTCCCCTGTCTGAAAATAGGCATTCAGCGCAGCCCCAAAACTTTCTTTGGAAAAGTCCAGATGGGTACCTAATGTAAGGAGGTTGCTTGTTCCATTACCGGTAATGCCATTTGATTCAAAATTTTGAAAACCATTGTTCAAAACCAGCACGCTCCCCGAGAGGTTTTCCCGACTTTGTTTAAGATACAGGTATTGCATGCTCTTGTAAGTAAAGAATCCGGTAGTATTGTAAGTTGTGCCGACAGATTGAAATCCGGCGGGGTTATCAAAATCCTGGCTGAACGCAAGACCCAGGTCTGCCATAAAAGTATCCTTGCCATATTTTAATACCGCAGCATCGTGATTACGGGCCTGTTGGCTCCAATCTACTCCCCCAAAAATGCGTTGGTCGTCATACGACAACACCTGCCGGCCCAATTTGGTGGAAAAACCACGGCCGAAATCAATAGCGGCCCAGGCCTCAAAAATGGCGAGCGAATTGTTGCTATCCTCCGGTTTCAATTGCCTGTTTTCCCCCCAGACCATAATATCCTGCAGACTTGCGTAAAATTTGTAACTCTCAAGGGCATAAGCGGCATTTAGCCTTAATCTGGTCGAAACTGCAAAACCTGCATCCGTGCTATCCGCGATTAAGGCGCCATAACCATGACGGTATTCCGTACGGGGCCGAAATTCACCGTCCAATGAAAATTGGGCGGCTGTAAATTGAATCGAAAGCAACAGCAACGCCATCGCTATAAATTTCCTTTTCATGTCAGTATTTTTTTGATTAGATGTGTGTCCGATACTCAATTCAGGAAGTTCGATGTTGGATGTCCAATTTTTGTACTTTCCAATTCGCTCCTTCTTCTTCCATAAAGTTTCTGGCTTCCTGTTTTCATATTCTAATGTGAAACCTTCTACCCTGCTCTAGCTTCTAACTTTATTTCTTCATCATTTATCAGCCCCGGCCATTTGCAGTCCACCTTTTATTTCTTCGACCGCCGCCTTTTCATCCGCGGTGGCGAATTTGATAGCCAATGACAACGCAGCTGATACAACCACAAGACCGCCGATCATAAAATATCCACTGGAAACGGCCATTGACGCTGCTGTGGCCTGGGCTGCTTTTACCGCTTCTTCCCCCATGCCACTATTGGCAGCTATAGCACTGCTTTCAGCAACTGCGGATTTTGATTTTAACAACAAGGCCGCTAAAAAAGCGCCAACATTGCCTCCTGCACCAACAATACCGGAGATGGAGCCGATGGCCTTTCTGTTGATAAAGGGCACAACGGAAAAGGTAGCCCCTTCTGCCATTTGGACCGTTAAACTGAAGGTTATCAATAATATCATTCCCAAAACCAGACTGGTCGTCAGGGAAAATACGGAAAGCATTACGCCTTCTGCGGCGAGGATCAACGCCAGGAAAATCACACGACCTCGTAAACCGCGATGTTTACCAAAAACATCCCCGAAATAACCGCCCAGCGTCCGTGCAAAAATGTTCATCAGGGCAAAGGACAATACAAGGTTTCCTGCGGTGAGACGATCCAGTCCAAAACGGTTCTGCAGATAATCGTCCATGGTACCGTATACCGTAAGTTCAATTCCGAAACAGGCGGCATAAACCAGAAACAAGATCCATACCCTATAATCTTTTAAGGTACTTAGAAAGGAAACTTCGTCCTTCTTTAAGGCAGGCATTTTGCCCGCTTTTTTTAGTTCCTTGAAATTTCCTTCAGGGGTGTCCTGGGTAAAAAGGCAATAGATGATTCCCATAGCAAAACATACAATACCGGCGATCACCATGGAATAACGCCAGGCAATCTCATCGGAAACTCCAAAACTTACGACGGCAGCAGCGATCAAAGGCATACCCAAACGGTTTGCACCACCGCCCAGGTTTCCCCACCCTGCGGAAGTGGCATTGGCCGTTCCTACAACATTAGGGGCAAACATGATGGAGGTATGAAATTGTGTAATTACGAAAGATGCGCCGATAAACCCTATAAACAACCTACATATAAGGAATTGCAGGGGAGTTTGAACAAACCCAAGCAAGATTACCGGAATCGCACCCAGCATCAGCAAATAAGTATAACAAAGCCGTGGCCCGTATTTATCACAAAGTTTACCAATAAGCAACCGGGCAAATACAGTACCGGCCACAGCAAGGATAACGGAGTTCCATTTTTGTGCAGGCGTAAGTCCCAGATCTTTTACCACATCGGGCATAAAGGGAACGATGCCAAACCATGCAAAAAAACAGATGAAAAAAGCAACAGAGGTGATCCAAAAAGTACGTATGGGCATACTTTTGAAATTGAACAGTTCTAATTTTGTGGCTTTGGCCGATACAAAGGTTTTCATAAGCGTGGTATTTATGGATTAATGAACTAAAGCGAGATCAAAATTACGTATTTATACTTAGTTTTAGATTTTTATAGTACGTATTTCTCCGATATTTCCCATTTTTATGAAATCTGAAAATTATGGAATACGAAAATGACAAATCGAAAAAAATGAAACAGAATATTTAGCATTATCCTCAAAGTTCTCCTCTGGGTTTGTCTTATTCAGTTATAATATTAGAATTCGCTCGCCAAAGCTTCGCATTCCATCACGTAATTCCCTATCACTTTGAGGTTTCACACTCTGAGAATCTTCTTTAATTTATTGCGATCCGCATTCCAAATTATTCCGAAGACATAAATCGGCCGGTAGGAAACTTTAACTTCCTGCCTGGCATATAGCTTCCTATTCTTGCAATCAGGGTAGCCAAAACCAGGGTTTGCAGTTCATTTTAGCTCATATTCCGTTAAGTTTTTAGGCTGAATTTTATCAAATAGATAAAAAAACTAGGTATTTATTTCGAAAAAATGTACATCTACTTAAGTAATAATACTTATTTTTGCTTCGTAATATCAAAATAACTACGTATGAAGACCGTAATAGTTGTGGGAAATGGCATGGTTGGATACAAATTCTGCGAAAAATTTGTAGCCAAGGCAGACGGGGCATCCTATAAATTGATCGTCTTTGGAGAAGAACCAAGAGTCGCCTATGACAGGGTACACCTGAGCGAATTTTTTGAGAATTGCGATGCCGAACGCCTGTCCATGGCCCCACGGGAATGGTACGATCAGAATCAAATTGAACTTTATACCAATGAAAGGGTAACAGACATTCACAGTAGTTCCAAGACAATAACCACAATGAGTGAAAAAACCTTTGCCTATGACTACCTTATACTGGCTACGGGTTCTGCCCCATTTGTCCCGGAGATCAGAGGTGTGGATAAGGAGGGTGTTTTTGTATATCGCACCATTGAGGACCTGGAAAATACCTTGACCTACGCAAAAAAAATAAAGCAAACCATAAAGGCTCCTAAAGCAGCTATTTTAGGAGGGGGTTTATTGGGACTGGAAGCGGCAAAGGCTGTAAAGGACATGGGATTGGAGCCGCATGTAGTGGAATTTGCGGCGAAACTGATGCCCCGGCAATTGGATACGCGAAGCAGCAAGGTGCTACAGGTAAAATTGGAATCACTGGGAATCAATATCCATCTGAGTAAAGCCACTAATCAAATTTTGGGAAACGGCCATATCGTTGGAATGGAATTCGGGGAAGACGACATTCTTCCTGTGGATATGCTCGTGATTTCCGCAGGAATACGCCCCAGGGATGAACTCGGGAAAAGCTGCGGATTAAAAATGGGTACACGGGGCGGCATTGTTGTCGATAATAAAATGCAGACCTCCGACCCGGCCATTTATGCCATTGGCGAAATAGCCCTGTACAATCAAATGATATACGGACTTGTGGCACCGGGCTATGAAATGGCCCATGTCGCGGTGGACCAGATTCTTGGCAATTCCGGTACAGTAATGGCAGGTGAAATCGATATGTCTACCAAATTAAAACTGATCGGTGTTGATGTAGCCAGTTTTGGAACTCCTTTTATGCCTCCCGAAAAAGGGCATTCCATCATTTTTGAGAATAAAAAGGAAAGCCTGTACAAACGAATTAACGTAACCCATGATGGGAAAAAGCTGTTGGGCGGGATACTTGTCGGTGATGCCACAGACTACAATATGTTGTTACAAATGTACCTCAATAACATGCCGTTGCCCAATAATCCTGAAAACCTGATATTAGGAAGCCGAGGCGGAGAAGAAATTTCTTTCGGCAGTGCTATGGATCTACCGGATACAGCTTTAATATGTTCCTGCGAATCTGTTTCCAAAGGACAATTGTGTTGCTCCGTAAAGGACGATGGCAACGAATCTGTAAAGGCCATAGCCAAATCAACAAAAGCGACGACAGGCTGTGGAGGCTGCAAACCTATGGTGGAAGATCTTTTAAGGGAAACTTTAAAGTCCCTCGGAAAGGTAGTCAAAGAAACCATATGCGAGCATTTTGCATATTCCCGACAGGAGCTCTACGATATTGTAAAAATCAGGGGAATTGGAGATTATGACGCCCTTCTGGACACGGTGGGCAAAGGTCATGGTTGTGAAGTCTGCAAACCTGCCGTTGCAGCTATCTTTGCCAGTATATATAATGAAACCGCGAACAAACAGGAGACCATTCAGGATTCCAATGATCGGTTTTTGGCAAACATTCAAAGAAATGGCACCTATTCCGTAGTGCCCCGCATAGCCGCCGGGGAAATAACCCCAAAACAGCTTTTGGCCATAGGAAGAATCGCCCGGAAATATGACCTGTACACCAAAATCACAGGGGGGCAGCGTATCGACATGTTCGGAGCAAAATTGCACGAACTGCCCTTGATCTGGGAAGAGTTGATTAACGAAGGTTTTGAAACCGGGCAAGCCTATGGTAAATCCCTGCGTACGGTAAAGAGCTGTGTAGGTTCCACCTGGTGCCGTTACGGCATGGACGAAAGTGTCAGCTTTGCTATTGACATTGAGAATAGATACAAGGGTATCCGATCCCCCCACAAGATCAAGGGGGGCGTCTCCGGCTGCATTCGCGAATGCGCGGAAGCACGCTGCAAGGATTTTGGCTTTATTGCCGTAGAAGGGGGATGGAATGTGTATATCTGCGGGAACGGCGGTGCCAATCCCAAACACGCTCAACTGTTGGCCGAAAAGGTGGATAAAGCCACTGCGACCAAATATGTGGACCGGTTTTTAATGTACTATATACAGACCGCACCCCCATTGACCCGTACGGCTACATGGTTGGATAAATTGGAAGGCGGAATTGATTATGTAAAAGATGTGGTCATCAATGACTGTCTGGGTATTACGGACCAATTAGACAGGGACCTGCAGCATTTGGTAGATACCTATAAATGTGAATGGAAAGAAGCCGTTGAAAATCCGGAGATCAGGGCTCGCTATGCCCATTTCGTAAATACGGACGAGGAAGATGGGAACATAGAGTTTGTTTCCCTGAGAGAGCAGAAAATGCCTAAGGCCTGGGCGTGAGTTAAGCCAAAATCTCAACAATTTGCAGATAAGTCGGTAGCAAAGATAAAACAACCGAAAAATATGGAAAGATGGAGGTAGCATTAAAAATATACGAAGCGATTAATCCGAATGAGGTAAAAATCTGGTTCAGGGCCGCCGAAGTTTCCAAGTTTCCCAAAAATGGCGGGGCATGTGTAAAATATAATGACAAACAAATTGCAGTCTTCAATTTTAGCAGGGACGGTAACTGGTACGCCTGCCAGAATTTATGTCCCCATAAGATGCAGATGGTGTTGTCCAGGGGAATGATCGGGGAAGACCAGGGAGAGCCTAAAGTAGCCTGTCCGCTGCATAAGAACACTTTTTCGTTAAAGAGCGGGAAACACCTCAACGGTGATTTGAATTCCATCACCACTTATCCCGTAAAAGTAGAGGACGGTTTTGTGTATATCGGGTTTTCTGAATAGCTTTGGAAGAAACCCCGGGCAAAATGGCATCACCTGAAAAACTGCAAAAGGCCTTCCGGCTTTTTGACGAGGCAAATGAAAAAGATCCCCATACGGAAGTTTGGAAGGGGAAGAAATTTCCCAAGGAGCTCCTGTATGCCATACGTATGACGGATAAATTGAACGATTTCGCCCCGGATGCTTCTGAGCCTTTACGGCTTACTGCACGTTGCCAGCATATCTGCCGGTGGGAAATCCCCCGGGAAACCTACCCAATGAACAGGAGGGGCTACCTGAAATGGCGGCAAGACCTAAAAAAATTCCATGCAGAAAAGGCAGGTAAACTATTGGAAAAGGCCGGTTATGACCAGGAAACCATAGACCAGGTATCCTTTTTACTTGAAAAAAAACAGTTGAAAAAGAACGAAGAGACCCAGGCCCTGGAAGATGTTATCTGTCTGGTTTTTCTAGAGTTTTATTTTGAGGCTTTCGCTAAAGAACATCCGGAGCGTAAATTAGTTGATATTCTTCAAAAAACATGGCGAAAAATGTCCGAAAAGGGACATAAAGCGGCAATGCGGTTACCTTTGTCCCAAACAACCCTGAGTCTGGTATCCAGGGCCATTCAGGATTGATCCCTTAACTTTGTAACCACACTTTTGGGAAATGAGCCAAGATAAATTTCAATTGCCTTTGGATACCGCCACCTTTTTAAGGGTGCAAAAATGGTATCTGCTGGCCCTGCTTGCCATTGCCCTTACCATCATCGTTGCCCAAATCCTTATTCAGCGCCATTTAAACTCCCAGTTAAGCGATTCCCGTATTATAAATGTAGCAGGAAAACAAAGGGCCTACAGCCAAAAATTGGCCAAAGAAGTTTTATTGCTTAGAGAGGCTAAAAGTGTTGAAGATGTTCAAAATATCAAATCGGAATTGGAGAAAACCTTGTTGGTCTGGAAAAATTCGCACCGGGCCCTGCGGTTCGGCAAAGCCGATCTAGGCATTCCAAAGGTGGAAAATAAAGAAATACAGGAACATTTTGCGAAAATCACTTCGTATCACAATGCCATGGCAAATGCTATTGAGCGTATTTTACTTCACCCGGAAAAGCGTACAGATTCTGTTTCAAATCAATTGGATACCGATATCGCCGCCGTACTTAAAAATGAAAGTGTCTTTTTGAATTTGATGGATAACATTGTATACGAATATGATGAGCAGAGCAAAAAGCAACTTCAAAATCTGAAACAGAAGGAATATCTTCTGTTGGCTTTTTCGTTAACGATATTGTTACTGGAAATATTCCTAATCTTCAGGCCGCTTTCTGTCCAGATCAGAAATACTATAAAGAACCTAATGGACAGTCGGGAAAAATCCGAAGAGAAGACCAAAGAAGTAGAAAAGCTCTGCCAGGAAAAGGAAAAGTCATTGCAGAAATTGCAAGAACTCAATTTTGTAATAGATAATGCCGCGCTTTTTGCAAGTGCCAAAAGCGATGGTACTGTTGTTTTTATCAGTAGGAAATTTATGGAGCTTTTGGGATACCGAAAGCAGGATCTGAACAAACCTTTATCCGAAATCTTAACAACGGATGATGGGCAACAACAATACCTCAGAGAGGTATTAAAAAGCAATAGAAAAAATATCAGGACCGAGGAAATTAAAATAAAAACCAAAAAAAAAGAGGAAATTTGGCTCGATATGTCCATTATTCCAATGCATGCATCGCGCCTGGAACAAAGTATCTTAATTCTTTGTTCCGATATAACCCAACGCAAACAGACGCAACAGAAGGTGGAGCAGCTGACAAAACAGAATTACGAGGAAACCATGCGGCAAAGGCAGCTGCAGGCGAGTCAAATTGTCGAGGGGCAGGAAGAAGAGCGCAAACGAATCGCCAAGGACATCCATGACGGTATCGGGCAAATGTTGACGGCCTTAAAGTTTAATATTGAATCAATCAATCTAAAGAACAAAGAAAAAACGGCAGAAAAAATAGCCTATTTAAAAAGTCTTACCACAGATCTGATAAAGGGGGTGCGTACCGCAACGTTTAATCTTACTCCCCCTGAACTTAGTGATCACGGTATTTTCCCCGCACTTCAAAAAATGACGATAGAGTTGTCAAAATTAACCGGGAAGAACATTTTATTCGAAAATAAAGCGGCCGGGAACATACGCTTCGACTCCCTGGCTGAAACCAATATTTACCGGGTAGCCCAGGAAGCGGTGAACAACGCCATAAAATACGCCGATGCAAATTACATTCTGTTGACGATAAATTATAGTGATGATATTCTTAGTATAGTCGTCGATGACGATGGCAAGGGGTTCGATGATACCATTTTGGAACGGGTACCAAAATACGGCAGTGAAGGAGGCATGGGACTCTTTTTTATGAAAGAACGGATCAGTTATATCAACGGACGTTTGTTCATTAATTCGGTTCTTGGGGAAGGCACGCGGGTAACAATCAATTATAAGACCGAAAAAAAGAAAAAGAAAGCCGATAAGTCGGTATGACAGCTTTAAAAAACCAGGAAGAGATGAAAATCAGGATCAGGGGAAATTCAGTTCGCTACAGGCTTACGAGGACAGAAATAGAAGCCTTTTGTAAAACAGGCTACTATGAAGAGATTACCGAATTTAATGGTAAAACTTTGACCTACGCTTTAAAGGCGAGGGAGGATATAGCTAAGCTCGATGCCGACTTCAATGAAGACACTATTACCATGTACCTGCCTTCAAAAAATAAGGATATTTGGAAGAGTACCGAGCAGGTCGGCTTTCAGAATACTATCGTTTTAAACAGTGGAAATGACCTTTTTCTTCTTTTGGAAAAAGACTTTGTTTGTTTGGATGAGACTATTGAGGATCAATCCGACAACTATCCTAATCCTTTGTCACAAAATACGGATCCCGATCCATAAGCGGTATAACTAGGAATTCTCCGTATTACGGCAAATCTTTTTTCGCAAACTTTTGATTTGAAGTTAGTTCTCTTAATGTAAAAGCAAATCGCCGGTGCGATCTAATGCCGTGAATTTTGCCCATCCGGGATCTGATGGTTTTCTGATGTGTGTTCACTCTGAGGAACATCCAATAGCTACCGAAAGAAGATTATCAAAGCTTTTAAAAAATGGTTAACTTTATAGGTCATTACGCAGCGCCGTGAAACAGAAACTTATCCTGATTGCAATTCTTATGAGCCTAACAGGGGTGATCTATGCCATTACCGCCGGCGTTTTCAATGCAAAAGCGGGCGGTTATTCAGAAATTCCCCTACCTGATGTTGTGGATTACAACTTCCACGTTAAACCCATACTTTCAGATAATTGCTACACCTGCCACGGACCCGATGCCAACAAACGCAAGGCAGGCCTTCGACTCGATATTGAAGAATCGGCTTTTTCAGAACTGAAGGAAAATCCGGGGAAATATGCGATTGTCTCGGGAAAACCGAATAAAAGTGAGCTCCTTCATCGTATTACATCTGAAGATCCCAAAGAATTAATGCCCCCAACCGATTCAAAGTTATCCCTTACTCCCAGAGAAAAAAAACTCCTGAAAAAATGGATTGAACAAGGGGGTGCGTATGACAAGCACTGGGCCTTCCTGCCCCCTATTAAATCCGAACTCCCCAAAACAAATTTAAAGGGCTGGATCCAAAACGAAATTGACGCCTTTGTGCTACATAAATTGGAGGAAAATAATCTGGTCCCCTCTGAAAAAGCAGGCAATGAAATATTGCTGCGCCGAATAGGGTTAGATCTAACCGGGCTCCCTCCAAAACCGGAACAGATTGAAAAATTTCTTTCAGCATCCCCTGAAGAGGATATCTCGAAAATAATCGATGAATTTCTGGCTTTACCGGGCTATGGGGAGCGCATGACACAGGTTTGGCTGGACGTTGCGCGATATGCCGATTCTCACGGATATCAGGACGACAGCTACCGTACTATGTGGCCGTGGAGGGATTGGGTGATACACGCTTTTAATATGAACATGACTTATGATGAATTCCTTTCGTGGCAACTGGCGGGGGACCTGCTTCCCAACGCTACCAAAGAACAGATATTAGCTACCGGTTTTAACAGAAACCATCCTATCACCCAGGAAGGAGGGGTTATCCAGGAAGAATACCAGTCGTACTACGTAGTAGATAGAACGAATACCCTTGGAAAAGGAATCCTAGGAATAACCCTGGAATGTGCCAAGTGCCATGACCATAAATACGATCCCATCTCTCAAAAGGAGTATTACGGGGTTTACTCCTTTTTTAATAATGTAGATGAAAAAGGACTTCAAATGGATGCCGTGCAGGCGGCTAAGGCAAAATATTTTGCCGATGATCCGTATATGACCATTACGGATGAAGAAACCGAGGGCGTTTTGTCATTTATAAACATGGAGAAGGGAGAAGAGGTGAATGTGATGATTATGAATGACGCAGCTCCCCGTCAGACTTTCCTTTTGAACAGGGGAAATTACGATGACCCGACAGATAGTGTGGCATACCGAACACCTGCCAGTATCTATCCGTTCTCAAACGCATTACCTAAAAGCAGGCTAGGTTTGGCACAATGGGTAACAGATAAAAACAACCCTTTAACGGCCCGTGTTTTCGTAAACCGTATTTGGGCCATGCTCTTCGGAAGGGGCCTGGTAGAGACAGCCGAAGATTTCGGTGTACAGGGGAGCCTCCCTACCCACCCTCATTTATTGGACTGGCTTTCAAAAGATTTTATGGATCACAACTGGGATATAAAATACCTTCTGAAAAAAATAATGCTCTCCGCCACCTACCAGCAAAGCTCAGAATCGACTCCTGCCCTAAAACAAGCGGATCCTGATAATATACTCCTCGCCAGGGCTCCGCGATTTCGTATGAGCGGAGAGATGATCCGCGATTATATATTGGCCACGAGCGGTCTGCTTAACACTGAAATTGGCGGCCCAAGTGTTAAACCTTACCAGCCTCCGGGGCTTTGGGAAGAAACCAACGCCGGTGGCGACAGGGGCATCCTGACCAGCTATGTGGAAGATAAGGGAGACAAACTTTATCGACGGTCCCTCTATACATTCTGGAAACGGACCCTTCCCCCTCCAAGCATGTCCATTTTTGATGCTCCGACGCGTGATTTCTGCGAGGTGAGAAGGCAAAAGACCAATACCCCACTGCAGGCGTTAGCCCTTCAAAACGATATTCAGATGTTAGAAGCTGCCAGGGTGCTGGCGCAAAATGTGGTGGCCGATACCTCCGGCGCCATTCCGCTTGTGCGGAATGTTTTTCAAAGGATACTTGTAAGGAAACCAAAAACAGAGGAACTGGAGGTCCTTGCCGGATACTATCGGGATGCATTTGGTAACTTTACCCATAATACAGAGGAAGCCCGGCAATTACTGGCCGTGGGTGAGTACCAGGGTCCGGAGACAGATCCGGTAAAAACCGCCGCATTGATGTTGACGGCACAGGTAATTTACAATTTGGATGAAACTATTACAAAGGAATAATGACCATGGAGGAAGAAAATAAATTGCAGGACGAAAATCCGTTAAAGGTAAACAGGAGGCATTTTTTCTCTCAATTAAGTGTAGGAATTGGTTCCTTAGCCCTGGGATCCTTATTGATCCCGGATCTGTTCAAAACTGACCCGAAAACTTTGGCGAGTCATCCCCTGGGGATTCCTCATTTTGCACCGAAAGCAAAGAGGATCATCTATCTTTTTCAGGCAGGCGCACCATCTCAACTGGAGACCTTTGACTATAAACCCACGCTGGAAAAGCGGATGGGCGAAGACCTCCCGGAATCTATACGTAACGGGCAGCGACTTACCGGTATGACCTCCGGCCAGGAAAGTTTTCCCTTAATGCCTTCCGCGGCCAAATTCAAACAATACGGCAAAAGCGGGGCCTGGGTCAGCGATTTCTTTCCGCATATTGCTAAAATCGCAGATGATATATGCATCATCAGAAGTATGCACACCGAAGCCATCAATCATGATCCCGCCATTACCTTTTTCCAGACCGGAAGTCAGCAGTCCGGCCGGCCAAGCATGGGCTCATGGATGAGCTATGGCCTTGGAAGCGAAAATAAGAACCTCCCTTCTTTTGTTGTGCTAACCTCTAGGGGAAAAGGAAACAGCCAGGGATTATATTCCAAGTTGTGGTCCAGTGGTTTTCTGGACTCCAAGCACCAGGGTGTGTTACTGCGCGCAGGGAAGAACCCGGTATTATATTTAAACGACCCTGAAGGAATTTCGAGATCGGATAAGAGGCATTTGCTGGACCAGATTTCCTCACTGAATAAACTGCATCATGTTGAGACGGGTGACGATGAAATAGAATCCAGAATTGCCCAATATGAAATGGCCTACAGGATGCAGATGTCGGTTCCCGACGTGATGGACATATCCGAGGAACCGGAATCCACCATAAAGTTATACGGGGAAGAATGCCAGGTCCCCGGTACCTATGCCGCAAATTGTCTCCAGGCCAGAAGACTTGCGGAAAACGGGGTACGGTTTATTCAGTTGTATCATCAGGGCTGGGACCAGCACGGCAATTTACCAAATGAAATGGCTGGGCAGGCCGTTGATGTGGACCAGGCATCCGCGGCGCTCGTCCTGGACCTGAAACAACGTGGCATGTTGGAGGATACATTGGTTATCTGGGGAGGAGAGTTTGGCCGTACCAATTATTGCCAGGGTAAATTTGATCCTAAAAATTACGGAAGGGATCACCATCCCCGGGCTTTCAGTATCTGGATGGCCGGAGGGGGAATAAAATCCGGTATTACCTATGGAGAAACTGATGAGTTCGGATATAATATTGTGAAAGACCCTGTTCACATAAATGATTTTCACGCTACCTTGCTGCATACTATGGGCCTGGATCACGAGCAATTGACTTATAAATATCAGGGGCGTCGTTTTCGACTTACGGATGTCGCAGGAAATATTGTAAATGATCTTCTGGCCTAACCTATGACCTACAGTTCCAAAAGAAGATGGGCAGAGTACCTCGTACTGGGACTTACCGTATTTCTGGTATTTTGCCTATTGTTTGAATCGCATATTGAACCGCCGCCGCCGGTCTCCTGGTTGGGCAAATGGCACCCCGTCCTTTTGCATTTTCCTATCGTTCTATTGATCGTTGCCATACTTATCAACCTCTTCGGCACAAAGGTTCCGCCAGTCTTGTTAACGGCTTCCTGTTTGGCCGCCCTGATCACCGCAATCACCGGATTTCTTCTGGGGCTGTCATCGGAGGGGAAGGGAAATTTACTTTTCTGGCATCAATGGTTGGGAGTGAGCGTAGCCATAACAGCCACCTTATGGTATTGGTTAGACAACAAAGGTTATGGCAGCCATTTGATGGTAAAAGTTTTGAATGTAGGATTATTATTCCTGATCGGTTTCGCCGGCCATTACGGTGGCATGATCACACATGGGGAAAATTTTCTGGCATTTCAGGGGCGAAAGCAGCCGGAAAAAATCCCTGAAAATCCGCTGATCTATGAGCATGTGGTAGGCAGGATTTTGGATAATCATTGTGTGAAATGCCACAATCCGAATAAAACCAAAGGACAGTTGGTGATGACCGGTCTTGATGAGCTATTAAAAGGTGGGGAATCTGGGAGCACCCTGGTTCCGGGGGCACCGGAGAAAAGTGAAATTATAAGGCGCTTATACCTGCCTGTGGAAGATGAAGATCATATGCCCCCCGAAGGGGAAGCTGCCCTGAGCGGTGATGAAATACGGATTTTGGAGCGGTGGATAGCCCTGGGCGCCTCCGATACCCTGCGTTTAAATCACCTTGAAACTACAGATCCCTTAGCAAACCTTATCAAAGATATGATGGAACCCGATCCCCTGGAGAAATGGGCTAAATTGCCCTTTGTCGCGGATAGTACATTAAAACGGTTAAGTTCGGATTATCTGACCATAACCCGACTTGCGGGTTCCACAAATGCACTGCGAATAGCCATGTACCCACCTCCGGAATATAAAGCAAAAACCATTCTCGGCCTGCGGCCCATTGCTGATAATGTTGTTGAACTGGACTTTAGCGGCCTACCCATAGGAGTTAGGGAACTGGCCGTGGTATCAACATTCGGTAACCTCGAATGGCTCGAAATTGACCGCACTCCCATTACGGATGCTGAGATAGATACGCTTAAAATATTGTCCAATCTCAGATTATTAAAGGCCTATGAAACCAACATAGGGGATAAGAGTATTGAACTGTTCAGGAACTGGAAAAACCTGCAAAAGCTATATGTATGGCAGACTAAGATTTCATCGGAAGCGCTTGAGGAATTAAAAGCCGAAAACCCTGATCTTTTAATTGAAGATGGAATTGATGAGGAATTGGAATCCTATTTTGCAATAACCGATTCTATTCCGAAAACCTGATCAACCTTTTACAAGAATTCTACTGCCCCATATCCCTTGCCTCAAACCCCACCAATTGTTTTTCAAAAAACTCGGTAGTTATTTCAATAGGATTGCAACACACTTCACAATCTTCCACATAGGTCTGTTTTGAGATAGAAGTATCCAGTAACATTGAAATTTCTTCCCAGCAATAGGGGCATTGAAAATGATGTTCGTACATTTTTCTTTAGCATCCAAACATTAGAAACAAGAGTAAAGACTATCCGTTAGCCCATTGCAAAAATACAATAGTGTTTACGAAATTTAGCTTTAAAAACTCCCCTCCTA
The DNA here is from genome assembly GCA_041743085.1 of Flavobacteriaceae bacterium. GTDB lineage: Bacteria > Bacteroidota > Bacteroidia > Flavobacteriales > Flavobacteriaceae > JAFMPW01. The sequence goes on from JBGTNL010000009.1 coordinate 24,371, forward strand.
GGAGCTGCCCAATACACACAATTGGGTGGAGGTAAATTTTTTAGCTCCCCTCTTTGGATAAAGAGGGGTGTCCCGCCAAAGGCGGGACGGGGAGATTGATCCGCAGACTTGCTCACGCATTTTTGGCTTTCGGTGCTTTTGGCCATGGCCTGCGCTTTCAAACCCTCCGTCTTCCCGCCGAAAAAGGCGGAATCCACCTCCCTTCGTCTGAAGGGAGGAACTTTTCAAGTTACCGTATTTCGGGCTCTTGCAAAGATGTGTGTACTGGGTAGCTCCTCGGAGGGAGGGTTCGCTGGTGAGGCTCAAAAATCAACGTTTAGCAACTGCCCCGTTAGCTGCAGCAATTGCAACTCAGCCAACTTGGCGTCATACTTTGCTAAATTCTTGTTGGTTTGCGCATTTAACAGGTTGATCTGTGCCTGCCTGAATTCAATGGAGGTAATCCTACCAAGCTGAAACTGTTCCCTGGACCGTTCAAAATTGTTTTGATTTGTAAGGACATTCTGTTCCTGGATCCTGAAAATACTCAATCGGTTTTCATAAATTGCCAGGGCATTTAAAATATCCCTACCCACTTCCAGCGCCACCTGTTCTTTAAGCAATTCCTGATTTTCATAGGCGATTTTTGCATTCTTTACGCGAACTGTTGTTCCTCCCCCATCAAATAAATTCCAGGTGAGACTCGCACCTAATCCAAAATTCCAGGTCTCCGTATTGGTCCCCGGGAAAAAGACTGAAGCAGCGCTCTGGTTCAGGTTCCAGCCATAAGATCCGTTTAAACCCACGCTTGGCAGATATCCCGACTTAATTATTTTGATGTCGTATTCATTTATGGCCAGATTTCGCTCCGTTTGCTGTATGGCAACATTATTTTCCGTGGTTTGTGCAATCAATTCATCTAACCGAAGCCTGGGAATAAATTGCACCAGCGTATCCACCGTATAATTTTCATTGAGGTCCTGGTTTAAAACCACGTTCAGATCACGCTTCGTATTGGCCAACTGCTGCCTGGTGTTCAGCAAATTAATGCTGTCGTTAGTTACGTCTACCTGCGCATTTAAAATGTCTAGTTTCGTATTCTGCCCATATTCAAAAGCGTACTCCGCCCTGGTGATACGATCCAGGGAGATCTCCAATGCCTGCAGCAACACCTTCTCATTTTCAGTGAGTCTGGCAACTTCAAAATAAACACTGAAAAGTTGCAGTATGGTATTCTCAATAGTCTCCCTGGCCTGTAGTTCGGTCAATGCATACAGTTCTTTAAGGCTTTTATAATTGTAAAGCCTGCCCAGCCCATCAAAAAGTGTGTAATTAACAGTTAGTCCGGAACTGAAACGCTGGGCTTCCGCTTTATAGATATCCACGGCTGCCCGGGGACTGCCATCTTCATTAAATTGTCCCGGGAATTCAATGACGGAATCGTCCCTGTTATAATTGGCCGCGGCAGAACCGGTAAGTGTAGGCAGATAATCCGAGTTGAGCACACTTTTGTTGTTTTCGGCAATCTCAACCTGGTTCCGGGCTACCTCAATGCCAAAATTCTGTTCCAAGGCTGTAGTAACGGCTTCTTCTTTTGATAACAGTTTTTCCTGGGCCGCAAGCTTTCCGAGTAAAAAGAAGAGAAGCAATGTGCCAGCATACGGTAATCCTCTCATTGTTCTTTGTCTTCTAATGTAACGGCCGTTGGTTTTGAAATCTCATCGGACTTTCCAGCCAGGGTTCCATTAGATTTATATAATGTCTGTTGCTCTAAATGCTCTTCTTCCTTTTGTTCCTTTATTGCGCGCTCCACTTCCTCCTTGCTGATCTCATTTCCGGTCTTTAGCCACTTCGTGCCTACCTTCACCCTATTACTAAAGGCTAAGAATAACGGCAGCATTAAAAGTGTAAGTACGGTTGCAAAGCCTATACCGTATGCAATTGCGATAGCCATGGGTTTTAAAAATTGCGCCTGTCGGCTTTTTTCCAATAGCAAGGGCGCCAAGCCTGCAATAGTGGTGATTGATGTGAGGAATATAGCCCTGAAGCGGGAGCGGCCGGCATCATAGATGGCATCATCAAATTTCATCCCATCGCGCAGGTTGCCATTAAATTTACTTATGAGGACCAGGCCATCATTAACCATAATTCCTATAAGGGCAATTATTCCCAGCATGGATAACATGTTTATCGGGAAACCGTGTATCCAGTGCCCCCAGGCAACAGCGGTCAGGCTAAAAGGTACCAGCAACAATAGCAGCAGGGGCTGACTAAAGCTTCTGAATGTAAAAGCAATGGTTATATAGATCAATCCAAGGACGGTTAGGCCCACAACATTGAGGGATTTAATCATTTTATTAGCTTCTCTATTCTGGCCTTCATAGGAAGGGGAGACGGTTGGATATTTGGATAATATATCGGGCATTACCTCACTTCGCACCCAGCTCATAATATCTGTGGCTGTAGTAGTCTCCTCATCCTTCAAATCTGCCGTCAATTGTATTTCCCTCCGGCCATCCAGATGATTTATGGCAACATCCCCGCGTTCTATGTTATAGGCGGCAATCTCCTTTAACGGTACTCTACCCCCACTTGGGGTTACGATTCGCATTTCATCCAGATCTGTAATAGATGACCTGTTAGCCCTGTCGTACCTAACCCAAACCCGGATTTCGTCCTGACCCCGTTGAAAGCGCTGGGCCTGGGTGCCAAAAAAACCGGCCCGAACCTGGTTCATCACTGTTCTTAAATCCAGCCCCAAAAGATAGGCATTATCCTTGAGGTCCAAACGGATCTCCTTTATACCGGCGGGATCGTTGTCGGCCACATCCTTTAACAATGCGTTGTTCTCTAGGGCATACCGCAATTCATCCTTTGCCGCTTTGAGTTCCTCTATGTTGTTCCCCAGGAGTGAAACGGACACAGGGTCCCCGCCAAAATTTCCACCCGAGCCATAGATAAGGCTTTCTACTCCTATCACCGGGCCAACCAAATCCCTCAGCCTGTTCGTTACCATGTCGGCCAGGATTTCATCCGGGCGTTCCTCCCCAGGAAGCAAATTGATCACCAGGGTGGCCGCCGAGGAACCGGGTCCTATATTCCTTATCGTATTTTCAAACAATTCTTTCCCCGTCCCTGACAGATATTGCTCTGTAAGTTCTTCGTTAACAATTTTCGATTTCTCCTCGATTAGTGTAATAATGGAATCTGTTACCTGTTCATTTGTCCCGTTGGGCATCAACAACTCCACCTGCACCCTGTCACTCGCAATCCTCGGAAAAAATGCCGTCTTTACAATTCCACCTCCTATTGAACCCAAGGTAAGCGCCAGGGCCATAACAAAAATACCGAAGGTTAGCAATTTGTAATTAATGGCAAATCTCAAGGCTGGCGAGTAAATCTTGTCCCGCATCCATACCATGATCTTATCTCCGGTCCTGTTAAATCCTCTTAATCTTTCAAATACCTTGGCTAATCCTTTTTTGGGAGTGTTGTCCTGCGGCTGCAAAGCCTTGGAATGGGCAAGGTGGGCAGGGAGGATAATTATCGCTTCTATTAAAGAAACTACAAGTGTTAATATGACTATGACGGATACTTCACCAAAAAAATCGCCGATACGCCCGTCCAGGAACAAAAAGATGGAAAAAGCCAGGATAGTAGTGATTATAGCTGAAACAATCGGTGGAATAACCTCCATGGTTCCATCTATGGCAGCCTGGATGGGATTTTTTCCCTTTTCATAGTGTTGATAGATATTTTCAGCGATCACAATCCCATCATCCACCAGAATCCCTATAACAATGATCATTCCGAATAAGGAAAGTACGTTTATGGTAACATTAAACAAAGGTGCCAGAATAAACATGCCCAAAAAGGAGATCGGCAACCCGAAAGCCACCCAAAATGCCAGCCGGGTATTCAGAAACAGTGATAAAAAGATCAACACAAGGATCATACCCATTATGGCATTCTCCGTTAAAAGTTGCGTACGTTGGTTTAGCGTCTCGGATAGGTCGCTTACCACACTTAACTGAACATTATTATATTTATGATTGAATTCTTCTACATATTCCTTTACTTTATCGGCGGAAGAAATCAGATCTTCCGTATTGGTACTCGTAATGGTGGTGCTCACCGATAACTGCCCGTTGAAATAGGCGCTGTTGGGGGTTTCAGAAAATCGATCCCTGATAATAGCCACGTCGTTAAGGCGTATGGTCTGGCCCGAAGGGTCCGCACGGATAATGAGATGGGATAATTCATCCCCATAATAAGCGCGGTTGTTAGCCCTGATGAGATATTCCTCGGCACTGGTTTTAATATTGCCCCCCGTAACCAAAATATTCGCGTTGGCCACCGCCTGCGCCACTTCATCAAAGGACATGTTGTAGGCCAGTAAGTTATTTTCATTAACGGCTATTTCTATCTCTTCCTGTGGATAGCCCGATATGGTTATCTGTGATATTCCCTCTATAGCGCGAATATCGTTTTCTATTTGCCGGGTAATCTGTTTAAGGGTGGCCAGCGGGATGTTTTCGCCACTAACCGCAAAACTGATGGTCTGCCGTACCGCTTCCAATTTTGATACGATCAGCGGTTCCATCCCCGTAGGGAAGGTAGGTACCCTATCCACTGCATTCTTAACTTCCAGGAGCATAAAGTCGACATCCCGGCCCTTCTCTATCTCTACATCAATAGATCCGCTGTTTTCACGGGAGGTAGAGGTAACTCTGTCCACTCCTTCCAGGCCTTTCAGATTGTCTTCTATTTTGAGAACAATTCCTTCTTCAACTTCCTGAGGGGAAGCACCCGGATAGGTTATAGTTATAAGTATATTCTTGGAATCCGTTAGTGGAAAAAAGGACGACTTAAGCGATTTGGCGCCGAAAATACCAAAGATTATAAACGCTATAATTATGACATCTACGGCAACATGATACTTTATAAAATAGGCAATAATGCTTCTCATTTAAATAAGGTCCGTTACTACTCAGAAGTACTTTTTTCTTCAAAAACTTTTACCAACATACCGGCGTAAGCCCCTACCAGAGGTTTGGAAACTATTGTTGCTCCCTCCGGAACTTCTTTTAGCACCACCTTCTTGTTAGTAAAAAAAACAGGTTGAACGTCAATGAGATCCAAAATAGAATCCCTGACTATAAATATTTTATTGTCCTCCAGGAGCAAAGATCTGTCTATTTCTATGGCCTCGTTTTCTTCCTTTGCACTGAGTTTAGCCTCAAGATACATACCTTCCCGCAGACGTTGGTCCTTCACTTCAATGAAGGCCTTTATCGTCTGGGTAGCCTGATCTACGCGTCCATTGATACGCGCCACCCTGCCCTCGTAAGTTCTGGTACCATCCAAATTAGCAAGTGCTACTTTTTCTCCGACTTTTAAGAGATCGCTATATGTTTTACTTACCGCCACCTCCAGCTCGTAAATATCCGTACTAATGAATTCACCCAATTTCTGTCCGGCGCGGATAAGGGTGCCTTCGGTTACCAGGGCTTCGGTAAGCACCCCACTGAAAGGAGCAACCATGCGGTATTTGGAAAGGCGCTGTTCCAGATTTTTAACATTGTAATAGCTGCCTAAGATACCTCGTCCCGATATAAAGTACTTCTCCTTTTCCGTAGTCATTTCAGGAAGGGGGGGGTACTCTTACTCAGGTCGTAGCCGTTTAGATAGCTTTGCCATTTGTTGAAGATTTCCGGATAATCGAGCCGTAGGTCCGGCATAACAGAGGTTACCAAATTATATAGACTACTTTTCGCGGATTGCACGCTCGCAGTATATTCCGAGGCATCAATACGAATAATTGTTTCCCCCGCATTATATCCTTGCCCCGCTCTAAAAAGTTTATTGCCTCCTCTGAATACCCCCTGGACCTCCGAATACAGCTCTACACGCTGTTTGGCTTTTAAGTTGCCGTTGGCAGCCACAATAATCGGGACAACTCCATTTTTTACGGTGTCTACAAAGACAGTTTTTACTACCTTTTCCGGTTTGGGTCTTGGGGTTGTTTTGCTATCGGCAATGGCCATGGCAGCGTAAATGGATGCTACTATCACCACGACTCCTAAAACAGTCAATATTATTTTTCGCATATTCATTTTGATCCGAGTAATTAGCCGTAATTACCTAGATTGCAAAACTATCTATTAGTTTAACCCTTTCAAGTTAAATATATCTTAAATAACTATTAAGGGAAGGCCGGGTAACAAGGGATTTATTGGTTTCCAGTACAATGCGGCTAATAGCTGATTGCCTGATTTTTGTCTTTGAAGATCCCTAGATCAAAACGAAATCATCTTAATTTCTATGTAATTTGGCAAGCCGGCTTTTTATACTGCCCACGAAGTAGAAAATAAGACCCCATCAGAGCGGGATCAGTTCGACCGGCCGGTTTTTCAGCACCCTCTTTTGGGGCTCGAAAAAAACGGGTTGGGAAAACCCTATTAAAGTCATAAGATCCCGCCAATGGGACGGGATCAGTTCAACCGGCCGGTTTTTCAGCACCCTCTTTTGGAGGGCTCGAAAAAACCGGGTTTCACTAAACCAAACTAATTAAACTATATTCGACTAATTATCGTCGACATCTTCAAATTTTGTATCGGCCATTCTCGTTCTCGACAGATCAACTTCTTTTAAATCCAATTTTATATTCTCCTTGTCATAATCAAAAACCAAAAACTGACGGGTATCCATCATTTCCAGGTTTTTGAAGGAATTGAATTTGTTGTTTTGTATCTGTAAAACTTTCAGGCTGGCCAACTGGCCGAATGCTTCGGGAATTTCTCCGCCGAGCTGATTATTGGCCAAGACCAATTCTTTAAGTTGTCCAAGTTGTCCCATCTCTTCGGGAATTTCCCCATATAATGTATTTTCGAAAAGGCCAAGGCTCTCAAGATTTGCAAGATTGCCTATAGATCCTGGAATTCTCCCTTCCAGCTTGTTGCTTGATAAATTCAATACCCTCAGACTTTTTATGTCGCCAATGCTTACGGGTATCCTACCCGAGAAAAAATTGTTAAAGGCGGTTAACTCCTTTAAGTTGCTCAAATTTCCAATGTCCTTTGGGAGTTCCCCTTTCATTCTGTTCATTTCGATATGCAGAATCTCCAATCGATCAAGTTCTGCAATACTCGTCGGTAAATCGCCGGTAATATTGTTGAACGCCAAATTCAATATTCTTAAATTTTTTAAGGCGCCAATACTTTGGGGCAGAGGGCCCATTAGATTGTTTCGGAACAGATTAATTTCAACCACACGGTCTTCCTGAACGGTAACCCCGTGCCATTTTGAAACCGGCTCTGAAATATTCCATTTTTTTATCCAATGAAGGCCATTGGTACTTTCATATAGATCTATCAGAGCACTTTTTTCATCAGGTGAAACCTCTGCAAATACTAGCTGACCGGCACATAGTGAAGATACAAGAACAAGCAAAAGCTTTTTCATAGAAACGTATTTTAAGAAAAGGTAAAATTTGGTTACTATTTAACCCTATAAACAAGTAAAGAATCGCCCTACAAATCTAATGCTATTTGCTGATAAATCCCCTGTTTTATCGATAAAAGGTTCGTATTTGTTGTGAAATAGGTGCAATCTGTGGTGAAGTAGATTCGGGCGTCGCTTTTTTACTTTTTTAATCTATTTTTTCAAGGTCAATAGTAATTTTTTCCCAGCTTGTCATCAATTCTTCCAGGTTCTTTTTCTTCTTCTGATACGTATCGAAAAAACCGGGTTTTGAAATGGTCTCGTCGTAGCTCATAAGCAAGTCATGGTCAATGGCAGCCAACTCTTTCTCCAAAGCGCCAATCTTACTTTCAATGGCGCTTAACTTATTCTTCAAGGATTTTGATTTTTTTTGCCGCTTATAATCCCCGACTTTATTTTCCGATGTTGACCTGACACTGACGGTTTCCTGTTTTTTCTCTATTTCCCTAAAGCTTTCTACCCGGCGTTGATCAAGATAAAAGTTAATATCTCCCAAATACTCCTTTATTTTTTTGTTTCTAAACTCGTAAACTTTATTGGTGAGTCCCTGGAGAAAATCCCTGTCGTGAGAGACTACTATCAGCGTTCCACTAAAATTTTGCATCGCCTGTTTCAACACGTTCTTCGATTTTATATCCAGGTGATTGGTAGGTTCGTCCATCACCAATACATTGAAAGGTTGTAAGAGCATTTTTGCCAACGCCAATCTGTTACGTTCCCCTCCTGAGAGCACTTTCACATACTTGTCCACGTCATCCCCACCAAACAGGAAGGATCCCAAAATGTCCCTCACCTTGCTCCTGTTCGTTTCGTTGGCGGCATCTATCATGGTATCCAGAACCGTTTTTTCACCGTCCAGATACTCCGCCTGGTTCTGAGCAAAATAGCCTATTTGCACATTATGGCCAAGCTTCATACGACCTTCAAAATCCAGTTCTCCTACCAGTATCCTCGCCAGTGTTGTTTTTCCTTGCCCGTTTTGGCCCACAAAAGCCGTTTTGCTATCTCTTTCGAGCAATAAATTTATATTCTTCAGTACTTCGTTGTTACCATATCTTTTGGAAAGCCCTTCTATTTCGGCGATCACTTTCCCGGGGGTAACGGACACCGGAAAACGTAATTTCATTACACCGTGGTCCTCATCATCCACTTCAATGCGTTCCAACTTATCCAATTTCTTTATGAGGGACTGGGCCATGGAAGCTTTGGAAGATTTCGCCCTGAATTTCTCGATTAAGCGTTCTGCCTGTTGTATTTCCCTATCCTGGTTCTTTTGTGCGTTTCGCTGCTGCTCTTTCATTTCCTCACGGAGTTTAAGATACTTGGTATACGGTTTTTTATAATCGTATATTCTCCCCAGTGAAATTTCAATGGTCCTGTTGGTAACGTTGTCCAGAAACATTTTATCGTGTGATACGATAACCACCGCACCCGGAAAGTTTTTAAGAAATTGTTCGAGCCAAAGGATGGAGTCTATATCCAGATGATTCGTTGGTTCGTCCAAAAGCAGTACATCATTCTGCTGCAGCAGTAGCTTTGCAAGTTCTATACGCATTCGCCATCCTCCGGAAAACGTATCCGTTTTTTTGTCAAAATCCTGGCGTTTAAAACCAAGTCCCAACAGTATCTTTTCAGTTTCCCCCTGATAGTTATAACCTCCCAGGATCTCGTATCTGTGGGTGTAATCGTTAAGGTCTATCATCAATTGATTATATCGTTCACTCTCATAATCCGTGCTTTCCGCAAGCTGGGTATTGACAGTATCGAGTTGATGTTCAATTTTTTTTAATTCTTCAAAAGCGCGGTAGGCTTCTTCCAGAATGGCCCTGCCCCGCTCAAAATCTATGTCTTGTTTGAGGAAACCTATTTTAATATCCTTTTCCGAAGCAATAGTGCCCGTATCCGGCAACATTTCTTTTGCGAGCAATTTCAAAAGCGTAGATTTCCCCGCACCATTCTTTCCGATTAACCCAACCCTATCTCCTGAATTAAGGCGAAAAGCAATTTCCTGAAATAAATATTCCCCTCCGAAGGAAATAGAAAGATTATGGATATTAAGCATTATTTATGATCCTTATTACATTAAAAAATAGACCGAAGACCTATTTTCGCACAAACTTTTGCAAATGTTAAAAAAAGGATCGAAAGGTTACAGCATTTTAACAGGTAGTTGTCCCAAATGCCATCGGGAAAGCATGTATAAAAATAAAAATCCATACCAGCTAGGGGATATTTTTGAGATGTACGAGCGTTGTTCCCATTGTGGCACCAAATACAAAATAGAACCTTCATTTTTTTACGGAGCCATGTATGTGAGTTATGCTGTAGGAATAGCTTTTGCCGTGGCGGCCTTTGTACTAGCCTATGTTTTTATCGGAACTTCCCTTGTAACCACTTTTATTGCCATTGTGGGAACCCTGATCGTTTTTATGCCGATTATCATACGCGTATCCCGAAATATCTGGATCAATTTTTTCATTCATTATGATGGAAGGGCTGTTAAAGGCTAACCCCTCCGTCTCGCTGCTTCGCAGCGATCCACCTCCCCTTAGGAAGGGGGGGAGCTGAACCCGCGTCCCTGAAAGGCACTATGGGCATCCATAGCAACAAAAAGTTTTAGCGCTTTCCCTCTCTCAAGAAAGAGTAGACATTAACACCCGGTATGTATCTCTCCGTTGGCGGGGCGGAGGGGGCACGTACGGTGCATTCAAATAGAAAATTTGCTTCTAAACCTCATAATATCCATCTCAGGATGCAAAGGCCTGTCAGTTTCAATTGAATTGTAAAGCTGCTCCGAAGCATAGGGGGCGATCATTACCCCCCGTGAGCCAAAGCCGTTAAGGACGTACATATTGTTGTACTCCGGATGTTGGCCAACCAAGGGCCTTCTATCCGTTACTGTCGGCCTTATTCCCGCCACATGCTCCACTACTTCGTAGTTACACCTTAAAAAGGTGTCAAGCTTTTCTAAAAGTTCCGATTTTGCGTCATCAGTAGGAGCATTGCTCTTATCCTTCCACTTGTAGGTGGCACCTACCCTATAGAAATCTTCCCCCAACGGAATGAGGAACACCGCCGATTTTATAATTCTCTTTTCTTTGAGATCAGGGCATTTTATCATGAGTAACTCTCCTTTTGTTCCGGTCAGAGGCAAATAATTGAAGAAGGGATTCTGTTTTAGTCCAAATCCTTCGGCAAAGACCAGACGCTTTGCCTTTAAGGATCTATATTCCAAATCTTCTGGAGTCAGCTTCAGTGCCTCATAATTAAACGACTCCTGTATAAGACAATCCCTATGCGCTAAACGATCTTTATACAACGCGATTAATTTTTTGGTCGCTATCCGGCCGGTATCCAATACCTGGCCAAAGCCGTATGGGGCTTCTATGTGAGGGTTCTGATTGCTGATAATCCGAGGCGATAGAAAGCGTTTTAACGATGGGGACTCAGCTGCCATGAACCAATTGTTTTGTTCTTCAACGGAAGCAAATCTTCTCAATACCGGGATCTTATGATCAAGGGTTGTAGTGAGCTTCTTTTCCAATTTGGAATAAAACGGTAGGGCTATTTTAAGTTGTTCCCCGGCGTTCCAGGCCAGCGAAAAACGCTTTAGAATTATGGGGTTGTACAAGCCGGCAGCGACTTCCGACGACGTCTGGGAAGTATCACTAATTACTTTAAAGCTCTTCCCATTTTTTTCGAGGGTTTCACAAAAGGAAACCCCACCCAGGCCCAGGCCAACGACGAAGTAGTCTACCATGAAGTAAAGGTAGGAAAACACAGCCCTTGATACATATAGTTGATGCTTTACGATTCCCATATTTTAATTAATCGGCTCCCGGCTACTTTAGGCATAGTGGTACTAATGTCGTTAACTTCAATGGAATAGCAGGCTCTTAGGAAAACTCTATTAATATCATAAGATTTTGCCAATAGGGCGGGATTAGTTCAACCGGCTGATTTTTCAGCACCCTCTTTTGGAGGGCTCGGAAAAACTGGGTTTCACTAAAAAACACCCCATCTTGCGATGCGGTGCTTTCATTTATGCTTTTGAATTGGAAAGAAGCATTTATAGTTCCTGCGGTCTGGCGGGATATTTTCAAGTTGTTATTCTAATAGGCCCACATATCCTGTTCCCTGTCCCGGATGGCTTCCTTGATCCGCTTGGATTCAAGTAACTGGAATAGTGCATTGTCTGCTATATAATCCTGAATTATACGGTCTCCGTGAACATTGTCCTCCTTGTAAATGGTGCCGTTAAAACGCCTTGCATTCAACAACATATCAAAAGAGATAGGCTGTGCCGAATTGCGTTGGTTAAACACCTTGGCGTCGTGCAGTATCTGCCTGGCACTTGGAAGCCAAACCCAGAAGAGTTCTACTTTGGCATCCGCAGGGTCCATAGAATCATCATCTATGAAGTTTACATCCGGGGCTACCGGTGCAATACCCAACATTCGGTACTTTAGTTCTCCCTGGCGCTTATCAAAATACCACATCCCTTTAATGCGGTACTCCTCAATATCTGCAGCAGTAAGTTCCCTTTGATTAATATACTCCGCTGAAAGCTGCTCCCCGGCATTGATCTGTTCGTAACCAAGATCCGTAGTGTCGATCTTTTTTAACGTAGCTTCCAGATCACCGAATTTTCTTTTTTCGGTAAAGTAAGAATCCACATATACATCGGTCAGCTTCCCGTTCTTAATGTTCTTGATTAAAACATCGTATAACGATCTTCTGTCCTTACCGATATCTATGGTATCCAGAGGATAATACAATGGAAAATTAACCCGTTCATCCAGGTCAATGACTTCCCACACGGTCTTGGACCAAAGGATATCCCTGTCATCCACGTACCCGTACTCTAAAGGAGCATCATTATCCAATATCTTCTGTGCTTCCGTTTTTTTACCGATCTCCTGTGGCTTTTTGGCATTTAAAATATTTGCCTGGGCCATCATAGAAACGGGCAGAAGCGCCACAACTCCGATTAAAATTACATTCTTCCAATTCATTTTATAACCTTTTAATAAGACCAGGCAGCATTTCCGCTGCCCGGTTATCCATATTGATTAATTTGTGATCTCTACAACAACGGGAGATACTTTTTTCAATTTATAACTCTTGTTGTTTGTGATATAAGCCTGAATATCGAATATCTGAACGGCATCACCACGACTTGCCCTTCTTAGTGCGGACTGAGCCCTGGAATCTAGTTTATTACCGTTAACACTTACGGTGGGCTGACCCGGTACTTTGAATTTAAATCCGCTGATCGCAAGATTCAAATCAAAATCGAAGTCTTCCAATAAGGCACCCACAGTTGCAATTTCCAGGTTTCTCCTTGGCATCTGGGTACTACCGGTTTCTCCCCTGATCGAACCAGCTGGTCTTGGAATGTCCTTGATCCTGAATTCTGATTTAGAAGAAACTCTTTGTCCATCCGGTAACACACCAGAGGCTGTTATGATAACCGTTCTTCCGGTACCGGGGTTCATTATGTATTTGCTTCCATCTCTTTTGGAAAGACCGGGAGCTGATGCGCTAACCTTATTGTTCGGAATTCCGGGAATAGATATAGACATTGGGTTAGAAACCCCACGATATACCACATTCATCTTATCCGCTGCGATCAAAGCTGCATTCGGCTTGGTTATTGTTGCGAAGGTAGACGATACAGGAACTTCTGTACGCTCGCCATCCTGAATAAACACAAGGTTACCGGCTAACTTGTGATCTCCGGGAGCACCGGCACTGACCAATAATTTTACCTGACCCTCCTTGATTTCATAATCCCTGCCTTCAGAAAGCTTCCTGCCATCGAGAGTAATATTTACCTCGTTGGGCCTTGTAGTGGCATCCTTACGTCCTAAAACAATAGCTCCGGAGAACTTTTCGCCAGCATAGAAGGCGGATTTTTCCTGCTCCAATAAGGTGGTGTAGTTGGTCATGGAAACCTCTGTGGTTAGCTGACCTTCCAGCATAGCTTTCAGGGCTGCCTCTTCCGTAGCCTTGATATCGGATTGTAATGCGGTGATCTTGGTCAAAGAAGCCACCACAGGGAATCCCTCATAATGATAATCTAGCCAATCTACCTTTACGCCATCTCTTCTTTCTACTTTCCCATTGGCATTACCCGTCTCAAACTTGGTCTTTACGGAAGCCCTTACTTCCTGCATCCCGGCCGGTAAAATTCCCAAGACTTGTGTCCGGTAGTCATTGATCCTTTTCATGAATTCCTGACCTTCCTTTGTAAGATTATCTCCCTGCCAGAATTTCTGATCTAAATAATCGGATTTATCCATAACCTGATAGTCCTTGGGATCATCAATTTCCGCGGTCATTTCCTTCTTTAGATTTTCCAGGTAATCATAATACTCCTGGGACAATTCCTTTATTTTCTGTGCATCCTCTAGAAGCGGACCAAATTTTTCCGCATTTTCAGATGCCTTGGTTTCCAAACCACTCAAGAAAGCCAAATTATTCTCTGTGGTTTTTACATTGGAAGCTTCCAATTTTTCGTTCATTAAACCGAACGCCGCCAGAACTTCTTTGCTCATATTTAAAGCCAGCATCGCGATGAAGATCAAATACATAAGATTGATCATCTTCTGACGCGGTGACAATTTTCCTGATGCCATTATTTTCTAATTAGATATTAATTATTAATTTGATTTGGGTTTATTTACTAAATCCAATTAGTTTCTGCTCATTGCGGTTAACATGCCGCCATACACCCCGTTCAGGGAAGAAAGGTTGCTTGCCAAAGATTCCATTTGATCCTTAAGGGCACCGGCATTCTGAACCACTTCCTCATTGATAGAAGCCTGTCTGCTGGCACTTTCCAACTGTACTTTATAAAGGCTGTTCAAAGATTCCATCTGAGCGGCCGCATGCGTCATCTCTTCGGAATACTTTTTAGTAGACTCCATCGCATCAACTGCAGGTGCAATACCTTTAGCGGCACCTTCAAAATTACGGATGCTGGAGCCCAAGCTTTCCATAAGGCTGGCATCTATATTGGCTTCCTTTAGAAGTTCATCCAATTTTCTGGATAACAACCCTTCGGCTTCTTTAGCTTCCTGTACTTCGTTCTTTCCGTTAGACATTGCGCCCGACAATTCCGGATATACCAAGGACCAATCGTATTCATCGTCCACAGGTTCAAACGCACTGATAGCAAAAATCAGCGCTTCCGTAATAAGACCTACTGCCAGTAATAGTCCGCCCGTAAGAGGCCCGAATTCCCAGTGCAGGATTTTAAATAGCGCACCGATAATTACTACCGAAGCCCCAAGGCCATAGGCCATGTTGAATAATTTCTTTGTTGATTTTGACTGTGCCATAATTTTAAATTTAATTTAAGTTTACTGTTAATAATAAGTATTTGGTTAAAGTTTTGATTTACTATATACGTAAGAACTACTGGGTTGAGTCTTCTTCACCCATATAGTCCTGAACTGTTCGGAATCCGATATAGCTTCTTGCTGAATCCGCATACTCGTAATCCCTGGTGCTTACCTGTAGGAAATAAGCAACATCCTTCCATGAACCACCTCGAATTACTTTTCTTGCATTGCTGACATCCCCACCGTTAGGATTCATGGTAGAAACAAATTCGTAAGAAGATGGATCGTAGCTGGAGTTGGTCCATTCGGACACATTCCCAGCCATATTGTACAAATTAAAATCGTTGGGCTCATACGACTTCGCTTCCACGGTGTACAATGCCGCATCTGCCGCATAGTCCCCTCGCTGTGGTTTAAAGTTAGCCATGAAACATCCCGTGTCGCTGATCACATAAGGACCACCCCAGGGATAGGTGCCGCTTTCGATGCCACCTCTTGCAGCGTATTCCCATTCAGCTTCCGTAGGTAACCTGAATTGGTTTACGAATTGCCTGCCACGATCTTTCTGATCATCGTTTTTAAATTTAGTTCTCCAGTTGCAGAACGCTTTGGCCTGCTTCCAGGAAATACCCACAACAGGATAGTCACTGTATGCATCGTGCCAAAAATAATCATTGTGCATGGGCTCGTTGTAGGAATACTCGAAATCACGGATCCAAACCGTAGTATCGGGATAGACCTCCAATTCTTCCTGTTTAATAAAATCTTTTCTTCTCCCCTGTTTGGCTCGTGCCGCCGAATCAATATCCATCCAACTGTATTTGTACTTCAGTTTGGTAACATCAACTGTTCGCTGTCCGTTATACGATTCCTCTTCAGGGATGTACAGGGAATCCATCACCTCTGTATAGTATTCATCAGGATAGTCCGACGTATCCCAGACAAGGTCTTCATCCTTATTCAATCCCCTGCCCTCATAAAAATTCTCTCCCATTCCGGCATAGTTGTCCATCATGTATTTATCATAGGTAGACATCCTGGTCGTATCAGCATCCTTGAATGCATAATCGCCAATACCCCCATCATCCGGTCCCATACCCAACTCATCAGCAAGGATGGCCAACTTAGTTCTTACGATGGAGTCTTTAACCCATTCCACAAACTGACGGTATTCACTGTTCGTGATTTCAGTATCATCCATATAGAACGATCTTACCGTTACCGTTTTGGTAGGGGCATTGAGAACCTGTGCCATATCCTCTTCACTCTTACCCATAATGAAAGACCCCCGGGGGATCAGTTCCATTCCATAGGGTTTTTCCGGATACCATTTTTTACCCTGGACTCCGACTAGTTCTCCCTTTGTTTTAGAGCCACAACTACTCAGCAAAAAAACAAACGCTATAGATGATAACAATAGCTTCTTCATACTTTAGGTTAAATTTCGATTACGACTATAAACAGTAATGACATTTATTATTCTCTTAAAACTGCTTTTTGAATAATTTATTGTGTAAAACTGCCTATCCTTTAAAAATATTTCGACTTAATTAAAGCCCTTCTTATAGGCCTTAAACCACCTTTCGGGAATATTTTGATCACATGCATCCAGATAGTCCTGCTCGGTGCATGGTAATAACGCTGGTGATTTTGTTTTAGTATGTGAAGTTAAAATGGACGGTATCTCTACCCACCATCTTTCGGTGAGGTGACTCTTATAGAAGACTAACTGCTCTGTTTCAGTGGGTACGATAAACTTGTTGAAGTCCAAATTTTCGGTGCCTGGGACTTCTTTCTTCCTGTAATTATATCCCTCCATAAAATACCAGATCATCTGGGCTATCAATTGGCATGATTGCGCAGTATTTTCGCTTTCATATATTCCAAAAACCGAAACATTGTCACTTATGCCGGCATACCGTGCAATAGCGCATATCTCCCTTCCGGTGAACCCGTTTGGCGAAAAATTGGAAGACAATCCAACCTCACTGGCCCTTACAGCCCTGGCATCGATACTGACCAGATGAGCATTGCGCAAGACCGGTTCTACAAGTGTTATATCCGAGGTGATCTCACCAAGGCGGTAAGCATCAAAAAAGAGGCGTTCCATTAGGTCTATTTCTTCCTGGGCGTTGAAATAGCTTTGGTAACCAATGTTGGAAAAATTAAACAGGTTATTGGGCTTATCGGTTATGATCTTGCTCATGTAAGAATGTGAGGAAATTAACTCTTCATCCACGCCAAAATCGAACCTGCTGTCTACCGCCACCAGGTTTACCATTTCCCTGACCGTATCAAACGCCCTATAGGTAGGATAGGTGATATCCTGAGTTGCTCCAATGATGATAGGGATCACATTTTCCTTCAATAAACCTGTAACAACTTCCTTGACCACAAAGTAGGTATCCTCAACTTTCTCGCCTTCTTCAACATCACCGAGATCAATTATAACAGCGTTCCAATTCCCCGCCATTAATTTATATAATTGTATTCTGATGCTTGTAATATCCAGGCGTTCCGGTTTCTTCTCGAAGGCATTTCGGGATTCGTTTACGCCCACAATAGCAAATGAGGCGTTGGTAAGTACCGGCACCCCTCCTTTTGAAGTGTGCTTATGAATATTTTTTCCAAGTGCCTGCGGCGGCAACAATTCGCAATGTGCCAAAGCCCTATCGTCTACAGGTACTAAATATTCAAATGCCATGCCGGGGTTTAACGGGTTATTGATTAGGGATTACTCAGATTCAATTTTCAATGTTTAAGGTTTTAGGTTCCGGTTTGTCAAATTAACAAATTTGCCGATGGCTACTTTAAAAGTTGCCGCCGCTGCCTACTGCCACTATTTACGGATTGAAGTGATTTAAACTTTTTGAATTGAAGTGAAAATTGATGGTTTTGTGCCCAGGTGAAGGCTTTTTTGAGCTGCATAGCTGGGCTACGGAGCAATAAAAAGACAAAATATGGGCGTAAAACGGCAATTTTTTAGCCAATTTGTAAAAATTTAAATCACCTCATTACTTACTTTTTAGCTTTGGCCTTTTTCTTAGGCTTCTTTTTCTCCAGTAAGGCTTTCGCATCTTCCAGGGAAACCTTGGGGGCATCCATATCTTTTGAAAGTTCTACCTTGGTCTTTCCCTTTATAATATTATGCCTTCCCCACCGGGCCTTCTCAATTCGTATCCCCTCTTCGGGCCATTCCTTTACCAGCTTGTCCCCCTCTTTTTGTTTTTTAGCTTCGATCAGTTCCTCGATATCCTTTTGGGAAAGTTCGTCAAAATCGTATTTTTTGTTCACGTTAATAAACATGCCGCCCCATTTTATAAATGGCCCGAAACGCCCCTTCCCCTTGGTTACATCCTTACCTTCATAAGTGGCAATGGGGGCATCGGCTTTCTGTTTGGCCCGTATGAGTTCAATGGCCCTGTCCATATCAACATCAAACGCACTTTCCCCTTTATCCAGGGAAACAAATTTTTTGCCAAAGCGCACATAGGGACCATACCTGCCTACATTGGCCTCCACCTCCTGGTCCTTGTAAACCCCCAGTTTTCGCGGAAGTTGAAAGAGTTCCATAGCCTCGTCATAGGTAATGGTATTCAGGGATTGATCCGGCAAAAGACTAGCAAACAAAGGCTTCTCTTCTTCCTCAACAGTCCCTATTTGTACCATTGGGCCAAACCTCCCTAAACGCACAGCTACCTGTCTTCCAGTCTTGGGATCTTTCCCAAGAACCCGCTCACCAGTGGCCCGGTCTGCATTTTCTTCGACATTCAAAACATTAGGGTGAAAATCCTTATAAAAATCCTTCATCACCTTCTGCCAATCTTCCTCCCCTTCCGCTATCTCGTCAAAATCCTTTTCCACTTTTGCCGTGAAATTATAATCGAGGATATTCGCGAAATGACTCACTAAAAAATCGTTCACTATCATCCCGATATCCGTAGGGACCATTTTTCCTTTATCCGAACCAACGGTCTCTGTAAGTGATTTTTCTTTCAGTTCCGATGCCTCTAAAATCATCTGTGTATAGCCACGTTCGGTGCCGTCCACAGTACCCTTTTCCACATATCCCCTGTTCTGAATGGTTGAGATGGTTGGGGCGTAAGTTGAGGGTCTACCTATTCCCAATTCCTCGAGTTTTTTTACCAGCGTTGCCTCTGTATACCTGTATGGTGGTCTTGTAAATCGTTCGGTTGCCGTAATAAAGTTGTTCTTCAACGCCTCTCCCACACTCATGGACGGTAGCATTCCCTCCTGTTCTTCGGAGAGATCTTCTTCATCTTTACCTTCCAAATATACTTTCAGAAAGCCATCGAACTTTATGACCTCCCCATTGGCACTAAACTCTTCGTTATGCGTGCTGGCCTTTATTTTTACAATGGTCCGTTCCAATTCCGCATCACTCATTTGAGACGCCAGGGTGCGCTTCCAGATGAGTTCATATAATTTGGACTGATCATTATCCAAAGGCGGGGATTGCTGCATCATATCCGTAGGCCTTATTGCTTCGTGAGCTTCCTGTGCCCCCTTGGATTTTCCTTTGTAGTTACGGACCGCGCTGTATTCCTTCCCATAGTTGGAGATAATGGCGGCCTTGGCAGCATTTATCGCCTCGCCGGAGAGGTTTACGCTATCGGTCCTCATGTAGGTTATGTGTCCGGCCTCGTACAACCGTTGCGCTACCTGCATGGTGCGCGAAACGGAAAAATATAATTTCCTGGATGCTTCCTGCTGAAGCGTAGAGGTAGTAAATGGAGCGGCCGGAGATTTTCTCGCCGGTTTTTTGTCCAGATCCGAGACACTGAAATCCGCTCCTATATTTTGTTTCAGGAAGGAAGCCGCCTCCTGCCCGGTGGCAAACGTATTATTTAGTTTTGCACTAAAAACATTGCCCTCCTTTGTTGTAAACTCGGCTGAAATTTTAAAAGAGGCCACTGCGGTAAATTCCCCAATATCGCGCTCGCGTTCAACAATTAACCGTACTGCCACGGATTGCACACGCCCTGCTGACAGCCCGGGTTTTATTTTTTTCCAAAGTACCGGGGAAAGCTCATACCCTACTAACCTGTCCAGCACCCTTCTGGCCTGTTGTGCATTTACCAGATCGTAATTTATTTCCCTCGGATTTTCTATGGCTTTTTGAATAGCAGCCTTGGTAATGGAATTAAAAACTATTCTTTTGGTTTTATTCTTATCGAGGCCAAGGGTCTCAAATAAATGCCATGAAATAGCCTCCCCCTCCCGATCCTCATCACTGGCCAACCAAATTGTTTCTGCCTTGTTTGCAAGTTCCTTAAGGCTTTTTACCAGGGTTTTCTTTTCCTTGTCGACAATATATTTAGGTTCGAAATTATTCTCAACATCAACTCCCAATTCCTTGGAAGGGAGGTCCGCAATATGCCCGAAACTGGAGGCCACTTTATAATCTTTCCCCAGAAATTTCTCTATGGTTTTTGCCTTTGCAGGCGACTCTACTATTACTAAATTCTTAGCCATTCATTGGTTTTTGAAGGAACAAAAGTATAGTAATTTTTTTATTTCAGGCCTTACCTTAATATAATAGGTATTAAAAACGCCCCTCAAGGAAGGGGCGTTAGGCTACCTGTTTGTTATTATTTATTTCAGATCAAAAGTACTCAATAAGCGAATATTGCGGTCCAAATATTCATATTGGTACAGCACCTTATCACCGATCATTAAAAGGGAATTTTGTAATGGAATTACATCATAGGTAATAATATTCTCGAAATGGTTCAATTTTACCAAATCTTCAACATTCGTCTTATCATAGACCTTTAACCCTGCGTCACCATCACATATAAAGAGTTTCTCATCCCTGATGCCCAATCCATAAGGACCGGTCATCGGGTAAATTTTCAATAGCCTCGGCCTGGAAATATTCGAAATATCTATGATATAAAGGCCCGTCTCGGTACCGCAAAAACCTCCACCACGAAGGGTTACAAAAGCGTAGTTACCGTCAACGACAACAGGATCGCAGGCAGTGCCATGCCTAAACTCGGAAACAAAAGTGGGTTTGGAGGGTGATGAAATGTCATAAATGTACATACCTTGCGAACCCCCGATAAAAAGGTGACGCCCCTGGTTAAAAATAGTTTCGATATCGAACCCTACTGAAACATCATTCAAAGACTTCGGTTTATTGAGATCTGAAATATCGAAGATGTTGATATGGCTGTAATCTATGGCGTACAGATAATCACCTACAATTTTAAAACGGGCCAGGGAACCCCCTTGTCCCGTATTAGGGGCCGTTGTGGTAGTAGATTCCGATGAATTTGAAAACCCGGAGTCCAAAACAGGTCCATTCCATCGACTTTCGTACTCTGAGACCAATCTTTTTTCGGTTCTGACCTCCCAACCTATTATTACTTCTTTGGTGGAGTCAACGCCTTCCTGATCATAAAAATCGGCCTGTGGCCAAACAATATTGTCAGAATAAATAATGCCATTGCCTTTCCCGGTCACGTTTTCAAGCCTGTTAATTACCCTTATATTTTTGATATCCGATATATCGAAAACTACCAAATCCCCGTAACTATCCGCGAACAAACGATCATCTTTTATCGAGATATCCTCATTACCATCGATTTTTATGAAGGCTATTTTTTTGGGGTCGCCTGGATTACTATTGTCCATTACATGAAAGCCAAGACCCCGATCATTCACAAAAATGTAGTTGTCATAGGCGTATATTTTGCCCGAATATTGAACAGGGACCGGTTCGGTCACGGCAACGGTATTGGCCTTAAACTCCGCCGAACCCATTGTTATGGGCCGTGCCACCAAATAATCCGCGTACGGACCGTCATCTTTATCCGAACAAGATAGGAGAGACGCTGCTGTTACAAACAACAGCAGGAAAGTATTTTTGTTCATAATGTGGTTCTTTTATTGGTTTATGACCTTTAGATACCAGCGGTATACTAAAGTTGCGGCCGTTTATGAAAATAAGTGTATAAAAATCCCTTATAGCGGAGTGTTTCTTAAATATTTGAATGTATAAAAGGTTTTGGTTCTGCCCTCATTTTATAAGTTCTTATTTTATAAATGCCAATTTACTTCTGAGTGATCTCCTAATTCATGATCCCCATCCTTCTTACAGCCAATCAAAAATGTGTCTGTAAAAAGAAATAGTATTGCCGACTTTATTTTTCGCTATAGTTCTAATTTAGTACCAAGGTACTTTTGAGCGCAATAGTATTCTCCAAATACTCGTATTGATAGAGCACGTCATCACCCACCATCAATAGCATGTTTTCCCTCGGGATAACATCAAAGGCGATGATATCTTTAAAGTGGTTCAGGCTTGTCAGATTCTGAACATCCGTCTTGTCATACACCTTCAGGCCGGAAGCCCCGTCACATATAAAAAGCTTTTTATCTTTTATTCCCAGGCCATAGGGTTCATCCATGGGATAGGATACAGCTAACACAGGATTAGCAATGTTGGAGATATCGACTATAAATAATCCACTTTCCGTAGCGCCGCATTGGTTGCCTCCCCGCAAAGTGACATAGGCGTAATCGCCGTCCACAACCACCGGATCACATGCCGTACCATGCTGAAACTCCGACACAAAAGAAGGACTGGCGGGAGAGGAAATATCATAAATATACATACCGCTCATGCTGCCTAAAAATAAATGTTGGCCGCGGTTGAAGATCGTTTCTATGTCGAAACCCGCATAGACATCTTCAAGGTCTTTGGGCTGCTCCAGATCGCTGATCTCAAAGATGTTAATGCTGTGATTATCTACAGCGTACAGATAATCCCCCACTATCTTGAAGCGCGCCAGGGAACCGCCCTGCCCTACATTGCCCCCCGTATCATTCGCCGCTTCCGCAAGTGCAAAGTTATTTAACCCGGTATTGACCTCCTCTATCAGCCTTCGTTCAGTGACTACTTCCCAACCTACGATTATTTCATTCTCAAAGTCAACTCCGTCATAATCGTACAGATCGGCTACGGGCCACTCCATGTTTTGAGCAATCCCTCCGCCAAACCAAGCGCTTTCCGGCAAAACATTTTCCAACCAGTTTACAATACGAATATTGTTGACATCGGAAATATCGAGCACTACCAAATCTGAAATGCTATCCGCAAACAGGTAATTGTCCTTTATGGAAATATCTACATTGCCCGCAATCTTTATGAAAGATACTTTTTTAGGAGAACCGGGGTCGCTATTATCGATAACATGTACCCCGCGATATTTATCATTGACAAAAATGTAATCCTGATAGGCATAAATCTTACCAGATTCTTCTATCGGTAAGGGAGAAACAAAATCCACCCTTTCATTTCTGAATTCCGTCTTGCCGATCTTTAAAGGCCTGGCCACCAAATATTCGGCGTACTTGCCGTCGTCCGTCTTTTCACAGGAAATAAAACCTATGGCTACTACTGCTAAAATCAATAAAGTTTGCTTTTTCATGGTTTGTTGTTATTGTTGATAGTAATTTGTTTTTTAAGAAAGATACCCGAGGTGTTTTAACGTTGCGTAAATTTTGACAAATAATTAACTGTCATATTGTCATAAAATTGTATTATGTGGTATATTTGCAGCCCTTTCAGACCCAAAATGTAATCGATGCCTGCAGTGGGCAAACATTGAAAAATATACTATTTAGGAGCCATGGAAAAAGTGATTGATGAATCGGTACAGGGAAGCGCGCTAACCATTGGAAAAAATTATGGCAACACCCGTAAATTGTACATAGAAAGTTACGGCTGCCAGATGAATTTTTCGGATAGTGAGATCGTTGCTTCCATTTTGGCCAGGGAAGGATTTAATACAACCCAGGTTTTGGACGATGCAGATCTTGTGCTTGTAAATACGTGCTCGATCAGGGAAAAAGCCGAACTGACCGTTAGGAAGAGGCTCGAGAAATTCAATGCAGTAAAAAAAACAAGACCACATATGAAAGTTGGCGTTCTGGGCTGCATGGCAGAGCGACTCAAAAGTCAGTTGCTGGAGGAAGAGCGGATCGTGGATATGGTGGTAGGGCCCGATGCATACAAAGATCTTCCAAATCTGATACAGGAGATAGATGAAGGCCGTAACGCCGTTAATGTACTGCTCTCCAAAGATGAAACCTATGCAGACGTTGCCCCGGTAAGATTAAATTCGAATGGGGTAACCGCCTTTGTGACCATTACCAGGGGTTGTGATAATATGTGCACCTTTTGTGTGGTTCCCTTTACCCGGGGTAGGGAACGCAGCAGGGATCCGCATTCCATTATAAATGAAATACAGGAACTTTGGAACAACGGTTACAGGGAAGTAACCTTGCTTGGCCAAAACGTGGATAGTTACCTCTGGTATGGCGGCGGCTTAAAAAAAGATCTTGAAAAGGCATCGGATATACAGAAGGCAAGTGCCGTAAATTTTTCCAAACTGCTTCAGATGGTTGCCGAGGCCCAACCCAAGATGCGGATCCGGTTTTCCACATCCAATCCCCAGGATATGACATTGGAGGTGGTTGAGACAATGGCGAAATACGATAACATTTGCAAATACATTCATTTACCGGTACAAAGCGGCAGCAATCGAATTCTGAAAGCGATGAACAGGCTGCATACGCGGGAAGAATATTTTAAACTGATTGACAACATTAAAAGGATCATCCCGGATTGTGCGATCAGCCAGGATATGATCAGCGGTTTTCCAACGGAGACCGAAGAGGATCACCAGGATACCTTGTCCTTAATGGAATATGTTACATACGATTTTGGGTTTATGTTTGCCTATTCGGAAAGGCCGGGAACCCTGGCCGCCAGGAAACTGGAAGATGATGTTCCGAAAGACACCAAAAAAAGGCGTTTGCAGCAAATCATTGAATTGCAGCAAAAACATGGCTTGCTCAGAACGCAAGGGCACATTGGTAAGATTGAAGAGGTATTGATCGAGGGACCCTCCAAAAAATCCGAGCTGCAGTGGATGGGCCGTAATTCTCAGAATACCGTAGTCGTATTTCCAAAAGAGAATTATAAAGTAGGAGAATTTGTGAATGTAGAAATAAAGGACTGTACCTCGGCCACATTGTTGGGCGATGCAGTTGGTTATTCAGGGATGCCCTTCGGACAATAATTAAGAAATGGAGAACATTCAGGCCATAAAACAACGCTTTGAGATCATCGGTAACGATATAAAACTCAATCGTGCCCTTGAGAAAGCGATCCAGGTTGCACCGACCGACATATCCGTATTGGTTACAGGTGAGAGCGGGGTTGGCAAGGAAGCGGTACCTAAAATAATTCATTCGCTCTCCCATAGAAAACACGCCAAATATATTGCCGTAAACTGTGGGGCCATTCCGGAGGGAACTATAGACAGTGAACTTTTTGGCCATGAGAAAGGAGCATTTACCGGAGCTACACAGACCCGAAGCGGTTATTTTGAAGTAGCCGACGCCGGGACCATTTTTTTGGACGAAGTGGGGGAATTGCCTTTAACTACCCAGGTTAGATTATTACGCGTTTTGGAAAACGGGGAATTCCTCAAAGTGGGCTCCTCCCATGTACAGAAAACCAACGTCCGGATTGTCGCGGCCACCAACATGAATATGATTCAGGCCATCAGGGATGGCAAATTCCGTGAGGATCTCTATTATCGTTTGAGCACTGTGGAGATCAACATTCCACCTCTAAGGGAAAGGCAGGAGGATATTCATTTATTATTCAGGAAATTCGCTTCGGATTTTGGAGAGAAATACAAAATGCCGACTATCCGGCTGGAAGATGATGCCGTACAATTGCTGATTAAATACAGGTGGCCCGGAAATATAAGGCAATTAAGAAATGTAGCGGAACAGATCTCCGTGCTGGAGGAAGGCAGAAATATAACCTTGCCTATTTTAAACAGTTATCTTCCCAATGCAGGTAATTCCAATTTGCCCGCCGTAATCAGTAAGGAACGTAAAGAGGGCGATTTTAGCAATGAACGCGAGATACTATATAAGGTGCTGTTCGACATGAAAGGAGATCTGAACGATCTTAAAAAATTGACCCTGGAGCTTTTGAAGTCGAACGATACCGATAAGGTACAGGAAGAGAATGAAACGCTCATCCGGAAAATTTACGGGAGCAATGGGGAGCAGCAATCCGATGAAGAGGATGAAGCGCTGGAGGTATTGCCACTTCCCGAATCCAAGGCAGAAACGCATTATACAGCTCCCTATGAAGACAAGTATCATTTTGCCGAGGAAATAGAGGAGGAAGAAACGTTATCTTTACAGGAGAAGGAAATAGAGCTCATAAAAAAATCTCTGGACCGCAACCGGGGGAAGAGAAAGGCTGCCGCGGCAGAACTCGGTATTTCGGAACGCACTTTATACAGAAAAATAAAGCAGTACGACTTATAGATGTTAGATGTTAGATGTTAGATGTTAGATGTTAGATGTTAGATGTTAGATGTTAGATGTTAGATGTTAGATGTTAGATGTTAGATGTTAGATGTTAGATGTTAGATGTTAGATGTTAGATGTTAGA
>JBGTNL010000010.1:0-85225 GCA_041743085.1 Flavobacteriaceae bacterium
AAGTTATTCGTTATTTAGTCGGAACGCTATAATAACTTAATAATCAATAACCTAATAACTATTATGGCTAAAATGTTTTTAGAAACTGAAAGTCTTGCACTAAAGTGCATACCTGCCTGCCGCAGGCAGGGTTTCAACTAACGAATGAGACCAATGAAATACCTTACAATTGAAAGGTCGGTACTATACCGACCTTTTTTTATCCAAAACAAAGTTTTGGTTGCCGCTATTAAGAAGTTTCAGGAAAAGAAAGTAATCCACCTTCTCGTCATGGTTCAGAACAAACATACTTTGCCTGTGCGACTTGTTATTGAGCCTGTAATCAAGAAAATTGCTTTTCATATAACTATTCCCTTTATGATAAGTCCGAACCAAACTGAAAGTTAAAAATTACTTTGACCGGCTGCCAACCAAAAAAGCATGTACAAAAGCAAAGAAATTCGATGGTTTTCAACTCAACTAAATCGCCATATCTGTCGATGGTTCCAAAAACAACGTTTGGAATTCGACACTATTGACCCGCGACTGGATTTTTATTTACCTCTTGCCAAAAAAGACATTGGAATTAAATTGAGGGAAGGGAATATAGAAGTAAAGCACAGGGTAGGCAAGCCGCAAGTAATTGCCCTCAAGGATTCCAATAAAGGGTATCTGGAAGAATGGGTAAAATGGAGTTTTGAAGGTGACCCATCCGGGCCGCTTTATCAAGAAATAACAGCTCGTGAGAAATATGACTGGATAAAGTTATACAAAGAGCGTTTGGGAGTAAAACTTATTAAGGAGGGAACGCAGGTAAAAATTGTACCTATTGAAGAACAGGTCCTCAGCGGTTGCCAGGTAGAATATACCCGTACTCATCTCAATGGTCTGGTTTGGTTTACCTTTGGGTTGGAGTGGTTTGGCGGGGCTTATTGGATATTGAGCCCGAACCTTATCTCAGAAATTTTGGGCGATATTCATCTGAAAAAGCAACAATCCATGGGTTATCCTGAATTCTTAAATCGGGAATCCGGAGCCTCTGTAAAATTTTGGAAATAAATTTAGGAGGTATTGCGAGATCCAGCATATTTTTTTCTACGCCACCATGCAATTCCTACGAGCAGCGCTATTTTTGTTAAAATTCCCTTTTGGCCTGGGTTGTCTCAATGAAGGTACCACGATCCGCCCTGGAATAAATTTTCAGATCAATTTCCAGCTTTTTCAACTGATTGTTTAACTGCCCGGCCTGTGATTGAAGGATGGCACTTGTGGTATTTGGTAATTCAATATGTAGCAGAAGATCCTGATAACGGTATATGAGTTCCTGTTCTTTTTGCGCAACCCATTGGTCTGTTTCAATTGAACTCATTTTCCCTTCCAGAAGCACCTCCGGTATCGGTATGAAAATACGGCGCTCATCCTCATAATCTATTTGCGGCTTGCGGTTGGTGACCACATGGATTTCATCGGCCAATATCTGGCCAAAAGCAGTCCTTTGCCGTGCCTGATATTCAAAAAAGGTGTTTTTAAGAGGGTATTTATTCGCTACCCGCAACTTTTCGTAGGCATCCTTGGAAGCCATAATTTCATAGAGAAGATCTTCAAATTTCGTTTCCCATCGTTCGTTATCATTTTTCATAATCAAATTATTTAACTTGTTCTCCAAATTTTTTGTGTTTACCCGGGAAAAGCCATTTTATGAATTAGCCGAAGGCCGATTCCACGGAACCCCCGTCTATTCGGTAATTACTGCCATTAACAAAACTTGCCCGCTCTGAACACAAAAAAGCGATCACGGATGCAACCTCATTGGGCTTTCCTCTTCTTTCCATTGCTATATGTGGCCGTTTGTTCCTGGTAAACCAATCCTCCGCTTCCCCTACAGACACTTTTCTCTCGTCTGCAAGTTCTTCCATCATGGCATCCGTCATTGGGGTCTTAATAAATGCAGGGGAAACGCAATTGATTACCAGATTTTCCCTGGAATATGCCCGCGAAAGGCATTTTGCAAGATTAATCACACCCGCTTTACAGGCATTGTAAGGGCTCTCCTCTATATACGGCTGAAAGGCATTTTCGGAGGACACCAGTACTAACCTTCCCCAATCCAATTCCTGCATTTGAGGTAAAAACGCCCTGCATACCCTTACCGCACCCATCAAATCTACCTCTATTGTCTTCATCCAGTCCTCGTCCGTAAGTCTTAAAAAGTCGTCCGCTGCTCCGCGTGCGCCTGCCGAATGCACTAAGATATGGGCTCCTCCGAGATCCTTCTTTACCTTTTTTGCCAAATCTACCACCTCTCCATTTTTAGTAACGTCAGCGGTTATACCCAGGATTTCGACGTTGTTGGAGTACACCTTATTTATCTCTCCTATGGCCTTCTTAAGGCCTTCTTCTTTTAGGTCCGATAACACAAGATTCACACCTTCCGAGGCCAGAATTTTAGCCGTTTCTAAACCAATTCCTGAATCTGCCCCCGTTATCACTGCCGTTTTACCTTGTATCCCTAAATCCATATTGAGTTGTTGCTTTTCATTATTTTTTCATTTATATAAACCAGGTTTCTTAACCATTTGTCGTAAACCCGGGATAGCAGGTCATACCCCCATCTACGAAAATAGTGGTGCCATTAATGTATTCCGATTCGTCGGAGGCCAACCAACTGGCTACGCTCCCTATATCTTCAGGTATACCGATTCTTTTATAGGGGATCAATTTTAACATCCCTTCCGTGCCCTTTTTAGTGCTCCAGACCTCTTTGTTAATATCGGTTTTTATAGCACCGGGGGCAATGTTATTACACCGTATCTTTTTTGGCGCATATTCCTGGCAAATGCTTTCCATCAACATTAAAAGTGCTCCTTTGGTGGCCGCATAGTTGGCATGGCCAGCCCATGGAATTATTTCATGTACGGAACTCATATGTATTATTTTACCAAGGGACTTGGATACGTTCTTGCGCATTCCCCTACTCAGAAACTCCTTAATGGCCTCGCGTGCACATAAAAACTGCCCTGTTAAATTTACATCCATTACCTTTTGCCAGGCGGACAGTGGCATCTCATGTAAAGGATGATCTATTTGTATCCCTGCATTGGCAACGCAGACATCAACTGTACCAAAATGGGATACGGTTTTTTTGAACATGGCCACCACCTCTTTTTCCTTGCTGACATCACATTTAAAAGTTATTGCTTCACCACATTTCGAATTTTTGCTGATCCAGTCAGCTACCTCCTCCGCTTCTTCCTTTCCGCTGTGGTAGTTAACGACAATGTTTGCTCCCTCCATACCCATGGATTTGGCAACGGCCCTCCCGATACCGGAACTCGCTCCGGTGATGATACATGTCTGACTTTCCAGCCTCTTATTGGGTTTTTGCATATTCCTGATTTGGATACCCTAAAAATACACGACACAGAAAAGGAATGATAACGCAATAGATCAAAATATGACTGCAATAGAAGATCATGACTGCCATCAGTTCCCACTCAAGATATGTTTAACTTGAGAAGTCTATGAGTTTTGCGTGGCATTTCCTTTTGAGGGTGTTGTGTCCGCTGTTTTGTTGTTGACAGCGAATTCAAATTTAAGTTCCACGTTCCGGATTTTAATTTTCAGGGGTCTCAGACCTGAAATTTTTAGACTATAAAAGCAATAGCTCACTTATTATTATTCATTGACAATTACAACTAACCCGATCCCGGTGTTCAATATTCGCATTAAAACCGAATGGATTTAAAATCCAGAATTGGAGATACATGAATTGCATATCAGAGAAATACCGAGCATTCATCAAACACTATGAAGCTGCTGAAAACTATATGATTTATTTTAATAAGTTAATATAAGATTGGGAAAAGCATGCTTCATTACAGGTTATTTTTGACCTTTGGCCGCGTATCTTACCAATATATGAAGAAGGAAAAAAGAAAATATAGATTCGCAAGACCTATTGTCAGAACGCTACTTGTTCTGATGCTTCTATTCGCTGGATTGGTGCTTTTTATAAGAAGTCCCTGGGGGCAAAATATTATAGTTTCAAAGATCACTAAAGCCATATCGGACAAGACAAACACCCTTGTCCGAATAGATCGCCTCTACCTCACTTTTTCGGGCAATTTGTTCCTGGAAGGATTATACATGGAGGATAAGAAGGGCGATACCCTGGTGTACTCCAAAGCTCTGGAGGCCAATCTGCCCCTTTCCCCCATACTCTTTACCAATGAAATAAACCTCAGATCCCTGGAATGGGAAGGGCTAAGAGCCAACATCTTCCGAAGCGAAGATCCTGAAAAATTTAATTTTAGTTTCCTGTTGGAAGCATTTGCCCCGAAAGATACGGCTGCAACTACTGAAAATAAGGAACCTATGAAAATTGACATAGGTTCCATGGATTTCAAGGATTTTAGAATTGAATACGTTGATCGCTATTTGGGAGTGGAAAGTAGCATGGACTTAGGAACACTGTATCTGAATGCCTCCGAAACAGATCTTGAAAGTATGCGATTTGAGCTGGAAGACCTGGAACTGCATGATACTGAAATAAGCTACAAACAGCTTAAGCCCTTAATGGCATCGGACACCACTGAGACCCTGCTTCCCTATTTTGCAGTCAATAATTTAAATATTGGAAATGTAAAAGCAACCTACAACTCTCTGCCGGATGACATTCTGGCGACCGTTGGCATAGGTAATTTTTCGTTGGAACTGTCCAAGGCCGATCTGGCGAATAAGGACATCAGTATTGATTTGATTGATTTGAAAAATTCCGACATTACCCTTAAAACCGGTACTATACCGCCGCAACCGGAAAATGCTATCCCGGCGGCGGGTATTTCTTCCGATTTCCAATGGCCTGGGTTTTTGATTGCCGTAAAAAAAATTTCATTTAAGAACAATACGGTTAACTACCGTTCGGGAAACAGTTCGTCCCAAATCGGAGAATTTAATCCCAATGCCATAGCCGTTTCAAACCTGGACCTGGAGGCCGGCGACATTACTTACCAGCCAAAAGACGCACACATAAAAATTGATAAATTTTCTTTCGCTGAAAATAGCGGTTTCCAATTAAAGGAGCTCATTTTGGAAGCAGACCTACAGGATAACGCTGCGGCAATTTCGGGACTGAAATTAGAAACGAACGGCAGTTACGTCATCGGTGAGCTTGCACTGAAGTATGAGTCCGTACAGCAATTAATGGATGCTCCGGATATGGCAGGGGTTGATCTGCAGCTATCCAAGATTAGACTTTCGGTTGGAGATGCCTTTATTTTTCAACCCGATCTCGCCAACAATAAATATTTAAAGAAGGCTTCCCAACAGCCCCTCACCGGCAATTTCAGCGGCACAGGCACTCTAAATGCTTTCAAAATTCCCGATATGGAGTTGTATTGGGGCAAAAATACGTCGCTCACCGGGCAGGGCAGGCTGAATAATACGCTGGATCCGGATTCACTTTCATTTGATTTCAGGACAATCCGGGCTGTCTCAACCCGTTCGGATGTGCTGCGGTTTGTCTCTGAAAAAGACCTTGGGATTTCTATCCCCCAGACCCTTTCCCTTGAGGGTTTTGTGCAAGGCAGCCCGGACAGGCTCAATACCGATGCCACCTTAAAAATACCGGAAGGGACTGTTCGCGCCAAGGGAAATTATAGTAAAAAGGATCAGATACAGTTTGAAGGACAAGTGCAGGCAGATAGCCTTCTTTTGGATAAATTATTTAAGAACGAACAATTAGGAGCTGTGTCCTTCACCATGGATGTTTCCGGGAGCGGCAACAATATGAACACCTTAAACGCAGCGCTCGAATCCGATTTTTCGCGGCTTAACCTCAAAGACTATGATTTTTCAAATCTTTCCCTGAAGGGAAAAATAACAAACGGAAAAGGAGCCCTTCACCTCAGTTTCAAGGATGAGAATTTAAATTTTACGGCAAACACAGCCATTGATCTCGATTCAGTTGCTTCCAGGATCAATCTAGACCTTCGTATAATTGGTTCGGATTTATATGCACTCGGGATTACCAGGGAGAACATAAAGGCCGGACTGAAAATGAAGGCCGATTTTCTAGGCAATGCCAAAGATTATGAATTGAATGCACTTCTTACCGACGGAATCGCCATATATGACAACGAGCAATACCAGATGGGGAAGGTTCATCTGAACTCCAGGATCGACACCGTCAGTACGGTGGTATCCATTGACAGTGATTTTCTGACCGGCATGCTGCGATCAAACACTTCCCCGGAAGGAGTTAATTCGGCATTAAAAGAACAATTTCAAAATTATTTTTCCGACAGTTTGGAAACCGGATCTGTTTCGGATTCCGTACGATTAAAGATGAATATGACCCTAAGACCGACTCCCATTTTGACCGAAGTTTTTTTCAGGGGAATACAAAGATTGGATTCCATTTCGGTAAAAGCCGATTTTGACGCGGCCAAGAAGGAGCTCAGTGCAGAACTGAATACACCTTCGGTCACGTATGAGGGCAGTTCTATTGACAGTTTCAAAGTAATTGTAAATGGGAATGCCAGCGACCTGAACTTTACTGCCGGCCTTGCCGGGCTGGTGGCCGAACCCGTAAATATAAAGCGAACCTTAATTGAAGGTAACCTTAACAACAAGGAATTGTTCCTGGATTTTAGTGCATTTGACGAGGAGGAAAAACTGCTGCATATCGCTTCCAAAATGACCTTATCCAAGGATACCGTCCAGCTTCATATCAATCCGGAAGAACTCGTTTTTAATAAAAAAGAATGGACCATCCCAAAGGACAATGGCATTTCAATAGCACATAAGTTCCTTGAATTCAGGAACATAAAGTTAAGTAGAAATGAACAGGAACTTACAATTAGTAATACAGTCTCGGGAATTAAGGAAGAACATATCGGAATACTCTTTGACCATTTCGGGTTGCAGACTTTTTTAAGCCTTTTGAATCCTGATGAGGCGTTGGCATCGGGCCTTATAGGTGGCAAATTAGTCATTGAAAATCCTTTCGAGGCTACCGGAATTGTTGCGGATTTTAATATTAACGATTTAGAGGTAATGCAAAATTCGTTAGGAAATCTTTCCCTGAATGCCACTTCGAAAAGAAAAAACGAGTATGATTTTAATCTTGCTCTCAAGGAAGGAGGGGTGGATTTGGATATACTGGGGGATTATACCGCTGCAGAAACCGGTGCCCTGCTAAATCTTGATGTTGTCCTGAACAAGTTAGATCTGAAAATCATGGAACAATTTTCGGAAGGGGCAATTAAGGATTCCCACGGTTCCATTTCAGGAAATATAAATGTTACCGGGACGACTACTGCCCCGAAATATGAGGGTGCCTTCAATTTTAGCAATGTGGATTTTAATGTTGCTACCTTGAATTCCGTTTTTAAAATTTCCAATGAAAAGGTGGACATCGATACCGAGGGATTATACCTGGATAATTTTCAGATAGGGGATGCCAATGGCAATGCCTTTGTCCTTGACGGATCTGTTCTGACTGAAGAATTGCTTAATCCTTCGTTTGATCTTACTTTGAGGGCGGAAGAATTTCTTGCCCTGGATTCCACAGAAGCGGACAATGAATTATTCTATGGAAAAGCAAGTTTGGATGCCGATATAACCGTAAAAGGAAATCTGAAATTACCCAAAATAGAGGGAAAACTACGTATACGAAAAATTACGGATATCACCTATATAGTGCCGGAGTCGCAGTTAGACGTGGAAGAAAGGGACGGGGTGGTCATTTTCGTAAATCGTGAATATCCGGATGCTATCCTTACGCAAAACGATCAGGAAGAAACGCCAGCCCTCTTTGGCCGAATGGATTTAAAGGCCATCCTGGAAATAGCCGATGATGCGGTTTTTCATATTATTATCGATAAAAAAACAGGAGATAACCTTCAGGTCTCCGGAGATGGTTCACTTAATCTTAATATTGAACCGAACGGAAGGATGAACCTCTCCGGAAGATATGAACTGAACTCGGGACATTACGAGACCAGTCTTTATAATCTTGTTAAAAGGCGTTTCGAGATAAACCCCGGCGGTACAATAACATGGCAAGGCGACCCAATGAACGCAAAATTGGACGTAACCGCCGTTTACAGGGTAGAGACCTCCGCAGCCCCTTTGATGTCTGCCGTAACTTCGGGGCAGGATGTAAGCGTAACCGGAAAATACAGGCAGGTATTACCATTTTTGGTTTATCTCAATGTAGATGGAGAACTTTTGGAACCTAAGCTGTCTTTTGTCCTCGATATGCCGGAAGACGAACAGGGTTCTTTGGGCGGTTCGGTATACGGAAGGGTGCAGCAGTTGAATACCCAGGAGTCCGAACTGAACAAACAGGTATTCTCATTGCTGGCGTTAAACCGTTTCTTTCCTGATTCGGGAAGCGATGGCAGTGCCGGGGGAACGGCAGCACTTGCAAGGGACAACGTGAACAAAGTGCTTTCGGGGGAGCTTAATGCCTTTTCAGACAGAATATTCGGTAAAAGTGGATTTGAACTCGATTTTGATCTGGACAGTTTCACCGACTATCAGGGAGACAGCCCTCAGGACCGCACTCAATTGAATATCAATGCCCGAAAAAAACTGTTCGATGATCGGCTGATCGTTACCGCCGGAAGTGCCGTGGATGTTGAAGGAAGCGCCCAACCCGGACAGGAGGAAACACCGATCATCGGAAATGTGAGCCTGGAATACCTGCTGACAAAAAATGGAAGGTATCGTTTAAAGGGGTTTCGTAAAAACCAATACGAGAACATTATTGACGGCCAGTTGATAGTGACCGGCGTAGCGTTGATCTTTAACAGGGAATTCAACAGGTTTAGTGAATTGTTTAATCCCTTGGCGGATGTGGAACCGGAAGAAGCTAATAATAAAAATAACGGAGATGGGAAAAATACCGATGGGAAAAAGAGGCAAGACTAGGAAGATCGGAAATGCATAGGTCTATGGTCACGGGATGGATAACGTCATAAACTTAAAGTTTTTAATCGCCATACCCGTAATTGCTTAATGCATAAATAAAACGATAAGCTTCAGCTAATAATGTATTATCAAAAAAAAAATAAGTAATTAATTGACCGTAAACAAAACACATTTAAATATCCTGACCCTGCTACTTTTTGGGTTGCTCACTTCCTGCAGTGTGGGCAGATTCATTCCGGAAGGTGAAGTACTTTATGATGGTGCCGAAATTACCACCACTTCGGAAGAAGGTGTTAAAGACATCAAAAAAATAAAACAGGAGTTAGAGACCCTGCTGCGCCCTCAACCCAATTCCAAAATCCTGGGCATGCGCCTTGGTCTATATTACCATTATAAGGCACAGCGTGAAAAACCGGGCTTCCTGAATAAATGGTTTAACAAAAAATTCGGGGAAGAACCTGTATATCTGTCCGACGCAAACCCGGAACGCGTGGAAGAACTGATACGGAACCGCCTGGACAATCGCGGATTTTTTTACGGTCGGGTAAATTCGAGTATTGCCAGAACCCGCAAATACGCCAGCCTAACCTATGCTGCTGAATTGCCCAAACCATATGTCATTGAAAGTTTTCAATTAGACAAAGATTCCCTTCCCATCTACAACGAAATTGAACAATTGCTGCCAGAGACCGCAATGAAAAAGGGCAATCGCTTTGATCTGGGATTAATGAAGTTAGAACGGGAACGGATAGATCATGAATTAAAACAGCGTGGATATTACAATTTTAATCCTGATTTCCTGATTTTTGAGGCTGACACCAATCGTTATGATAACAAAAAGCTCGACCTTTTTCTACGTTTGAAGAAAAGTGTTCCTTTAAAATTCGTGATACCTTACGCCATAGATTCCATAACCGTATATCCAAATTATGCCATAGAAAGCGACAGTGTTAAAGCAGCTGAACCGATTCTGGTGGATGACATTTATTTTATCCAAAAGGAGGAGTTCTTTAAACCGGAACAATTGGAACCCTATATTTTGTTTGAAAAAGGACAAAAATACAATGCAGAAACTGCACGTTTAACAAGTAACCGTTTAGCCGACTTGGGAACTTATAAATTTGTGAACATCCGGTTCAACGAAATAGATACTGCAGCAACAGTTGAGCACAGGGGGTTCCTGGATGCTGATATCTTTCTTTCGCCCCTTAACAAAAGGTCATTGCGTGCAGAGTTACAGGCCGTAACCAAATCCAACGGTTTTGCGGGGCCCGGAATTTCACTGACCTATTCCAACAGGAATCTGTTTAAGGGAGGCGAAACACTGAGTATCGTTGGGGACTTTTCCTATGAAACACAACTTTCGGGAGGAAAAGACGCGGGTCTCAGTAGCATTGCAGCCGGCATTAAAACCCATTTGATACTTCCCAGACTCGTTCCGTTTTCCCCTGAGCGTTTTAGGTACGCCGTACCCAAAACTAAAATTAGTTTAGGAGCGGATATCCTAAAAAGAAGTAAGCTGTACACGCTCTCCTCACTTAACACCTCTTTCGGTTATACATGGAACGCCAACAGGTTTGTGTACCACGAACTCAACCCGATCAGTCTCAACTATGTGAATCTATCCAACACCACGGAGGAGTTTGAAGCTATCCTTGATAAAAATCCGTTTCTCCGACGCAGTTTTGAACAGCAATTTATTGCAGGTCTTAACTATACCTTTACCTATAATGAATTGGTTGATGTTAGTAAATCACATCCTATATATGTATCCACAAGTTTGGATGTTGCGGGCAATGCCCTAAATCTCTTTAGTGGTGGCAAGGGTACCATCTTTGGCTTGGAATATGCCCAGTATGCAAAGGCGGATATTGATTTTCGGTATTATCTCAAATGGGGAAAAGAACAGGCATTGGTGACCCGTCTGTTTGCCGGATGGGGCATCCCGTATGGGAACTCCTCCACCCTTCCCTTTGTAAAACAGTATTTTTCGGGCGGCCCATATAGTGTCCGCGCATTTAAGATCAGATCTCTGGGACCGGGCACCTTTGGTTCTGAAGGAGATAATACCACTTCTTTCTTTGACCAATCGGGAAATCTTAGGTTGGAAGGAAATTTGGAGTACCGTTTTCCCATATGGTCCTATCTTAAAGGAGCCTTTTTTGCGGATGCAGGAAATGTCTGGTTGACAAACACCTTGGAAATTTCTGAAGATGAACCTATTGAAGGCAGGGAATTCAACGAAGAACTACAAGCCAAGGGGAAATTTGGCAGTGATTGGATAAAGGAATTAGGCATCGGCCTTGGTTTTGGGCTGAGAGTGGATATTCAAAGCTTTGTAATCCGCTTGGATCTCGCCTCTCCGCTGCAGGTTCCCTATTTACCGGAAGGGGAGCGGATCAGAACACCTTTCTTCGATGGTGGAAGCGATAATCTCATCTTTAATTTTGCGATCGGCTATCCTTTTTAGCGGGGCATAAAAATACGCGGCACTATAATTTTGTGATAGTGAATTTCAATTGAGAAAAACATATTTTCTTCGACAATGTTTTGCGTAAAAAAGTCAATTCCCTGCATAGACATTTCATACTTCGAACACAGTATAATAGGTAACAATAATATTAAAGATCGATATTGTGAAAGCCCATAACGGGCATTAAATTAACTAAACTAACATCGGCTAAAGACCGATGGTCTGGATTTCGACTGAGGTCGGCTAAAGTCCAAACACCAGCTTATCGCCGTACGCATTTCGCAATACGCTTTTTTTACGTTAGGCGTATGGCGCAAAGCAAAGCGCAAAAATTAAAAACTAAAGTCTTCGCCTAAAGGCGAGGGATTTTCCCCCGGAATGATACATTAATGGCCAAAATCTACCCTTATCCCACTGCGGTAAATGTTAACAAAATTACCATCAGAAAAAGGTTTGTTAAGGAATTAAAACCCTGGATGAAAAAAGGTGCTACGCCATTTATACCATTTACAATAAAATGGAGTCTTAATAAGGTTCGCGACCGAAAACAAAAAAACCGGTCCAAAAAGACCGGTCATTTCTATTTCAAATATGATATCATCAGGCAGTTGCAGCGACTTTGCTTTGCTGATTTTTGTATTGCTTGGGACTACAATTATACTTTTTCTTAAAAATTTTAGAAAAATAACTTCTACTTGTAAATCCAACACTGTAAACCACCTCTGAGATATTTAAATCGGTATTCTTGATGAGATCTTCGGATTTCCGTACCCGTACATCACGTATGTGATCTGTTACCGTTGTTCCATGCATCAGTTTAAAACCCTCTTGCAGCTTAGAGGGCGAAAGACCGGATTTACGACTCAGTTGCTTCAGGCATAGCTGGGTTTCCGGATAATTGTTTATGAACTCGGAAACCTCTTTTACGGAGTCCATTTCCTTCACGGTAAGGGAACCGGAGTAGTTCTTACCTTTTTCCTTGTCATCGGAATGTTGTTGAATTTCGAGAGCCAGTATCATGTGGACCAATCCCTCTATGAGCAGATTTCTAACTATACCCTCTTGCTTAATGGCATTGAGTTCCTGAACTTTTTCTGCAATCTTTAAGTTATGCGAACCGATATAAACAAAATTTTCAAAAATACCGGTTTTAACAAAGGTATTACGAAGTTTGTGCTTTAATCCTGTTTTTTCAAAAGCATTTGCACTATTTGAAGTTTGAACGGTTATTAAAGTGGTCTTTAGCCGCTCCTCTTTATCAAAATAGAGGACATTTTCTTCTCCGGGCTTACCGGTCAAAATACCTGTTTGGAAACTCTCCAATATTCGCTTCTCACTGTCAGAACCGAAACTGTGACCCATTCTGCCTTTGGAACAATAGGCAAAGAAAAGTGGATTCTTATCAGAATTCTTAATGGCAAGTACCAGGTTTTCTCTGAAGATCATATCAAATTCAAGATAGGAAATGCCGCCTTTGAACGAAATACCGCGGATTTTTCCGTTACCCACGTCATTATTAACTTCAAGGATATGTTCCTCTGACTTTACAGCCAGATCTCCGCCGAAACTTTTTTGTAGCTGTTCGAA
This sequence comes from Flavobacteriaceae bacterium, assembly GCA_041743085.1. Lineage (GTDB taxonomy): Bacteria > Bacteroidota > Bacteroidia > Flavobacteriales > Flavobacteriaceae > JAFMPW01. Next base: position 12,977 of record JBGTNL010000010.1, read on the forward strand.
CATCAATGCTATAATGGTTGTCTTTATCTGTGTAGTTCTCATTTCTGTTGTTTTTAAAGCTAATGCTGTTAATCAATTGTCCCGAATTACCTTTATAATTGCAGCGATTACCGCAGCCAACAATAAAAGATGTATTATTATTCCTATTCCGATAACAAAAAAACCTATTGCCCAACCAACCAAGCACAAAGCGATTATGGCATATAGGAATTTTGCCATTATGGAATGGTTTAATTTATTGGTTTGTGATATCATTAGTGCTCTCGAAAGGATGTTATTTCCTGACTCGTCATTCCTAAGATAAAATTGTCAATTGTTGCCCGTTTTTTCTCGCGTTGGCTGCCTGGTCCTGGCTTACTTTTTCCCGCATGAAGCTGTAAGATCGATTCAGCTTTTCTTTTGATCGATTTAATACTGCGTTTTATCGATTTTAACATTGCGGAATACATATATTTTTGTATTCCCTAAAGGTCGTACCGAAATCACCTTTCTCGTTTACACAATTACCCTATTCTGTTATAGAATTTTTGGGTTTGGCTCCAAAATGATCCTAAAATATTCTTAGATACAGGAAAAAGACCTGTGCGGCCAGGAAACTATTGGCCCTGTTACGCCAAGAAGGATAAAAAACCAGATCCCGGAAGCCATTCAAAATTTCAAACATGAAATTTTGGTCTTGTGAAAAATTTAATACAGGGTTTTGAAATGTGGGTTTTCCTGAATCACAGATGATCACGGGTATTTTGATTTCAGTGGACTTCCGGCAGATATATGACAAAAGCTGCGCCTTTACCTACTTCACTGGTAGCGTAGATATAGCCGTGGTGATTCTCGACTATCTTTTTACATATGGCCAGGCCTATACCCGTACCGGAGAATTCAGCACGTTGGTGCAGGCGCTGGAATACTTCGAAGATTTTCTCGGCATATTCAGGTGAAAATCCAATCCCGTTATCAATAAGGGAGATTTTCTGGTAGTATTTTTCAGCTTTTGTAAAGGGTCCTGTGATTTGATTTCGGTGCACCCTTTCTGCCCTTACGACAATTTTTGAAACTGTGGTTGTGTTTCTGTACTTTAGGGCATTCGAAATGAGGTTTCCAAAAAGTTGTTCCATCTGAAATGCAACACCCTGGATAGTTGGCAAATTTTCAGATTCTATTTTGGCGCCAACTTCCTTAATTTCTTCGGCAAAATCTTCCTTCACTTTGTTAACAACCACATTCATGTTTACTTCCTCAAAATCCTGGTGCGTCCGGTCAATCCCTGAATAGGTCAGTAGATTTTGGATCAACGATTGCATCCGTGCCGCTGCATTTTCTATTTTAGCAAAATAGTCCCGCCCTTCTTGAGATAGCTTTTTATTATCTGCATCGACAATACGCGAGATAAACATCTGAATTTTACGGAGTGGTTCCTGAAGATCATGGCTGGCAACCCGGTTAAATGACTCAAGTTCTGCATTAGTGCGATTCAGTTCCAGGTTGCGGGCGCGCAGGTCTTCCTCGGTCTTAACATTATCGGTAATATCCTGAACCACTCCAACGGAGACCGGCCTGCCATTTTTGTGAAAATACCGCCCATTTAAATGCAGGTGCTTAATTTCCCCGGTTTTAGATATAATTCTATATCCATCTACCCTGGACTGTCCCTTTTCGGTTGTTTCCCTTCCTAACCTATCATAGATCTCCAGGTCTTCCGGATGCACAAATTGACGGTACTGATTATAGGAAACCTCAAAAGAATTGGGCTTATGCCCCAATATTTTATAAAAGTTATCGGAAATCTGAGCACTCCCGTCGTCGAGATACCAGATATAGCTGCCAATACTGGCTACACTCTCCGCATCTTTAAATATGGAATTCTGTATTTGCAGTTGTTCGTTCAGCTGTTGTAATTTCTCCAACGTATTTTTTTCAGACGAAATATCCCGGGAGGTTACCGTGACACTATTTCCCGACCTTATAGCCGTCCCGTGAAACCATGATTTTTTTCGGTCCTTTACATAACTGGTCTCATAATCCACCTTTATATTTTCCACGAAGCATCTCACCATTTTTTCAAATACCCCTGACTTAAAAATAGTTGGGTTTACTTCAGAAACTTTCTTCCCGATCATAAGGGCAGGATGATCTCCGGAAATTCCCTCCATCCGGTCGTTCACAAACAGGTATTCAAAATCAACTATATTTCCGGCCTTATCATTAATGGGTTTAAAAGACATGATGACATTATCCGTACTTCGCAATATCCCCTCAAGAAATGCCTCGGTATCCTTTAGTTCCTGATTGTTTTTTAGCAATTCCTCATTTAACAACCGCAATTTTTCTGCGGCCTCCTCCCGCTCCGTAAAGTTTCTTATGGTAACCATTATTCCCCTGCCCATAGGGCTTACAATTGATTGAAACCACATTTTTTCCCCGTGCAGGATAACCTGGCGGTCAAATTGTACTTGTTGCTGTTCATTAAATGTCCCGATCATTTTTTCCAATTCCCCGTTGAGAAGTAAAAAGGGAAACACCTCTGATACCGATTTGCCGACAATTTCATCCGGCTCAAGGCCTAAATAATCCCTGTTGCACTCATTGGCGAATACAATCCTGAAATCGGCCAGCTCCCCCGAAGCATTATAAATTGGTTCATAGTAGTTTACTATATTATCGGTAGTTCGCAGCAGGCTTTGCAGAAAGGCTTCGGAAGTTTTGATGCGCTGCTTGTTCTGATAAATTTTAATAAATGATAACACAAAAACACCCAGGGCAAAGAGGGCAATTATCAGTGAAATCAACGGAGTGAAATAACTTCGCGAATCATACTCTTTTTTCCGCTCCACCATTAACCGTTGTTCTTCCAGAATCATATTGTTTTTTATCTCCCTTATTTCTTCCAGGGTTTCCGAGATTTTGAGTAACTTCTTTCTGGTACTTTCCGGAATTACCGTTTCATTGGGAATGGATTCATCCATATCCATAAGAGCGATATACAAAGTGTCCTGCAATTTTTTTACAGTGGCCAGCCTCGATTTTTGCACCGGATGGCTGCTTACGAGTTCTTCCAAGGTTTTAAATGAGATGTCGCTCGCCAGTTTATGATCTTTCCAGGAAGATTCCGAGATCCTTTTCTTTAAGAGGACTGCCCTGAATTCCTCCGATTCCATTCTAATGTAGTGGGAGAAAAGATTCCCTATGGCCATATCTACTTCAAGGGTATGTGCCACCCTATCCGCAGAAGCCTGGAGCATTTTGATCTGCTTAAAAGTAATACTCGCCGTAAGTAAAAGAATGGCCACGGCAATGATAAGAAGTATTACGTAAATTTTTGAAGAAGATGAAACGCGGCTGAAATCCATAAATCATTAAATCCGGAACAGGAAATTGTCCCTGTTGAGATTACCGGTGTGGTACTGCCATTTAATTTGCAGAACTTTCTCCACAACCTGTCGTAATTTACGAAAGTTATTGGGTTTGTTTATATAAATATTTGCTCCGCTCACAAAGGTTTCTTCAATATCCCTTTCAGAAGAAGAGGTGGAATAGATGGCAATTGACAAGTCGCTAAGGTCAGGGTTGGCGCGTATTTCCCGGAGGCATTGCATGCCGTTCTTAATAGGCATGTTCAGATCCAAAAAAATTAGGTTGGGCAAGATTACATTAGGCAATAAGAGGTAATCCATCAGTTCCTGCCCATTAACGAAAAGGGATAGTTTTGTTTTGAGCTGTATTTCCTCTATTGCCTCCTTAAAAAGAATTCTGTCATCCTCATCGTCGTCAGCGAGAGCGATATTAAGTATTTGGGTACTCCTGGTGGATAGATTGACATTCATTATAATCTCAGGCTCTTTTCTTTTCGCTTTTCCAAAATATTCTGGAAAGCAGTCGGGGTAAGACCGGTGGTCTTTTTAAACTGGCCAGATAAATGAGCCACACTGCTGTAATCCAATTTATAGGCGATTTCGGTCAGTGTAAGATTCGTATTCGCCATAAGTTCCTTGGCATGATCCACTTTTCTCAGTATGATAAAATTTTCTATGGAAGTATAAGTTGCCTCGGAAAAGAGGGAGGATAAATAGGTATATGAGTAGTTCATTTTATCCGCCAGATACGAGGAAATTTTTTGCAACCGGGCCTGGTCATCTTTCAACATTTCATCTATAGCGTTCTTTATACGCTGTACCAGGGCAGTTTTTTGATCCGCTATGATCTCAATGCCATATTTTCGCAGGGCAAGAGCCAGGGCTTCTTTTTGCCCCGTACTCAACTTATCCTTGATCTCAACCTCCCCCATACCATTCAGGACATACGATATTCCATGCGCATCTAATTGCTCCTTCAAAACAGCTTTACAAATGAAATTAAAATCATATTTAACAAAAAGTGTCATCAGTCCCAGCTCTATTTTTTGAAGTTTGATTAAACCGGACGAAAGATATGTGATTTTTTTTAAAAAACTACACCCGCCCTCTGGGCAAACATAGTGTTTCTTTGACACTTTTGAGACAAATGATAACACTATTCGGCCTTGATAAATAGAAAAGTCTTTTAAATTAATGGTGCTATGAAAGCCCATAACCTACCTACGTCAGGCAGGTGGGCAGTAATTAAAGAATGGTCAATACCAACCTACATAAACAAGGGAAATGGGATGGCTGGTAAATTTTATATAGATGAAAGGAACCTATTTATTTATTTTTTGCTCTAAAACCAAGTATTCTTGCGGATAACACTATGCCTAAACCCATTATAACTATTCGCGGATACCCTGGAGGTTGCAATTTTGTTTAAACAGGTTTGTTAAACATGGAAATACAGTCATTCATCTGGCGATCCTTTCAACAACACCCCCTAACTAAACCACTCCATGGATCGAAAATCCATGCCTGTCCGTCCTATGTGCGGAGGTTTGGATACGCAATGAAATTGTCCACCTGAACGCCAGCCCGACAAGTCATTCTGGCGGGGCACGGGCAGGCCTTTGGTTAAATGTAAATCGTTAATAGTTGCTATCATACCATTAACGGTTAACCAATAACTATTAACCTATTCGAAAAAAGTTTTTAGCCCCGAACCGTAGGGGGGAAGTCTTGCACTAAAGTGCATTCCTGCCTGCGGCAGGCAGGGTTTCAACTAACCATTGAGAACAATGAATAAATATTATATTTTAATTTTCGGCGCTAACCTTACAGATAACAAAGGGCCACGCTGCAAATGAAGAATTAGAAACCTGGGGTCCGGAGTTTAAGCCAAGTTCCGATCTAGTGTAGCAACCACTAAATGCATTCACTATTTATCATCTGTAGCATCGTCAATTTCATCCTCTACCTCCTCAACACCTTCCTCAATGTTGTCACCCGCATCATCTATCGCATCTTCTATCTTGTCACCTGTATCCTTTTTAGTATCCCTGCAACTTGTAATGGTGCTAAGTGAACCTGTCGTCAAAAATGCAAGGATGACCATATAAACCAGACGTTTCATATATAGCTATTTAATGGATTATAGTACTTTTTTTCTTCCCATAATAAGGGATATGATAAATAACACCAAAAATATAAAAAACAATATTTTGGCGATCTCTGCTGCTCCCGCGGCTATACCCCCGAAACCAAAGATGGCCGCTATGATTGCAAGAACAATAAAAATAACCGTCCAACGTAACATAATATTTTTTTTAAGGGTTAATAAGAGTTGTGCCCGTAAAATTATTCAGGCGAGCTTACCAAAGATTGCCAGATCTTCACGAAATATTTAACACAATTCATCTTAATCTTAACCCAATAAAGGCGGGACAACCAATCAATCTCCAAATATGCGGAAAATCAATAACTTGTGATAATGTTGTGCCGGGAAAGAATGTTTTTCAAAGTACCGGGGATCGGAAATTCGTCATATGTTTCCAGATAAGAGGGTGCTTTAGTGGCGCCACCTGCCATGCCCAAAATTCGTTTTGAGACGGGGAAGGCCCTTAACTCCTCTTCCAGAGGCATATGTAAGATTTCTGTAACCGCTGGTAGCGGTATTTCGTTGGATAACCATTGATCGCGTTTTCCCTGGGGTATGGTAACAGGAATTGTGTCGTTTAAATTATGTATTTGACTTAGTTGCTCATTGGCGTTTCGGGTAATAAAGGAACAGGTAAAAAAGCCGTCATCCAATTGATTGTATATTCCGGCAAGACAAAAAGGTTTCCCGGATTTAATACCCACATGAAAGGGATATAGCTCCCCACCGGCCATATAATAGGTATAGAAACCAGTCAAAACAATCAGACACCGCCTTTTCAGAAATGCCCTGGAATACCAAATATTGGAATCTATGGAAGTCGCGGAAAGGTGCAGGGTATTTGTATAATTCTGAAACTCCTTCCAATCCTCGTTCCAATGCTCAGGGAGGATACCCCATATAGATTGCTCAATGTACGATGGGTTTTCCATAGTAATAATAGGTAAAGAACTTTCCTTGAGGCCATTGATGACTTTTGCCGGTTTGTAAATCTTGGGAAACCGGAAGAGGGCCTTAAATTCTTCTTCAATCTGCCATGCCTGCACATTATTTGATACTTTATAATACATATAACTTTTTTTCAGATGGAAATGAATCGAAAACAAGGATGCCATAAAAACATCCTTGTTCCCAATTTTAATAATGGTTCACGAAATATCCTCCAACCTTTTAATAGCCGCCAAATCGACGGCAATCTTGTTCATCTGTTGTGTGAGCAGGGTTGCCGTACTTGGAGGCAAACCGGTTTCCCTTAACACTTCCTTATACTCGTCTACCGCCTCTTTTTCTCCGGTAATGGCTTCCTCTAACATAGCTTCGTCGTTATCTGCGCTAAAGAACGCTTTTACGTCCATCCAACCTCGATGGACGGTGCCACTAAAACTTCCTTTCTCATCCGCTTCCCGGCCAAAATTAGTGATTTCAGTTTTTAGCTCCCGGCCAAAGCGATAGCGCTCAGTTGCTTTTCTTTCGAAATACGCCTTTAAGTCAGGGCTGTCTGCATATTTAGCGGCCTTTTTAAAACCTTTTTCGGCATCAAACGTTTTTTCCAATAGAGCATTTAGCTTTTTTCCGACTTCTTCTGTGTAAGTACTCATGATATAGTTTTATTTGAGGTGGTTACCGGTGGTTTCTTTTAAGATGCCTCCCGCTTTACATCTGACATAAATTTAGGTGCATTAAAAAGAATTCGTTTATTCGAAAAAGCGAATTATTGACCCATTTGGTTTTTGGTTTCAGGGCAAATTCATTTAAAGCTGAATGAGTATTTGTTGCCTGGAATAGGAAATTTTATGAATAGGTGGTTCAATATAAGGACCGGATTAGGGGATATTAAATGTTCAAAAAAAGTGCTTCGGACGTAAAATATGCTCATCTTTCCATGAAAGAAATATTACGAGCCTTGCTCTTTAATAACGGATGAATGTTGGATTGCGCAGTCATGGATGAGGTGTTGGCCCGGAATGATCGGCAAAAATAGCCGGAGCCCTGACATGGGACATAACAGGTTGAAATGATTTTATTAATGGGCTTTTGGAAGAATTTGTTTTGGTTTCCCTGAATGGGGAATTCATACGAACCACATCTGTAAACAAAAAAAGTAATTTTAACAGATGAAACGAACATTAATAAATTTTCACTAATGTCCGGTTAAAGACGTAAGACCGCTGCGCTACAAGACATAAGACGTAAGACCTGATCGTGACCAACCGAAAATCATATAGTTGATTTCAGGTGCCAAAGGTGCGTTCATACTTGTTGGCAATGGCTGAAAAGCAAGCCCTTGGATGACAAATATAATGGGAACGCCCAATATACTTGCAGTTTTGTCTTTTTTAAAAAGTTTTACCGGACAACATTAATAAATTTTAAACATTTTTTCTCAAATGGGGAGGTTTAACCCTAGAAATTTCGGGGTTAATGTGAGAGTGTAGCGGTTACATACGTTCTCAACCTGCCTGTAGGCAGGCAGGTTTTTTAATTAATTTTCAGATAAATAAAAAGATTTAAACGTATGAAATACGCTATTTTTAGGGTCGGCAATTTGAATGATTGAAATGCAACTCTTCTACGATCCCAATCTCGACAATAGTGTTTCCCAATTTTCGCTGGGAGCTGAGGAAAGCGGGCATATTGTTAAGGTTTTACGAAAAAAAGCGGGTGACGAACTTCAAATCACCAATGGCAAGGGCTATTTATTTAAGGTTGAGTTGCTAGAGGCCAATATTGAACATTGCAGGGTAGAGGTAATCGCCACCCATAAGGAGCATGAAAAAATGCACAGCCTACATCTGGCAGTTGCCCCCACGAAGATGAACGATCGGTTTGAATGGTTCCTGGAAAAGGTCACGGAAATTGGTATCAACGAAATTACACCTATCATATGCGAAAGATCGGAAAGGAAAGTCATAAAGAGGGAACGTATGGAGCGCGTCATTCAATCGGCAATGAAGCAATCATTGAGAACATTCCTGCCCAAATTGAATGAAGCCGTGCCATATTCCGATTTTGTGGCCCGGGAACACAAGGGACTTTTATTCATTGCCCATTGCGAGAATGAGGAAAAAATGGATCTTAAACGCTGTGTAGCTGCCGACCACAATGTAACCATTTTGATAGGGCCGGAAGGAGACTTTGCCCCTTCTGAAATTGACGAAGCCTACCACAGCGGATTCTTACCGGTATCATTGGGTGATGCCCGTTTAAGAACGGAAACAGCGGCCATAGTGGCCTGTACCATTGTAAACCTTATCAATAGTGTCTAAAAAATTTCAAATCTTAAATCATTTATTAGTGAAACCCCATTTTAACTATCCCGCTTTTTAGAGGGAGCGGTTAAAATGGATGGTTGAACCAACCCCGCTTTTTCAGTGGGGTCTAGGTTTAATACTTCGACCTTTGGGTCGATTCCTTCTTTTGGGCCCGGTCCCGAGAGCTATCGGGAAGTATTTTGGTAACGAAGTAGCTGGGAAAAAGAACAAGTTGACAACCCAAGGCAGGGTCTTTGGAGATGCCATTTATACGTTGATCCTTTTTTTCACAGCTCCCGTGATGTCGTAGGTATATGTCTCTATAAGTACAATCAAGCGAACTGTGTCATCCGGCCTTATGGTTTCCGGGATGGCCACTTTCAGTGTCCCCTGTCCGGTCGAAAGATCCTTTGTGCGCTCTGCTACAACAATATTGCTGTTAACAAGTGTTCTGTTCCTGTTTTCACCTTTTTTGACCGCTGTGGTCCGCTCATCCACTACCAGTAACGCTTTAACTTTTTTATTTTTTATATCACCGGCAACCTTGTAATTAAAGGTAATATGATCCGCTTCCCTTTTAATCTCCGCTAAATCCACCTTATTCATGGACGGCACCTTCTTATAAGCCGCAATTCCCGCATATAATTTGGCAGCATCGGAACCCACGAAGTGTTCCTTCCCGTTAATGACCATTTGGGGGGTATAGTTGCTTCTATATTTAAATTTTTGATTGTACAATTGCTGTTTTTTTGCATATTCGGAAGAGCTAAACGGGTCTTCCCAGCCGATATAGTTCCAATAGTCCACATGGTAGGACAGTGTAAAAATAGTTTCCCCGGATTTTTGTTTAATCTGATTTAAAAGAGCGTCTGCCGCAGGGCAGCTAGAACATCCCTGAGATGTAAAAAGCTCCAGTACCACTATGGGTTCAAACTTTTCTATCTCTGATGTCAAATCGTTGTTTTCCCCTTCATGTTCCGGGCCGGCCACAAATGCCGTTGCTCCTGCAAACCCAAAAACTATTGCCGCTATCACTGTTCTTTTCCACATGATTATTAGTACATTTGAATTTAGTATTGAGTCGAAATATTATGAAACAACTTACCCTTCTGGTACTTTTTTTTTGCGCTGTTTCGGCGGAAGCTCAGGAAATTGCCATTTTAAAATACAATGGCGGAGGCGATTGGTATTCCAATCCTACAGCTTTGCCAAATCTCATACGATTCTGCAACGATAATATAGACACGGAAATAGACCCAAAACCTCAAACCGTGGAAGTAGGAAGCCCAACCATCTTCCAATATCCTTTCTTACATATGACCGGGCATGGAAACATATTCTTTTCCAGTGAAGAAGCCGAGAATCTCAGAACATATTTGCTTTCGGGCGGATTTCTGCATGTGGACGACAACTACGGAATGGAACCCTATTTGAGGAAAGAGTTGGTAAAAGTATTCCCCGATAAGGAACTTGTTGAACTGAGCGCAGACCATCCGATATTCGGGCAACGCTATGAATTCCCCGGCGGTTTGCCTAAAATTCATGAACATGACGGGAAAAGGCCTCAGGCCTTTGGAATATTTCACGATAACAGGCTCCTGCTGTTATTTACATTTGAAACCGACCTTGGGGACGGTTGGGAGGATGCAGAAGTACACAATGATCCGGAAGAAGTAAGAAAGAAGGCACTTCAAATGGGAGCGAACATTATTCAGTATGCTTTCAGAAATTAAAAAATGACGGCAAAAATTATTTCTCGGGGTATTCTCCGCGCCGTGGGAATTATTGTGGGGGTAGCACTGCTCTTATATTTTCTCTATGAAGCACGGTCGGTTATAGCTTACCTCGCCATCGCTGCCGTTATTGCGCTTCTGGGCAGACCCATGGTATTCTTTCTTAGAAGAAGGCTCCGGTTTCCCAATATTATAGCCGTGGTAGTTACCATGCTGCTCATGTTAAGCCTCATTTTGGGCATTATTGCCTTATTTGTTCCTCTACTGACAGAACAGGGTAAAAATCTTTCTTTACTGGACATAGATGAACTGCAAAAAAACCTAAATGAACTTTATTGGGAAATATCCCATTTTTTCAGTGCACCCCCGGAAATGGTAAACGAAATAATTCAGGAAACCGATCTCGAGAAAAATATGTTAGAAGGTTACAATGTGGGTTTTATACCCAATTTTCTAAACTCCTTTCTCAGCGTGTTAAGTACATTTAGCATAGGATTGTTTTCCGTATTATTTATTTCCTTTTTCTTTCTTAAAGACAAACAACTACTTAAACGTGGTCTGTCAATGCTCGTACCTAAGAACAGGGAAATCGGAATGGTCAATTCCATTAACAAAATCAACAACCTCTTATCCCGTTATTTTTTAGGGCTATTATTCCAGATTTTTGTGTTATTCTCAATTTATACGGTGGTTTTGCTTGTGGTGGGAATAGAAAATGCCGTTGTAATAGCCTTCTTATGTGCTTTATTCAATATCATTCCCTATGTGGGACCCATCATTGGAGGAATTATTATGATTGTACTAACGATGACAAGCAACCTTGGTGCCGATTTCAGTGCTGTAACACTTCCGAAGGCCGGTTATGTACTCATAGGGTTGCTCATTGGGCAACTGGTGGATAACTTCTTTTCACAACCAATTATTTATTCCAATAGCGTGAAGTCGCACCCCCTGGAGATCTTTCTCATAATTATCATCGCCGGCTTGCTTTTTGGTGTAGTGGGAATGATCGTTGCCGTACCCGGATATACTGCGATCAAAGTAATTTTAAAGGAGTTTTTAGCCGAAAATAGGATCGTAAAAAATTTGACTAAAAATTTATAGTTAAACATTGAATAAAGAAGTATTAAATACTGGTATACAACATTTTATAAATAAAAACCTAGATACTGACATTGTGTCAGTTTTACTTAAAAAAAGCCCCTTTGAGGGAATCTCGCCCCAGCAACTCGCCCAGCAGATTGAATCGAAAAAAAAGTGCAAAAATAAGTTACCAACGTGGTTCCGAACTCCCAAAATTTACTACCCGAAAAAACTTAGTGTCGAACAGGCTTCTTCAGAAGTTACCGCAAATTATAAAGCTGAAATTACAGGTGGAAAATCGCTTCTCGATCTTGCAGGAGGCTTTGGAGTAGACACCTATTTTTTTAGCAGGAAAATAGAAAAGGTGCTGTATTGTGAAATTGTAAAAGAACTATCTGAAATCGCCGCTTACAACTTTAAACTATTAAATGCATTAAATATCAAGGTCCATAATGCCGACGGAATTACCTTTTTACAGCATTCAGATACTAATTTCAGTTGGATATATATTGATCCGTCAAGACGAAACAACGGCAAAATAAAAGCTTTCAAGCTTGCCGATTGTCTGCCCAACATACCGCAGCATCTGGCTTTACTGCTGGCAAGATCAGAAAATATGCTTATCAAAACCTCCCCCCTCCTCGATCTTTCCATAGGGCTAAGGGAGCTTCGGTTTGTGAGGGAAATTCATGTAGTAGCGGTGGATAATGAGGTGAAGGAACTGCTCTGGGTTTTAAGGGAAGGCGGTAGTGAAGAAGTGCATATAAAGACCATTAATCTTGGCACTTCAGGCGACGAGACCTTCGATTTTTATTTTGCCGAAGAAAAAAAAGCTGTATCCAGCTTCGCTGAGCCGTTAGAATATCTGTTTGAACCCAATGCGGCGATCATGAAGTCGGGCGCATTCAAATCCATAGGAAATCTTTTTTCACTTCAAAAACTTCATGAACATACTCATTTATACACCTCGGATGAATTGATCGAATTTCCCGGAAGGCGGTTTAAAATAATTCAAAATCTTCCCTACAATAAAAAGTTGATAAAGGCTATGGCAATTGCTAAGGCTAACATAACAACGCGAAATTTTCCCGAGAGTGTAGCCGCTATCAGAAAAAAGTTTAAAATTGGTGAAGGAGGCCGGGAATACCTGTTCTTTTTTACGGACATACACGATGCATTTAGGGTAGTGCGTTGTATAAAGGCCCCATAAATAGATTTTATCGCTATATTAGAAGCACAATTTTCATCAAACTAAACAGAGTATGGGCTATGGAAGGCAAGAACTTTAATATTAACCGAAGAAATTTTCTAAGAGGCGCAACCGCGGCAGCAGTACTTTCCTCCTTTGGAATGTACGGTTTTGAGATCATGAACAGGGACAAACCGTGGCGCGTTGGCCTTATCGGTACCGGATGGTACGGCACCAGCGATTTATTTAAGCTCATTCAGGTAGCCAATGTAGAGGTTATCTCACTTTGTGATGTCGACAGTCGTTTTCTAGATGAAGCCGCCACATTGGTGTCCCAAAGACAGAAATCAGGGAAAAAGCCCAGGCTGTATTCAGATTATCGTAAAATGTTAGCCGAAGGGGACCTTGAAATTGTGCTCATTGGCACTCCGGATCATTGGCATGCCCTACAGACCATAGCGGCCCTGAAAGCAGGAGCGCATGTATACGTACAAAAACCGATCAGCAAGGATGTCATGGAAGGAGAAGCTATGGTAGCCGCAGCCCGGAAGTATGACCGAACGGTACAGGTAGGTACGCAGCGGAAGAGCACACCTCATCTTATCCATGCCAAAAAGAATATTGTGGATGCCGGCTTGTTAGGAAAGGTTTCCCATGTGGAAATGTGCTGTTATTTTCACATGAGAGCCATTGATAACCCGCCCTTGCAGGAAGTACCCGAGTTCCTGGACTACGAGATGTGGACAGGGCCCGCTCCGCTCAGGCCTTATGACGGACTTCCGCACCGCAGATGGTGGCGTACATTTATGGAGTACGGCAATGGGATCATGGGCGACATGTGTGTCCATATGTTCGATACCGTTCGTTGGATGCTTAAACTGGGTTGGCCAAAGCGCATTAGTTCTCAAGGCGGAATTTATGTGCAAAAAGACGGAAAGTCTAATATATCGGATACGCAAAGCGCTGTTTTTGAATTTGATGAGCTTAATTGTGTATGGCAACACCGTACATGGGGTACCCCTGCCGATCCTGGGTACCCATGGTCCTTCAAACTATATGGGGAAAAAGGAACACTGTCTGGAAGTACCATGAAATACGATTTTGTCCCCTACGGTGACGGGGAACCCATTCATATGGATGTAGTCTATGAAAAAGAAAAATATCCCGAAGATCTTATTGAAAAGGACAATGAGTTAAATGCAGCCCCCGCAACCAGATTACACATGCTCGATTTTCTCGCCGCTATCGACAAAGGCACAAAACCTGTAGCGGATATCCTTGAGGGTCATATTTCCTCGGCTAGCTGCATCCTGGCGAATTTATCTATGGAGGCGGAACGACCATTGATCTATAATCCTGAAAAGAGAATTGTTGTGGATGATCCGGAGATAACAGATCGATTGCAAAAAGCATACAGGGCTCCCTGGGAACATCCACACCCGGATCAATTTAAATGATGCTATAAGCAGATGTACGTCTTGAATACTACCTTCCAGATGGGCACAACTTGTGGTCAAAAGTTCTTGTAGGGCCGTCAGATGATTTAAAATAATCTCAAACCTCCTTAGCCGGGAGCTTTTAATTTATTCCAATTGTTCAACCCATTCTATAAGTCGATCTGTCCAACCCCTGAGATAAGGGTCGCCGGTCGCCAGTGAGAAGCCGTGCCCGCCCTTTGGATAGATATGAAGGGCGGCAGGGATATTATGGTTTCTTAAAGCCTGGAAGAACAATAAACTATTATCCGGAAGTACCCCGGCGTCATCTGCTGCATGGAATAAAATAGTGGGTGGTGTATCATCGGTGACCTGCAGTTCATTAGAATAATGCTTCACCATTTCCGGGCCGGGATCCTCCCCCAACAGTGCTTTTTTGGAACCCGAGTGCATAACCGTTTCGGAAAAGGATATAACAGGGTATACCAGGGCCATGAAATCCGGGCGGGCGCTAACAGTATCTATACTATCCTGCTTTTCATATACCTTCTCGTTAAAATGGGTTCCCAGGGTTGAAGCCAAATGGCCGCCTGCCGAAAATCCCATTATGCCGATTTTATTTGGGTCAATATGCCACTCATGAGCTTTATTTCTAACCATTCGTATGGCCCGTTGGGCGTCGATCAGGGGAACTTTATCTTTTTCAACTAATGACTCCGAAGCAGGAAGGCGGTACTTTACCACAATTCCGGCTATCCCTTTAGAATTCAATAGCTTAGCAATATCTGTCCCTTCCCAATCATAGGCCAGGATGCGATAACCGCCACCCGGAAAGATAAGCATGGCTTTCCCCGTAGCATTGGCTTTGGCAGGAAGGTATACTTCAATCGTCGGTTCCTGCACCTTACTTATCCTCAGGATATCATTATACTCCCGGACTTCCTTTTCATCCGATGCTATGCGGTTGGGGATATCTCCCGGCCATAAAGGAAGAATAGTATCCTGTGCTAAAAGGATTTTCCCGAATAGCAGTATCCCTACAAATAAATTTTTTCTGGTCATTAGTAACGATTCTCTCTAAAAAAACGTGTGGCATTGATACCAAAGCCTAAGCAAATATGTCAAAAATACCTCTGAATGTAGGCATTTTCAGATTAATAAATTTGGTCCGCTTATTTGCAGTCCCATTGAAAGTCGGCTATTTTGTCATTAGAGGCGGAAGAGAGGTTATAATGCCACCATTCCGTTCTTATGGACCAAAATTTATGCTTTTCCATAGTTTCTTTTAAAATCCTGCGATTTTTTAATACTTCTGCCGGTAGATCCAGATTATCACGATACGCCCTTTTTCCGAAAAAATCAAAATCGGTTCCCATATCCAGTTCTTCTCCCTTGAGGGTAACAAGTGTAATGTCCACGGCACCTCCCTTGTTATGGATAGAGCCCTTTACTGGGTTTGCAACATATTGGGGATTAGGTACAATTTTCCACATTTTGTACTGTACCGAATTAGGACGATAACAATCAAAAAATTTAATTCTGTAGCCTTTATTTATCAAATCCTTATTAGCGGCGATAAGCGCTCTGGCAGTTTTAACCCGTGTATAACATTCGGGACATTCATAGACCTTGGCTTTAAGGAAGTTATCCGTGGTGGCATATCGCAAGTCGTACACAAAATCGTCGCTATAATCGGCAAGGCGGACAAAAGTTGTATCCGCCAGGTTGTCCAAAGTTTTTAATTCATGGCCGGAACCCGCCGGGGGCCCGGGAGTAACTTCCTCAGTTATATTAGTGTCCTTTGCCGGTGATGTTGCATTTGTCCCGGATTGATACCGCTTACACCCTGCAGCCAGAAAGACCGCTATGATAACTATTTTGTATTTCATTCTAAATTAATAATGAATACATCAAAATTATGTTCATTCTTTTCTAATTATAACTATGACCCAGTCCTTATTCTTTGCGCCGCCATAGGAAGAAAGTAAAACGCTGTTCGCCTTGGTAATTTTCCATCCCTGATTTGGGGTGTCCAGAAGCATTCCCCCTTCGAGCGGATCGTAAAAAGCGATGGCATAGTTGCCATCTCCGATCTCCAGTTCCGTGGTTTGATTTTTGGGCAGATAAACCGCGTAAATCTCTCCTTTTTTTGCAAAACAATAGACCCTGGAGTTACTCAATAATTCATCGTGGTTCGTCATTTCGTCAAAGGGCAAATGGTTTATGAAAAACTGGCGTGCATTGCTGCTTATCTTCCACCAATTCTCCCTGGCCCTCAGATCTTCCGCTGCCAGATCATTGTTGGGCATGTCGTTCGCGCCAAAATACCAGGAGGTTCCTGCGGCACCGCCCATATAGGCTCCCCAAAGGCTTGTTCTCATAACCATGCCGTGATTATTATTTTCAGCCATATCCGCCGTTACCCCTATTTCCCAATGACCAATTTCATCAACGTTAACAACCCAGGGCCTTTTGTTTTCCGTGGATAGCTTACGCCATTTCAACACCTCCCGATGTACTTCGGTAGTATCGAACATTTGCAGGGAAGGAATTTCAAAATTTTTATACCCAAGCAAAGGTGTCAGCGTCTCCTTAATGGGATCCATGGGCCGGCCCTCCACACTTTTTCCGGTAACCCGAATATGATTATGAACGGCAATGGGATGATCATACGGGTCTATACCTCGGATAAAAGAAGCATAACTTTTTAATTGTTCCGAAGTCCTGTTGGTCTCTTCTCCCAAATTCCAGACAATCCCGGGATGGTGCCCAAAACGGGCAATTAATTCCTTATAGTAGAGTTTGCGCTCCAATCCCAATACTCCCTGATTAAGGAGGGTATCATTTTCGGTTTCCTGGGTAAACACGTTCAAAGCAATTCCTTTCCCAGCCATGTGCCTGAATACAATTTCCCACTGCTCCAGTTTACTGATATCAAATCTCGTATACTCGTCGGGTCCGGTCCACGGCCATACATCATCCCCGTCGCCGTGGACGTTCATACTCATAAAATACAGACTGTTCATTCCCATGGAAGCCATGTAGTTAACGGCGCCGATAATGGCTTTTCCCTTTCCGTTCTGCCAGTTTGGGTCACCTTCGTTCCAGTCCTTAACATGGGCACTGTATTCATGCAATCCATTATTCAGGGAAGGGGTTTGTGCGCCTCCGTTATCAAAGGTTCCATCGAATTCAAAATAACCCAGAAAGTTCTCAGGGCTGCCCACTCCGTTTTTTAGAAACGCTTTTCCCGTTTCGCTCTCATATAAATAGTGTTTGCCCATATATGCTAGTTTTCCCGTACCATAAAGTCCGCCAGCCGTAGAATCGACCGCTGCTACTTCAAAATTTCCGGTGACCTCCCACTGATCCCGGGATCTCGGGGGAATATCGAATTGGGTGACGGCAATGTTTTTGCCATTGAGCAAATAAGCATCAAAATTCCAAATACCTGTTCTATTCGGCGAAAACCTGACCTGCCATTTATTTCCGGAGATGGCTCCTGTGTTGGCGGCATCCCCGTCAGCAGCAAAATAACCGGGTACCTTATAATTTTCATCGCCATTATTGAAATTAACCAGCAGGCTATAGTCCAAAAAAGGATTTATGGAGTCGGTTTCGGAAGTTTCCGGACCCTCGAATGTCAGCGTAACAGGCTGCCATTTTTTTAGCGTGCCTTCAAGCAGGTACCCCTTTTCCTTAATGTCTTCCTTACATGCCACAAGAGTTGAAATGAGAAGAAGATAACACAGCAGGGAAAATGCCTTTTGCTGGTTTGGATGCATTTTCGATAGTTGATTTGTCAGCCCTTAAGATACTCATATTTTTTTTCCGGAAATCGGTGCTTTTCGTTTTCTTTTTTAAAATTGTCCTCACTTTAATAGCATTATTCCCAACTTTTAAAGACTTTTATAAGCGGATTATTTGGTGCAGAAGCATCCGCTGCGCCGTTTAAAAAAAACCGAGATGAGTTATAAAATTCTTTTGCTTTTAGGGATACTATTGAGCTGCTTTTCCTGCAAAGTGCAAAAAGTAGCAGGACTGGAAAAGCCCGAAAGTATTTCGGAAAAATGGATGCTTGGGTTCGAAAAAACAGCAAAGAACCCTATAATGATGTCAGATTCCAGTTATATTTTTGACGATCCCTTAACGAAAGAATCGGTACGATGGCAGAAGGCGGACGTCTTCAATCCCGGTGCGATAGTAAAAAATGATACCGTTTTTATGTTATTCCGGGCCGAGGATAACCCGGATGCAATCCTTGGTGGAAGAACTTCGCGCATAGGTCTGGCCTTCAGTACGGACGGTATCAATTTCACCAAATATGAGGATCCCGTGCTATATCCGGACAACGATGAATTTCAGAAGTGGGATTATCCCGGGGGAATTGAGGATCCAAGGGTTATTGAGACCCCGGAAGGCACCTATATTATGCTCTACACCAGTTGGAACAAAGATGTGGCCCGCTTATCGGCGGCTACTTCGCCCGATCTGAAAAACTGGACAAAGCAAGGGCCTGTTTTTGAAGATGCGGAACAGGGAAAGTTTTTGAATATCTGGAGTAAATCCGGGGCCATAGTAACGGAATTAACACGTGGCAGGTTGATCGCAAAAAAAATCGATGGAAAATACCTGATGTATTGGGGGGAATTGTTTGTCAATTTAGCACACTCCGAAAATGGTATTGACTGGGAGCCGTTATTAGCGGATGACGGGGAACTACTTCATGTTTTTGAGCCCACATTAAACGATTTCGACAGCCACCTTGTTGAGCCGGGACCCCCGGCCCTTTATACGCAGCAAGGGATTCTCCTTTTTTACAATGGAAAAAATCTGAATGGGGAGGGTGCCAGTCCCAAATATCCGGAAGGAACCTATTGCGGCGGGCAGGCCTTGTTTCATAAAAACAAACCATCAAAACTCCTTGCCCGCCTGGAAACGCCTTTTATATGTCCTAGCCTTCCTCATGAAATTAGCGGACAGTACAAAGCAGGTACCACATTTATTGAGGGGTTGGTCTATTTTAAGGAAAAGTGGTTTCTATATTACGGCACAGCCGATTCTATGGTCGGGCTGGCGGTGAAGGAATAAAATTAGTCCGCAGGTAATGCCAATATTCCTGTTTCAAATAAATTAATTCACTGATAAATTGATTCATTAATACATTGCTACATTGTTATTTCGATCCCTTAAACAATTGGTCCCTTAATGATACTACTCCACCCCGCCTACTTCCCAAATATTGCTACTTTCTCGGCGATGATGCAGCACCGGGTCATTTGGGAGATTTCGGATAACTACCAAAAGCAGACCTACAGGAACCGGTGTTATATCTGTACCGACCAGGGAAAACACAAACTAACCATTCCGATAAAGCACGTTGGGGGGGACCAGGGCAAGCAGAAATATAAAGATGTTCGTCTGGACAATGACTACCAATGGCAGCGACAGCATTGGCGGACGCTTCAGACGGCATACAGAACTTCGCCTTTCTTTGAATTTTACGAAGAAGATCTGGCACCGCTTTTTAAACATCGATTTGATTTTTTGCTCGACTTTAATTTTAACGCTATAGCGCATATCTGCAAGTGCCTGGAAGTTGAAATGCCCACCGACAAAAAAAACAAGTATGAAAAATCATTCCCGGAAGGCAGAGATGCACGATTTCTGGTCAATGCGAAAAAGGAAATAGTATTTACTCCAAAGAAATACATGCAGGTATTTGGAGACAGGCATGGTTTCATAAAAAACGTGAGTGTCCTTGACCTGCTTTTTAACGAAGGGACTTCGGCATTATCCTATCTGCAGAACCAAAAACCGATCTTTTTTAATGGCTAGATTCCTCATCCATTACGGCATCCACTTTCTCATACCTATTGCAGTAGGATTTCTTATTTTTAAGGAGAACAGGGGTCGCGCAATCCTGATATTATTAGCGGGAATTCTAATAGATGCGGACCATCTTTTTACCAACCCCATTTTTGATCCTGAGAGATGCAGTATAAATTTTCACCTGCTCCATACCTACGGAGCGATCGCTCTGTATGTCTGCCTGTTATTTTTTAAAAAGAGTCGAATTTTTGGCCTGGCCTTATTAATTCACATCATTGCAGATGCCATGGATTGCTGGCTACTTTCTCCGGAAGCATAACAATGCTTGTTCCAGGGTATGCCTAATCTTCCTTTCCAGCTTTAAACAGGAAATCCTTCTCTGCCTTGGAGAGACTTTCATAACCCGATTTACTGATCTTATCGAGAATGGAGTCAATTTTTCGCTGCCGGGTGGCCTTATCGTAATTTTCCTTAGAGACCGTGGTTTTTTGCTTTTTGCGATAAACGGTTTTAAGAGGGGCTTTTTTCTCCTTCTTTTTAAAGAGGTTACCAATGCCTTCCAGAAATCTGGTAAAGCCAGCACCTATATCTTTCCCGTTGAGCAATTGGCGGGCATAAACATATCCCAGAACGGCTCCTCCCAAATGTGATAGATGGCCGCCTGCATTGCCACTACTGGGTATTTGAATTAGATCTACCAAAACAAAAAAGGCACCTATATACCACAGTTTTACATTAAAGAAAAATATGCGTACCTCCTGATTGGGTATGTAGGCGCAGATAAATATAAGCACGGCTGTAACCCCGGCGGAGGCTCCTATTAATGCGGTTTTAACGCCCAAAAAAGCCGGAAAAACATTGTAGCTCAGAAGAAACAATAGTCCCCCTAACATTACGCCCAGGAAATACACATTTAAGAACCTTGCGGGGCCGAATAGATTCAGAAAAATTCTGCCCGAAAAGTAGAGCATGACCATATTCCAGAACAAATGCCATAGGCCGCCATGAAAAAAAGAATAGGTCACGAGGGACCATGGTTGCGCTATAAAATCAAAAAAGTCCTTAGGGAGTTCAAACCATTGAACAATGCTATCCGTGCCCAGGCCAAACAAAAAGGGGATGAGGCCATTAACAATAAACACGAGCACATTGATGGCAATAAGCTTTTCCGCTATTCCCAATCTCGCAAATTGATATTTCAGGTTCCCGCTATTCATAATCTATCGTATATCAATCAAAATATTCCTTGTTTTTTTAATTGGTCGTAATTTAAGGCATTTCTTAAGAACGAGATTTCTGATTATTAATTATGGAACATACTTTCTGGTTACTGATCACTGCCAGGTTGGTTCCAGGTTTCAAGCTTTAATCTAAATAATTCCCCGATGGCTCTGCCTCGGGGTTTCCGATCTACTTCCCCTCTTGCATCCGACGAACGAAGAGAGAGGAATGCACAGGGTCGGAATTGCCTTTTCGCAATTCCGGGCGGGGCAAAATATAAAATTTCGGTTAAAGGCTTTATCGCATTGCGTTAAACCTGAAAATTTTTTAAACCGGAAACAAGAAACGCATTTTATTCCCTGTTTTTACCACCCATTGCTGTTTACTGCACATTTCTTACCCTGGCCTTAAACGGGTTTTAATTCCATCTGTTTTTGTCGAACTGGTTTTTTTTCCAGTACCACATCATTATAAAACCAACCAGTGCTCCGCCAATATGGGCAAAGTGGGCAATCCCGGTAGAATAATTGCTAAAGCCAAAAAATACGTCTCCTGCGATCAATAAAGGAACAAAATATTTAGCTTTTATGGGTATGGGTAAGAAAATAAGCATCAGTTCCGCCTCAGAATACATAAATGCAAATGCCACCAAAACACCGTAAATAGCCCCTGAAGCCCCTAATGCCGGTGTACCGTAAGAATTGGTAAAGCTTTCCACCACCCCGGGTGACACAAGAGAACTCCAGCTTTTATCGTATTGGCCATTGAAAACAAGTTCCATTATCTGACCCTCCGGGACACCGGCGTTCACAAGAGCTTCCATTCCCTGATTGAAAAAATAATAATTTACACCGGTATGTAAAAGTGCCGCACCTATTCCGGCCGAAAAGTAAAAGAAGAGAAATTTGTTCCTTCCCCACACGCGTTCCAAAGGGGTGCCAAATGCCCACAGGCCGTACATATTAAATAAAATGTGCATAAAGCCCCCGTGCATAAACATATGGGAAATAACCTGCCACCATTGAAAATTACCATTCGCAGGGAACCACAGGGCCAGCCATTCGATCATTTGTTCCTGATATAGCTGGGTAGCAACAAAGAATAAGACGTTGATGATCAGTAAATGCCTTACAGCATTGGTTAGTCTACCCATTTACATAAATTTTTTGTCAATATCACCTTCCGGAATGGTGACATAGGTTGGTTTGTTAAACGGACTCAGCTCCGGTTCCTTGCAGGAAAATAAATCGTTTACCAGGGACATTTGAGAGGTGCTGTCCAGGATATCCCCGGTTTTTACCGCAATAGATTTACACAAACCCTTAGCCAGAACATCAGCCTGTGAAAAACTGTCTCCGGGTACCTTTTGCTGGTAATCAGAAACCAATTGATCTAAAACATTGCTTACCTCATTTTCCGGAATCAGCAGAGGTACGCCGCTGATGTTTAATACTTCCTCATCGGAAGTTTCAAATACAAAGCCCAAACTGCGAAGGTTCTCCTCCATTTCGGCGACGATCATCATATCTGATTTTGAGAAAGAAAGCGTCAAAGGAAAAAGAAGTTGTTGGCTTACCGTCTCTTTTCCTGTAATCTGCCGTAAAAACTTTTCGTATAATACCCTTTGGTGGGCCCTGCCCTGATGAATAATTAACATGCCCGACTTTATGGTCGTCACAATATATTTTCTTCTTAGTTGTAAGGTGGTTACCGCAGATTCTTCACTATCTTTTTGTCCTTCAAATATGGAACTGGTAATTGACTCGGCTTCGTACGCAACGCTGCTAAAACTCCCTTCGTTCCCGGAAGCCGATTCCAGACCTACATACATTTGCTCCCATCCCTTCGCAGCTGCCTTTTTAAATCCGGGAGTACCTTTGTGCCCCGGACTATCCGGGCCAAAAGGATTAAAACGGGCATCTACCGTTACTTTAGGTAGTTTTGCCCCCATATTTCTATAAGCATAAGGTGTTTCCAGATTCTGGTTCCTTTCAAAATCCAGGACCGGAGCTATATTAAACTGTCCTAAACTATGTTTTACCGTGGATCGTAAGATGGCATACAGCGTTTGTTCATCATCGAACTTAATTTCTGTCTTGGTAGGGTGAATATTGATATCTATAGAGGACGGATCCACTTCCATATAAAGAAAATACCCGGGATAGGCATCCGGTTTAAGTAGTCCTTCAAATGCATTCATAACAGCATGATAGAGATAGGGGCTCTTGACGAATCTGCTATTTACAAAGAAAAACTGTTCTCCCCTACTCTTTTTTGCGTATTCCGGCTTGCAAATAAATCCACTGATCCGGACCACCTGTGTCTCTTCGTTGACCGGAACCAGTTTTTCATTGGTCCTGCTCCCAAAAACATGTACAATGCGCTTTCTATAACCGGCACCAGGTAAATTAAACAAATCACTTCCATTGTTGTAAAAACGAAAAGAAACGGATGGATGTGCAAGTGCCACCCTGTGAAATTCATCTGTAATATGACGTAACTCTACCTGATCGGATTTTAAAAAGTTGCGGCGGGCCGGTATATTAAAAAAAAGATTTTTTACCGCAATGGAAGTACCTTTTGGAATGGCGATTACTTCCTGCGAACTAATTTTACTTCCCTCAATTTTTATGGCCGTTCCCAGTTCTTCCGAAGCAGGTCTTGTCTGCATCTCTACGTGGGCAATAGCCGCAATAGAGGCCAGCGCTTCGCCCCTAAAACCTTTAGTGTGCAATTGAAAAAGATCTTCAGCGCTCTTTATTTTGGAGGTGGCGTGCCGTTCAAAGCTGAGACGGGCATCGGTTTGGCTCATTCCGCTACCGTCATCCACGACCTGGATTAGTGTTTTACCCCCATCTTTTACTATAAGTTTAACAGCTTCAGCGCCCGCATCAATAGCATTTTCCAATAATTCCTTAACAACGGAAGCCGGACGTTGCACAACTTCCCCCGCAGCAATTTGATTGGCTACATGATCTGGCAAGAGTTGAATAATATCCGCCATTAGCTCTTAAAGAATATGGATAGATCAAAATCTATGATGTATAGGAAAATAAGGATCAGGATAGAAGTAATGATTAACATTCTGATTTTTATGTTTCGATCTCCCTCTCTTTTCATATCAGACATGGCACTTCTGAATTTACCTTTCAGCCCCCCCTGGGAGTTTACCGTACTCCTGTATTTATCTAATTTGTGTTCTATTTTAAACGGGTTGCCTTCGCCTTTGTCATCATAGTAACGAGGTGAATAATTGAATTTCTTGTTCTTACGTAAGTTTGTAAATTTTCCCATAATACGAATCTCTCAAAGTTACTTAAAATCGAAAAAAGTGCCGAGGTATCCATGCCAAAAATTGTTAACTTTTTTGTTAAGCAGTAATCTAAAAAGGTCGCCGGCAATTCTTTTAGCGCATTCATTGAAGCTATTTTGTTAAGAAGTTCAGATGTGGAAGGCCCTGCAATAGTAAACCTATAAGGCGTATGGCTTTAAGAAATAGCCTGCCTGCTATGGGATGCGTACGGGCGACCTACAGAAATGCCATTTTAATAGCTGCGATGGCAGCTTCCGTTCCTTTGTTTCCGTGTTTTCCTCCGCTGCGGTCCCTGGCTTGCCCTATGTTATCGTCCGTAAGTACACAAAAGATGACAGGTATATCCAAGTGCACATTGAGGTCCTTTATTCCCTGAGCGGTTGCACTGCAGATAAAATGAAAATGCTCGGTTTCGCCCCGGATAACGCTTCCCACTGCAATGACCGCGTTGACGTTGTGCCCCGATATCATTTTTTTACAGCCAAAAACCAGTTCAAAACTTCCCGGTACATTCCACCGTATAATATTGCTTTTCAAAGCACCACAATCCAACAGGGTATTTTCCGCTCCCTTATAAAGTCCTTCCGTTATTTCGGAATTCCATTCAGAAACAACAATCCCAAACCGAAGGTCCTTCGCATTTGGGATTGTTGCTCTGTCATAATCCGACAAGTTCTTGTTTTCGGTAGCCATACTATGAACCGCTTTTCGCCATCCCTATGAACACGTCAATTGTGCTTGCCTGGTCCGACGTGGGAAACTCGTCTTTGATACGCTGAAAATATTCAATTGCCTTATCTTTCCGATTCAGTTCAATGGCAGTTACACCTGCTTTAAACAAATATCGCGGGGTAGTATAATCATTGGTATTGTGGGCAATGGCCTTTTCATAGTAAACCAGCGCTTCTGAGGGTTGCCCCAATTGCATGAAGGCATCGCCTATACCACCCAAAGCCAACGGGCCGGTCATGGGCTCATCCGTAGTGAAATTTTCAAGATGTCTTATCGCCTCATCATACTGCTTCATGTGCAAATAGGCCATTCCGGCATAGTAATTTCCCAGATTGGCCGAGGGCGTACCTTTATATTCAGCTATAATATCTAAAAAACCATACTTTCCTTCGGCCCCATTCAGGGCTAAATTATATAATGAATCCTTCTCTGTGGCACTATTCAGGGCCTGATCAAAATACTGCTGGGGGTAGAACATTTCGTTGGCGGCACTTGCGGTCTTTGGTTTCAGTATAAACTGATTGTAGGCCAGATAGCCCAAAACACCTATGGCTATAACACCAATGATCCCCAAAATATAATTTTGATTTCGGGCCACCCACTGTTCCGATCTGGATGCACTTTCATCCAGGGTGCTAAAAACCTCTGCCGTTGTGCTATTCCGCTCATCAAGCGCCTTTCCCTCGGCCTTATTTTTCGGATTAAAACCCCTCTTTTTATATGTTGCCATCTTTAATTTTATTGGTGGCGCAAAAATAAAGTTTTTAAACAAAATCCAAGGGGTATTTATTCGTTATTTTTCGATATTTTGCACCGCCCATAGCCATCATTAAATACTTCTTTGCATGTTTCTGAAGCAATTATCCCTGATCAACTACAAAAATTTTGAGTCGCGGGATTTTGATTTTGACGCTAGAATAAATTGTCTGGTGGGAAACAATGGGATGGGGAAAACCAATGTTCTGGACGCTATTTACCACCTTGCTTTCGGCAAGAGTTATTTTAATCCAATGTCTTCACAAAATATAAAACATGGAGAAGATTTTTTCGTTATAGACGGGCTCTTTATAAAAAAAAACCGCGAAGAAAAAATTGTTTGCAGCCTTAAGCGCGGGACAAAAAAAACCATTAAGCACAACAGTAAAATATACGATAAACTCTCGGAACATATTGGGCTTATACCCCTGGTGATCATATCCCCTACGGATAGGGACCTTATTGTTGAAGGCAGTGAAACCCGTCGTAAATTTATGGATGGGGTCATCAGCCAGTCCAATGCGGATTACCTACAGACACTTTTAAGGTATAATAAAATACTGGCACAACGCAATTCACTTTTAAAATATTTTGCTGCCAACCACACCTTTAACGAAACCACTGTTGAAGTTTACAACGAACAATTAGCTTCCTACGGCAGCTACATCTATGAAAAACGGGCCGAATTTATTGAATCGTTTATCCCTATATTTAAGGAAAAGTATATTTCCATTTCAGGGGGCCGGGAAGACGTTAATTTAGCCTATCAAAGTCAGTTATCCCAGACCGGGCTGCATCAACTTCTTACAAACACTATTGAAAAAGACAAGGCGCTGCAATACACCAGCACCGGCATTCATAAAGACGATCTGAATTTTGAGATTGAAGGGCATCCCATTAAAAAATTCGGGAGCCAGGGGCAACAGAAATCGTTCTTAATTGCCCTGAAATTTGCGCAATTCGACCTTATCAAAGAACAGGTCAAAACTACACCCATCCTCCTACTCGATGATATTTTTGACAAGTTGGATGAGGACAGGGTGGCCCATATTATAAGTCTTGTTGACGATACCGATTTTGGACAGATCTTTATAAGCGATACACATGGAGAGCGCACCGAAAATGTTGTTAAGACCATTCATAAATCCTATGAAATATATAAACTTTAGTATGGGCAGGTTTGTACCTGTGGTATTGATCCTCATTTTTACAGGATGCAAAGAAAGAGAAAATGTAAGCAAAAGGGACCTTGACCACCTGAATGGTTATTGGGAAATAGAAAAGGTGGTGTTACCGGATGGCGCGGTTAAGGTATATGGAGCAAATACTACCATAGATTTTTTTGAGGTGAAAGGATCTCAGGGATATCGTAAAAAAGTGCAGCCAAAAATTGACGGATCCTTCGCAACTTCCGATGATGCCGAATCCTTTACATTAATAGAAGATAATGGGGTATTTAGCATCCACTATGAGAATGCGTTTAGCGAATGGACGGAGCGGATTGAAAAAATAACCCACAACAAACTCGCTCTTGTAAATGAGGAAAATATTAGCTATCATTATAAGCGTTTCCAACCCCTTCTGCAGCATGGTAAAACGAAAAAAAAATAATCTTTCCCTGAGTGAAGCAATACACGAGTTTATTGCCGAAAATAAACTGCAGAAAGGGATTGATAGGGTCAATGTAAAAGATGCCTGGAAAAAATTAATGGGAAACGGCGTAAATAATTATACTACAACGGTTGAACTGAAGAATGATACGTTATTTATATCCCTGTCTTCTTCCGTGCTACGTGAAGAATTAAGTCATGGGAAATCCAAGATCGTGGCAATGCTCAATGAAGAGCTTGGTAAAGACCTTATTAAGAATATCGTGCTCCGGTAAGATCTTAAAAATCCTAAGACATGTGCAACCTGGCTAAAACCCGTCTTCAATTGATGTCTGTCATAACACTTATGCTCCTTATAAGTTGTAAGCCGGAACCTAAAGCATCGGAAGACTTTGACTCGCTCCTTAATGACGGAAGGCTTTCACAAGGTCATGAGTGAAAAAGATCTGGCAGATCTGGGGGCCTATTTGGGTACACTTAAGGTCGACCTTTGAAACCGCAAATAAAAAATTTCTTGAAACCGACTCTATCCCTGACGTAAACATCGGGGAATCATTAGCTTAAAGCGGGCAGGTGTTTGCTGATCCGTCCTGCAATTAGGCTTCGCTGGATGAAGACAGCAGTTGTCAGAAATGTTTGGCCCCTGGATTTCGGGTATTGAAAATTGTCATTTGGTTATTTTATGGATGTCTGAAAACCAAAATATTCCCATAAAAAAGGCCACCTTTAAAGATGGCCCTTTCTTACTGGCTGAATTTTTTAATAGATCTCCCTACCTGAAAAATGAAAAGCGCCCTCAATGGCGGCATTTTCATTGCTATCCGACCCGTGAACGGCATTTTCACCTATATCCTTTGCATATAATTTACGGATTGTTCCTTCCGCGGCCTCTGCGGGATTTGTAGCCCCGATCAATGCCCTGAAATCTTCTACCGCATTTTCTTTCTCCAGAATGGCCGATACGATGGGGCCCCTGGTCATAAACTGGATCAATTCATCAAAGAACGGGCGATCCCTGTGAATGGCATAAAATTCGCGGGCATCCCTCTTACTAAGTTGTGTATATTTCATGGCTATGATCTTAAACCCGGCGGAAGTGATCTTTTCCAAAATGGCCCCTATATGGCCGTTTTCCACCGCATCCGGCTTAATCATGGTAAATGTTCTGTGTCCTGTCATTTTTTTAAAAAATTTTGGGCAAAAGTACACTTTCTTGTAGCAACGGACAACAATAAAGGAATTTCCTGAAACCAGAGACTATGCTATTATTGGATAAGGAAAACTATCGTTTTTTTTATAAACGCAAATAGAAATTCCTTTAGGTAGCCTCACCCGAAACTTTCATGAATCGGTTTCTCGGTTATTACCTTCTTTTAGCTACTCTTTAATAACTATCTTAAAAAAAACACTCCTCTTCGTATGCAATCCTTCCGGTATGCACAATCCCCTCAACCGTTTCTCCGTCCCCGTCTGCAAGTGAAGGGGGAAATCCTTTTAACACCATTTGAAAGGGAGGGCATATAGCGCATAGCATAATTAAAGAAATATGTTTGCCTTTCGATTAATATTCCTGAATCATCTCACCCAATATTTCCCCTCCATCGCCTATTATTTGAAGTATGACTTTCATCAACCGTGTATCGAGTTTCACCACTCCAAAACTCCGCGTAGTCACCACCTCCCCTACCCGGAATGGGTTGGGTTCCCCCGAAAATGTAGTATAGGAATGGGTTAATCCGCTGCTCGTAAAATCGATAAGGGGATAGGAAAGTCCTTCTATGGAAGCCCTGGCAAATTCTGAGATATGGCGGTCCCCTGAAAGAATAAGCACTCCTTTGGCTCCGGTGGCGGCAATAAGCTTTTTTAGCCGATCTACCTCGTGCGGAAAATTTCCCCACGTTTCAAAACCGTGTTGATTGGATAAGAATTGTATACTGCTCACTATGACATTAAAATCCGCTTCTGAGTCGCTCAACTGTTCTTCCAACCATTGCCATTGCGTTTCCCCCAGGATGGTACCCACCCCATAAGCATTGGGCCTGAAGCGCTTTTCCGATGCGGTGCCCTTTGTAAGTGCCGTTCTGAAATAACGGGTGTCCAGCACTACTACTTTTATAAGCCCATTACCCGTATGATACTCATGGGCCGCATAAATCCCCTCCCTCTTCCTTCGTGCGTCATCTTTCGGCACCTCCATAAAATCAAGGAATACTTCCTGACTTTGTCTTTTTGTTTTATACTCCTCTCCCCCATCGTTCAACCCATAATCGTGATCGTCCCAGGTTCCGATAACAGGCACTTTAGTTTTCAGATCGTGGTATCCTTCAACTTCATTCAGGGCATTATAATTGCTTTTTATTTTGGCCGCGTCATCCGTATCTGCATACACAATATCCCCGCCCCATATCCATAGATCGGGCTTTCCCTCCAAAATATCGTCCCACAGAAAATTATCCAGCGTAAGCTTGTTACAAGATCCGAAGGCAATGGTGAACCCGGACAGTGAATTATTAGGTGCAAGGTTCTTTTTTGAAATTTGGCAGGCCGTGATCCAAGGCAAAAGAAGTAGCAGCGTACCTATATTTTTCATCCGTCGTTATTTATTATTCTTTCAAAAGTCCTCCCGATAGCTATGGGGAGTAATTCACCAATCGACATTTACTAACGGGTGTTGGTTTAAATTTTAAGTGTTCGTAAATCTTTGATTCGGTATCGCATGCGGTCCTACCGGCCCTTCACTAAAAACGTCTTCAAGACATTTTCTTTACGTTCTATCCCATGGTTCATTTCATATTGTATCACCTGGATATAGCGGTAAAAATAACCTTTTGTGCTCAAAGTCCATTGAACTCATGCTGAGTTTTAGTGCCAAAACGACAAGATAGGGGCTTGTTCTTAAAGGAAGTGTTTTTTGAGCAATACCGACCAGCCTGCGGACGCTGTGAGAAAAGGCAAAATACAGCGGAAAGTGATAATTTTGCAGCCAATAAGAGTTCATGGTATATTATTGTATCTTTGCGCGCATGAATTTAGAGGACGTAAATGCACTTCGAAAGCTGTTGGCAGAACGACAGAAAATTGTTATTGTACCCCATAAAAATCCTGACGGTGACGCCATCGGTTCTACATTGGGCCTATGCCACTACCTCCATAATTTGGGCCATGATACGATAGTGATCAGCCCAAATGACTATCCAAAATTCCTGAAATGGATGCCGGGCAGTGATCTGGTCCTTAATTTTGAGAAGGACAATACCACCGCAGTTGAAATCATCGCCACAGCCGGCTTAATTTTCACCCTGGATTTTAACCATTTAAGCAGAATTGGTCAAATGCAACCGTGCCTGGAGGAAGCCCCGGGAACTTTAATCATGATAGACCATCACCAGGCCCCTGCAGACTATGCCAAAATTACATATTCAGATGTTGAAATGAGTTCTACCAGTGAAATGGTGTACACCTTGATTGAGGCACTGGGTGATACGGGCAAAATTACAAAGGAAATTGCCCAATGCCTGTATGCCGGAATACTGACGGATACAGGTTCGTTTAAATACGCTTCCACCAGGAGCAGGACACACCTTGTTGCGGCCGACCTAATAGCGAAAGGAGCTGATAATGCTGCCATTCATCATCATATATACGATACCAATAGTCCGGACCGAATGCGTCTTCTGGGTTGCGCTTTGAGCAATATGGTGATCCTTGAAGATTATAATACGGCGTACATTACGCTTCAACAGGAAGAGCTAGAAGCCCATAATTACAAGAAAGGTGATACGGAAGGATTTGTAAACTACGGCCTTACTTTGGACGGCATGCGTTTGGCGGCCATTTTTATTGAAAACAAGGAAGAAGGCATAGTAAAGATATCGCTCAGGTCGTATGGTGATTTTTCAGTGAACGAATTCGCAAGAGCGCATTTCGACGGTGGCGGGCATATTAATGCCGCTGGTGGGAAAAGCGAGCGTTCCCTGAAGGAAACCACCGAATATTTTGTCGCATCACTTAAAAAATACAAAAATGAATTAAATTCATAGGCGCCCGAAATGCTATTTAATAAAAGCAGGGGTGGATCTCAACCAGGAAATGCATCCTGGCCAAAGAATTCTAAAATAACAAACCACTCCTATGGATTGAAAATCCATGCCTGTCCGTCCTATGGCTGAGGTTTTGAAAGGCAATGGAATTGCCCGCCTGAACGCCAGCCCGACAAGTCATTCTGGCGGGGCACGGGCAGGCTTTGGTTAAATGTTAATCGTTAATAGTTGCTATCATACCATTAAAGGTTAACCAATAACTATTAACCTATTCGAAAAAAGTTTTTAGATACCGAAAGTCTTGCACTAAAGTGCATACCTGCCCGCGGTTGGCAGGGTTTCAACTAACGATTGTGACCGATGAAAAATATTTGGTGCGTCTTATTAATCCTTACCATTTTGGGTTGCGAGGGTCCGGAACCCCGAAGGCCGGTGAAGATGAAAAGCGGAAGTTTCATGAGAGAATCTGCCGAACGCAATAAGGAACTGCTCGCAGAGGAGGAAGAAGCAATTAAATACATAATTGCCGCTGATTCATCACACACCTATTACCATTCCGCGAACGGTTCCTGGTATTTTTACAATAATAGAGTGTATGATGATACCCCCACCCCGGAACCGGATGATCTGGTAACCATGACCTACAATATCCTGAGTTTTAAGAACGATACTCTTTATAGTTCTGAGGACATTGGGGAGATAACTTATAAGGTAGACAAGCAGGAATTGTTTCCCGGCCTAAGAAATAGTGTGAAACTTCTAAAAGAAAAAGAAACGGCCACATTCCTTTTCCCATCCTCTCTCGCCTTTGGTTACCACGGGGACAATAACAAAATAGGAACGAATGTTCCTCTTAAATCGACAATTTCAATTTTAAAAATAGAACAGCAAAAGGACAGTATTCAAAACTAAATAATTAAACATGAAGAAAACAGTAGTGTTACTTGGGGTATTAACCGCACTCTTAAGTTGTAAATCAAGTAAATACGCCGATCTGGGCGATGGTATCTTTGCCGACATCCAAACGAACAAAGGGGAGATCATTGTTAGGTTAGAGTATGAAAAAACGCCGGTAACCGTGGCGAATTTTGTTTCCCTGGCAGAAGGTTCCAATCCTTTTGTAAGTGATCAATATAAAGACAAGAAGTATTATGACGGGATCATTTTTCACCGGGTAATTAAAGACTTTATGATCCAGGGTGGCGATCCCGACGGGGTGGGGACCGGTAATCCCGGCTATAAATTCAAAGATGAATTCAATGATTCTTTGAGGCATTCTAAAAAGGGTATTTTGTCTATGGCTAATTCCGGTCCTACTACGAATGGGAGTCAATTCTTTATCACCCACAAAGAAACACCTTTCCTGGATGGAAGGCATACGGTGTTCGGGGAAGTTGTAGAGGGATTAAATGTTGTGGATTCCATTGCCAACGTTAAAACCTACCAGGAACCCAACAGGAAGGATAAGCCTATGACCGATGTCACAATGAATAGGGTAGAGATCATCCGAAATGGTAAGGAGGCCAAACAATTTGATGCTGTCCAGGTCATGAACGATTATTTTGCCGAAGAAGAGGCCAAAGAAGCTGCCTTTAAAAAAATGAAGGAAGAATTTGCCCTCGAAATAGCCCAACAAAGGGAACAGGCTGAGACCTTACCTTCCGGCTTGAAATTGCTTTCCTTGCGTGGCGAAAGCAGTGAGCAACCCAATGTTTCAATGAGTGGAGACGGTGGAACAAAACCGAAAATCGGACAGAAAGTATTGGTGAATTATGCCGGTTATTTGGCAGACGGTGCCCTTTTTGACAGCAACAATGAAGATGTTGCCGTGAAGCATCATATGTTTGATGGGAAGAGAAAGCAAGGCGGGGGCTACGAACCTGTTCCCATGGACTACAGCACGGAAGCCCGCATAATAGCCGGTTTTAAGGAAGCGCTGCTCAGCATGAAGGTGGGTGATAAAATCCGGGTGTTTATCCCTCCCCACCTGGGTTACGGTCCTCAGGGCTATGGCCCGGTCCCCCCCAATGCAGATCTTGTCTTCGATCTGGAGATAGTGGGTATTGCCAAATAAAGTATTTAGATTCCCGCCTTTGCGGGAATGACAAAACAGCGGAACCCCGACGCAGAGCATCGGGGAATTCTAACGATTAAAACTTGTATAACACGACAAGAGTCAGTTGACCCAACGCCGGTTTGCAATAAGATGCGGACCACAGGGGTTTGTGGTACTCATCGATCAGAGTTAATAAGTACCCCATTTTTGCGATTTTAGTTTTACGGTCGCCTTTAAAATATCCTTTTGGGAGATCTGACCAACCAGCACGCCGTTTTCAACAATGGGGAAACGCCTTCTTTTGTCATTTAAAAATTTGTTAGCCGCGTCGAAGATGTTCATATTGCCGTCTATGGTTTCCACATTTTTCACCATATTTTGTTCAACCATCTGGTTTTCCCCGGGCAAATTGTGATACCTGCTTTCACTGATATGTTTTATACAGTCTCCTTCTGATATGATGCCGACCAACTCATTTTTGTCATTTACCACCGGCCCCCCTGATATTTTATATTTTATGAGCTTTTCGATCACCTCCTCTAGAGATTGATCCGGGCTGAAAGTGATCAACTTTCTGGTCATATAATCGCACACTCTCAAAGGTACCTGATCCTCTTTTTGCTTCCTTCTCGGACCCTGAAAACTCTTTATCCCCATGGCATTAGGTTATTTGATACCCTACTAAAGTTATCAAAATTTAGCCAACAATCCTAGCAAAATTACAACTAATGGGCTGAGCCGAGTTCCGTAACTCCCGGACTACCACTGGCAATGGCCGGGCCCGGGCTTTGCCTTCCGGTTATTCGTTTAATGGACTGGTTAATAACCCCCAGGGAAAGTAAGACCTCAACCAACTCGCTGGAAGTATGCCGTAAGACCATCCGTAACGGCGCTGAAGGAATGCATCACCCTGAAAGGCAGCGGAGGTGTGCCAGAAGGGAAAAGCATGTGCGTCAAGTCGGCCTTCCGGCCTAGGTTTGTCAATGGCAAATTTCAATACCCATGTTGCCGTTAAATTTACCCCCATAGATTTTGTAAATTGCCAAAAACCTTGCTCATCCTCTTTTGCAAAAATTGTGATAAGGGAAACCGCCGCAGGTACAACCTGCGTATAATCCCCCACCTTCCCAATAGAGGTTTCCACGGCAAGTTCAGCGGAACTTTCCTCCTGGGAAATAACAATATCATAGGAAAATAGCACAAACATGATGACTACTTTTTTCATATCTTACCGGTTGTTTATTTTTTATTTGCTGCATCTACCTGCCCTAGACGGCTTTAATTTGTCATTTAAATTGCTGATGTGATACCTTCCAATAGCTGTCGTAGCTGGCATTCTCAATGATGGCTTTGGTTCAATTCATATTAGTTGCATATTGGTCAAAAGCGATTGGAAAAGCTCACTGTTTTTTAATTTAACCGGTTCTAAAAATTGCTTGCCATAACCCGTGTGAAATTCATGCTGGTTTAAAAATTCGATATTGATGGAATACCAACGGTAATTCGAATAAAATTTCTTATGATACTGCTCCCATTCCGTTCTAAGCAGTTCGTTGTGAACGAAGAAATCTTTTCGACCCAGATGAAAC
Organism: Flavobacteriaceae bacterium; assembly: GCA_041743085.1. Classification (GTDB taxonomy): domain Bacteria; phylum Bacteroidota; class Bacteroidia; order Flavobacteriales; family Flavobacteriaceae; genus JAFMPW01. The sequence goes on from JBGTNL010000010.1 coordinate 48,314, forward strand.
AGATCTGCATCACATAAAATACCCTCCAGTTTGCTTAAGGGCGTCTGAGGCATTTCCGTTGCTTTTATACATCTGACAACCTCGGGAATACGAGTGTCACCATACTTCTCTTTTTCTAAAAAGGCAGCTGCATTGGATGCGCTTAATTCTTCATGACCTTTAAAAGTTATTGCGTTACCGGTATCATGAAAAAGCGCTGCGAGCAGAACAGGTTCGACTTCCGTTTCGGACAAGCCCTCAAAAGCTGCGATTTTCGAGGTGTTTTTATACACCTCTAAAGTGTGGTGCACATTGTGAAATGGCAACTTATCGCAGCGGCTATTACGGAGGATTTCAATACAATGGATTCTTGCTTTTTCTTTAATTCCTTCCATAACCTTTAATTAACAATCAATACTGTTGAACCATTTATTTTTATTTCTCGGACCGCTTACCCCAATACCAAAGTGTCATAAAATCACCTTTACAACTTATTCCTATTACATCTGTTACTTCAAAATGGTTTTCCTCCATGAAAATTCCGATCTGCTGACTAAAACAGCTGCTGTGCGCAGTCTTTTCCTGGATACTTTTATTCATTTTCCCAGTCATCAGAATACGTAACAAGCACTGCCGTTTAAAATTTATATCTGAATCCGATCACATACTGCCCTTTCCCGCCGGAAAAACTAAGGTCCATACGCTCTCTTTGGTAAGGGGTTGTAAACAAATAGGTACTTCCAATACCCAGTGCCGCACCTGCCAATATATCCCAGCCATCGTGTTTTTGGGCATTCAGCCTACTAAAGCCTGTAAAACCGGCCAGGGCATATGCCGGAATACCATAGGCCCAGCCATACCTTCGTTGAATAAAGGAAGCTGCCTGAAAAGTGGTGCTCGTATGTCCGGAGGGAAATGCATTATCCCCGTTATCAAAAGGTCTGGGTTTGTTAAGGGCTGCCTTTAATGCAAACGTGACACCCTGATTTAATAAGAACCCTTTCGTAAACTGCCAGGTTCCCCGGGTATCGCCGATAATCAGGGAGCTTCCCAGTGCTGAAGCGGGCATAGCGAATAACAGAACGTCCCCTGCCGTTTCTATCGCCTCGCTTTGAGCCCGTATATCAGGACCCCCAACGCATAAAAGGAAGAAGGGAAAGATATAAAAACGATGCCTATTGATGAAAAGAAACCCACTTTTGAAATATGGAAATTGGAACATAAAATTGTTGTTTGAATTTAGAATTGATCAAAGTAGTTTTCCAAACATTCTTTTTGAGGTATTTTTTCTAGGTTCCAAGCTAAGGCCTAATTCTAAAGATATTTTAAAGTGTCGGGGCAGGAGAGTTGCACCGAAGGCCTGGTGAATATAAAAGCATTCAAAAAAGAAGAGAAGTGTTATTAGAAGGCAGTGGTATAGCCAAGTTCCAGGGTCATGGAAAGAAAATCACCCAATGTTTCGCCAAGGGTAGTCGCAATTATCTTCATTAACCAGAAAATAAGGGTGGTCCGTGCAACTTTATTTAATTTTTCCATGAGCTACTTCTAAAATTTATACTTCAACCCTAATCTGAAAATCTGGGTTTCATAGTAGTTCTCGTACAGGATCTCAAAACCCTCACCGTTCACCTTTTGTCTTATCCCGAAATTGTTGAAAATGTCACTTGCAGAAAAAGTTAACTCGGCCCTTTTATCCCACAGGTTCTTTTTTATGCCAAGATCTATTGAGGACCTTGCCAGCTCCACCCCTTGCGGAATATTTTTACCGGAATAGTGCACTCCGGTAAGTTGTATGAGGAACTCCTTTGGCAAATTTAATTCACTGTTGATCTTGGCGTTCCATGCGTTATCCGTAGATTTTTCGATATTGAAGGGGCGTACAAAAGGAAAGAGCAACATACCCTGATAAGCGCCTATAGCGTTTGAGTACCAGTTAAGGCTACCTGACACCTTCAAGGTATTGGTAATATCCTGACTTAATAATAGCTCTATTCCCGTATTTGAAGCACTGCCGGTGTTCTGGTAAATACGGTTGACAATATTGTAATCCGGGTTGGAATCGTCTATGCTGAAAATACGCATGTATTGGTCTTTTATCAGCCGGTGATACAAGGCGGAGAATACGGAACCACTATTCCAGGAATACCTGTGGGCTATTTCGAAGCCGTCTGTAAATTGAGGTCTCAAATAGGGATTTCCTACTTTCAGCAATTCGGGGTCGTCATACTTCGGGAAAATCCGGAGTTCGGGTTCTCCGGGACGATCTACACGGCGATTATAGAAAGCCGAAAGCTTATTGTGATCGTTCAGTTTGTAGGTAAACCGAAGGCTGGGGAAAAATTCAAAATAATCATAATTATCATTATCAGGGTAATAGGCGTTCGCCGGATCCAGGTCATAAAAAACGGCGGTCTGTTCTGCCCGTAAGCCAGCCTCTATATCATATTTTAACCGCTCCAGTACATAGTTGAAATATGCCGCATACAGATTTTCACCCCATTTAGAGAAGGTGCCTAAATTAGGATAGATGATAGAATTTGCGCCGGGGGTAATGGTATATTCAACCGGTAACCTGCGGACACGGAGTTTGGCACCGAGTTCCAATCGGCCATTTTTTAGGGGACGAATATAATCTGCCGAGATATCGGTGGTGTTTTCAATGGCCAGAATATTGGTCATGTCCCGCCCTACCCTGACCTCCGAACTGTCGTTAAGGGAATACGTTTCATCCTCCAAGCCCTGTGTATATTGAGCGTTGGCACTTAGCGTGTGACCCGTCTGTTTAAATCTGTGCAGGTAATTTGCCGCAACACTGCTATAGCGGGTAATTTCCTCTTCCCTCCAATTGTAAAAACGGTTCCTTGTATTATTTTCAAGATCGGTAAAGGCCACCTGTGCGGTGTCAATATGCTTTTCCCTGTCATACAATCCTGAAAAGGTAAAATTGTTGTTTTCGTCCAATTCATAATCGATGCCGCCATTAAGGATAGCCCTGAACTGCCGGCGGTTTTCGGGTACCTGGGAAATGATATTCCTGCCATCATCATAATTTCGGGTAGTAAACTCATTGTTGGGAAGAGCTTCCTGAAAAATGAATTCCGACTGGAGAAAATAGTTCAGTTTTTCTTTTTTATAATTGAAATTCACACTCGGAATAAATTTTGGATTGGATGAATAACTTCCCAGAGCTGTTCTGGTATCCGGTTTGGCCCTTCCCAAGGCGCCCAGTCCAAAGGAAAGGCCTATATCCCCATTAAAACCTGTCTGCCGTTCCTTTTTATAGATAATATTCACAATACCCGCAAAACCATTAGCATCGTATTTCGCCGAGGGATTGTTAATTATTTCTATCTTTTCAATATTTGAGGCCGGAATGTTACTCAACCCTTTTTGGTTCCCAAAGCCGGTCAGGCTGCTCTGTTTCCCATCTATAAGCACTACTACCTTGTCGCTGCCCCGAAGTATCACTTTCCCGTCCTGGTCAAACGTCACTCCGGGCATGGTTTTCATTGCCTCGAGTACAGAACCGCCAGATTGGGCAATATTATCCGTAAGATTGAAGGTTTTTTTATTCAGGTCGGGGTTAATGACGGCTTCTTTTGCGGTTAGTTCTACTTCTTCCAAGCTTTCCGTGGATGGGACCATCTCTATTTTACCCAGATCAAATATGGGGTTTAAGCCACCGGCAACCAGCTCTTTGCGGGTGCTTTCATAACCAATAAAAGAGAGATATATCTGGTATTTCCCAACAGGTATTCCAACTATTTCAAACCTTCCGTTTTCATCACTGACGGCTCCGGTAAGCAGAGCGTTATCTTCCTGCGCATGCACCGCAACATTCGCAAAGGACAATGCCTCCCCGGTGGCGCTATCTAATAGTTGCCCGGTAATTGTGATATTGCCTTGGCAATGGAGCGAAGCAAAACTGAACAGCCAAACAAGGGAAAATATTACGTACTTCATTATGCATTTCTAATAAAGGGACAAAGTTGTTTGCAGCAGCATAGGTGACCTAAAGAAATCTGGTTTGGGGTATTTATCGTTCATACAAAAATCAAATAAACTTAATCTCGAATATGTGCCATCCCTCCTTGTAATCGTATGAAATCTTGTAACCGTACAAATCACAAATTTTCTTTACAATGGCAAGTCCCAGCCCGGTAGAATTTGTTTTGGACGACTCCCTGTAAAATCGACTGTACAGTTGATCAGGATGTTTTATGGCCTCTTCACCCTGATTTGTAATGGTCAGCGTTCTACCTTCCGCCCGTATTTTGATTGCTTCCCGGGTTTTGGTATGTTTTATGGCGTTTGAAATGAGGTTACTGCAAAGGATCTCCGCAAGGTATGGATCCATACTTACAATTATTTCGTTGTGGCTGGCATACTCAATGGAAACCGGGAACGGTTCGCTAAAGTTTTGAACACTATCTTTAACCAAATTAGTGATACGTACCTTTTCTACATTTCCAAATTGCCGGTTGTCTATTTTGGTCAAAAGGGTCAGTCGCTTGTTTAGCTGGGTAAGTCGTTTAATATCCTTTTGGATGGAGGTAAATTGTTCGTACTGATTTTCATTGAGGGTGTTCTCATTGATCACATTTTCAATTTTTGCCTGTATGATTGCGAGTGGGGTCTGCATTTCATGCGAAACATCCTCGGTAAACTGCTTCAGGTTCTTATAGTCCGATCTCACCTTTTCGGTCAGGGTGATTATCTCCTTGTTAAGTTCTGTAAATTCAAGAATGTCGCTGTCCAACAGTTGTATCTCCTTTTCTGAGGCCAACGAAAACCGCTTCATTTGTTCGAGATTTTTAAAAAAAGGATCCCAGATTTTCTTATTTATAGCTCTATTGAAGTAGAACAAAGAAATAAATACCAAAAAAATTATGATCAGGTAGGAAATCACAATGGCTATTAAAATATCTTCCGACTCAACTATCAGATTGCGGACAGTTATCCTATATATTTTGCCTTGTATGTTTTTATATGTGGTAAGTTCCCTGAAATCTTCCATTTCGTCCTGCGACGGATCAAAGAGAACAGTATCTTTTAATATCTCCGGGCCAGGGGCAGCTACACTTTCGATCTCCACAATAGGAGGCAAGGTATAGGGCGGTCCTTTCTCCTTCAGGACACTTTCAATCCGGGCCTCCGTGGAATACAGTTCCTCTTCTACTTCTTCCTGTAACAATCCCCTTACATAAAAATAAAGTATCACGGTACTTACCAGCATCAGGATAGCACTTATCCAAAGAAAATTTCGGGAAGTTCTAGTCAGGAGTCTTGCCTTTTTACTTCGCTCTACCACCCTTAGTCTTCAATAAATTTATACCCGCTTCCATATGCCGTTTTTATATAACTGGCGCCTTCCTTTGTCAACTTTTTACGCAGGTTATTTATATGAACATAGATAAAGTCGAAATTATCGAGCAAATCACTGTCGTCCCCCCACAAATGCTCGGCAATAATTTCCTTTGAAAGCACCCTTCCCTTGTTGGTAATAAAAAACAGAAGCAAGTCGTATTCCTTCCTGGTCAGAGCGATCAAAGTGTCATTGGAATATACGGTTCTGGATTTGGTGTCTATTTTTATTTCATTAAAAATAATCATCTCATCCCCTCCAAATTTACCTCGTCTAAGCACGGCCTTAATTCTCGAATTCAGTTCTGCCAAATGGAAAGGCTTTGTAATATAATCATCCGCGCCTAAATCCAATCCTTCAAGTTTATCGGTTAAAGAATTATTGGCGGATATGATAACGACTCCCGCCCTTTTTCTCTCGTTTTTAATGGTTTTCAAAACGTCTAAACCGCTTCCGGTCAGGAGGTTTATATCTAGTACAATGACATCGTAATCATACAAGGAAACTTTATATGTTGCCTCTTCAAAGTCCGATGCGGTCTCACATACATTTCCATCCTTCTCCAAATACGTACAAATGGAATGTTGTAAGGCAATTTCATCTTCTGCTATTAAAATTTTCATTAGTTGGAATAAGCCGTAAAAATACCTGAGGAATCTTAAATCTTTCTAAAGACCAGAAGGTAATAAATATGTGATCAATATCGGACATTTGCCAAAACGAACTTTAAAATAATCCGAAAACACACTATTTAAGGTTAAGCCAGTGGGCCTGGTCAGAAAATGTGTTCTTTTTCAATTTCATACCCACTTACCGGGCTAGCAATGACTTTTTGTCGATCTGTTTCAAAATATCCTCCAGCATCTCCACCTGAACCTGCTGCATGTTCAATAGCTCCTGCTGTTGGTGTATTATTAAATGGTCCACTTTTTCATGCAAGGTCCGTATTTCCAACTCAGCCTTCAGGTTTACCATATCATCCTGTTTGGCGCGTTCCCGATCCTTTTCCCCCTGTCGGTTCTGGCTCATCATAATAACGGGTGCCTGTAAGGCTGCCAAGTATTTTTGACGATATACAGCCAGTTCGGACGTGGAAATAACATTTTTCTTACTAAATCCAAGGTGTTCTTTTAAGATAACATCAAAAATAGATTTGCTAATGGTCTTGCCATTAACCTGCTCACTGATGGGGAATTCTTTCCGGGAAATGCTGCTGATAAATGTTTTCATTTTCTGAGGTAATTTATACATTTTGAAAGATCGGATAAATCCTGAATTTACTGACAAACTGCGGGATCCTCAACGCATAGGGGATTTGATCAAAGCTAATTCTAAAAACTACTATTCAGACAATTTTGTTTTTTTGAAATCAGTTAAGGAATTTGGAAAAAGGAAAGATTTGGCAATTTGTTAACAGTTATTAGAACTAACTTTGTTCTCTGTTCACAACATAGAATGACTTCGGCTTTCATAGCATACCTGTTGTTGCTTTTTCATCATTTTGGTGCCATCACTGCCTTGCACTCCGATACCTCTTCAAAGGTTATTTTTTCGGATATCAGATCCGAGACCATCCAAAATGACAGAGGGGTGGTCTATTCCAATGCCGTACACTACTCTGAGAATTGTCTTCAGGTTTTAGAACAAGAATATTCAGCTCAAGGATATAACGATCTTTTCAGCAAGTCGGATAATCCTAAAATCGTTGATGACAGTACTACATTACTATACCTGGATCAGCGACAATTCATTTTCCCAGGTTTATCCTCTAGAGTTATTATCTATCCCTTTCATTCGTTTCCCTGACCGTATGGGCGCAATTCTACCGAGAATTTACGGTGCTCTGTTTGAGCTAAGAAAACAATTCGTTGAAGGGTTGAATTTTCTGGTAGCTGGCCGTGTGATGTGTTTATTCTTTGGAAGTATGGATGAGATTCATAAAACTACTGTTCACTATAGCCCTTAACTATCAACCATTTTAAGCTATATGGTGAACTTCTACGAAACCCAAGGATTGAGCCCATCATTTTGCTAAGACTGATTTCAAATATACTTTTGCGGATAACTCTTTGGGCTAAGTAAATAGGTAGCGACGCTATAAAAAGATCGGCTTTGCCTGACCTAATTATTTGCCCGTTTTGGCTATCATTTATTTGAACTTTACTTTAAATGTCTCATAAAATCCATTCTTCCACTTAAGACCCTAACAATAAATATCCCTTCCTCAATTTGGTGATAAAATATTACATGCGCTTTAAAACGGTATCGAAGCAACATTTGGTCTTTCACAGGAAAGTATCGTCGGCCTAGCTCAGGATTTTGGGTAATTTCTTCAAGTAGTCGTTTCAGGCCATTTGCATATTTAAGGGATTGCGCTTCTCCAAACTTTTCAATGGTAAATTTAGCAATGTCCTTAATGGAATGCTGAGTTAGAGAATAGCGTGATCATTTACAATTAGATAACAGAAGATTAAGATTAATATCACTATAAAGTCATGTTAAAATGCGAATCTTTGAAAATGACAATACGATTCCCCGTTATTGTACCGGTATTTTTAAAAAGTGTCATAATCTAAGTTTTTGTCACCTTGAGCACAGCCGAAAGCCCGTCAAAAACATCTCGACTGCGCTCGATGTGACCGATAAATCAGAAACTGGTACAATAACGGATATGCAAAAAATGACAATCATCAATTGAATGAAATTAAGATTGATTAAGCCAGCAATGATGCTAATAAATTTGTCTATTCCTCTTCTAAGAACCTACTATTCACCTCTGAAATTTAGGAAGATTCGAAAGAAAATCCCAGTAACTTTTACATGAAAAAAAGAAACGTCGACATTGTTGTGATCTCCGATGTGCACTTAGGCACCTATGGATGTCACGCCAAAGAGCTCTTGAAGTACTTGAGATCCATTAAACCCAGAAAGGTGGTACTGAATGGGGACATCATAGACATATGGCAATTTAACAAGCGCTATTGGCCAAGTTCACACATGAAGGTGATTAAATATCTTATGAATTCTATAGTAAAAGGTGTGAAGGTCTACTACGTTACGGGCAATCACGATGAAATGCTTAGGAAATTTGTCGGATTTAAATTAGGCACATTTAGGATTGTGAACAGAGTGTTGTTATCGGTGAATGGCAAAAGAACATGGATCTTTCACGGCGATGTATTCGATGTTACGATGCAACATTCCAAATGGATCGCTAAAATGGGAGCAGTTGGTTATGACCTATTAATACTGCTCAACAGGGTTGTGAATTACTTAAGTGTAAAAACTGGACATGGGCCAATTTCCATGTCAAAAAGAATAAAAAGCAGTGTAAAATCTGCTGTAAAATTCATTAACACCTTTGAGAAGACTGTTGCAGAGATTGCTATAGAAAACAATTATGACTATGTTGTATGCGGACACATTCATCAACCAGAGATAAGGGAAATAGAGTCGGTTAAAGGTTCAATCGTCTACATGAATTCAGGTGATTGGATTGAAAACCTTACTGCCCTGGAATATTACAAAGGCCAGTGGAAGCTGTACAGGTATGAGGACTTGAAAGTTAAAAATCAGAGAGAACCTTATTCTTCAAGAGAATATGTCTTGAAAAACAATGAGCTCTTTCAGAGCCTCGTCCGTGAATTTGAAATGGGAAACTTAGCGAAGGGTAAATAATTATACCCCACCCCGCTAAGAAAGAAAATAATGAAAATACTATACGCAATTCAAGGAACCGGTAATGGGCACTTGAGTAGGGCAAGGGATATTATTCCTATTTTTCAACAAAAGAACATTGATCTTGATATTCTGGTAAGCGGTATTCAAGCAGATGTTTCTATTCCTTATCCTATAACCTACAAATACATAGGAATGAGTTTTATATTTGGAAAGGGTGGAGGGGTCAATATGTGGAAAACCTATCTCAAGGCCAGCTCCAGGAGGTTGCAAAATGAAATAAAAAGTTTGCCCGTCTCCCAGTATGACCTTATAATAAATGATTTTGAACCAGTTTCGGCCTGGGCATGTAAACTAAAAAATAAGATGTGCGTAAGTCTGAGCCATCAGGCGGCAGTGCTTTCTCCCTATGCTCCAAAACCAAAACAGAAGGATCAAATGGGAGGGTTTATATTGAAAAACTATGCTCCTACGACCCACCAATATGGGTTTCACTTTGAACCTTATGGCCCTCAAATTTTTACCCCTGTTATAAGGCAGGATATCAGGACCGCCGGGATCAAAAGCCATAATTATTACACGGTATATCTTCCGTCCTACAGTGATAAAAAACTGGTGAATACATTGTCTGAAATTAAGAACGTGCATTGGGAGGTGTTTTCAAAGCACAACACCAAGGCCTTTTTCGAAAAGAATATATCGGTGCAGCCAATAACCAATCGGGCTTTCGTAAAGAGTATGGCAGGCTCAAGAGGAGTATTATGTGGTGCGGGTTTTGAAACTCCGGCAGAGGCGCTTTATATGAAAAAGAAACTCATGGTCATTCCTATGAAGGGGCAGTATGAACAACAGTGCAATACGGTGGCCCTAAAACAAATGGGGGTTGCCACTATGAAGTCATTTAAAAAAAAACACCTGCACAAATTGAAAGACTGGATTGAGACCGATACCATTGTTGATGTCGACTATCCGGATATAACCGAAGCTATTATCGAACAGCTGTTAGAAGAATGCAGGATCGACCAAACCGCTTGCTTTAATCCAGGAGGCACTTCCAAGGGCATATGGACTTAAAGCTATCACCAAGTGATTTTGGGGACGATTTTGTATGGGGTGTAGCTACATCTGCCTTTCAAACGGAAGGCGCTCACAATCTGTATGGCAAAGGACCTTCCATATGGGACATGTTTTCAGATAAGAAAGGTGCTATATACATGGGCGATAATGCCGAAAAGACATGTGATTTTTATCATCGGTATGAGGATGATATCATTCTTATGAAGATTATGAATATCCCCAACTTCCGGTTTTCTCTTTCCTGGTCCCGATTATTGCCCGAAGGTTATGGTTTGGCGAACCCTGGAGGGATCAATTTTTATAACCGGATAATAGATTGTTGCCTGGAAAATGGAATAGAGCCCTGGATCACCCTATATCATTGGGATTTGCCTCAGGTTTTAGAAGATAAGGGAGGCTGGACAAACAGAAATATGTTGTATTGGTTTGAAGAATATGTTCAGCTGTGCGCTCGCTGTTTCGGGGACCGCGTAAAGCATTGGATGGTACTCAATGAGCCAATGGTTTTTACAGGAGCGGGATACTTTTTGGGGGTTCATGCCCCGGGGAGAAAGGGGTTGAAGAATTTTCTGCCGGCAGCACACCATGCCGTACTCTGCCAGGCCCGGGGGGGGAAAGTCTTGAGGTCTGCTGTGCAGCATGCCAAGAAAGGAACCACTTTTTCCTGCTCCATGATCACTCCCTATAGCAATTCTCAAAAGGATATTAAGGCGGCCAAAAGAGCAGACGCCCTTTTAAACAGGCTTTTTGTTGAGCCATCCCTGGGCCTTGGATATCCCATTGAGACCCTTCCGGTATTGGATAGAATGAAAAGGTATATACAACCTCGTGATATTGTTGACAGTATTTTTGATTTTGATTTTATTGGTATACAAGGCTACACCAGGGAGGTAATAAAGCACAGTTATCTGGTACCCTATTTAAAGGCAAAAATTATAGATGCCTCCAAACGAAAAGTAACCACCACTCTGATGGATTGGGAGGTGTATCCTCCGAGTATTTACGAAATGATCTCAAAATTCAGCAGTTACAAGGGAATAAAAAAAATCATTATTTCGGAGAATGGGTCTGCATTTGAAGACACATTGGAAGGCGGGGTTGTCCAAGATCACGATCGCCTATCCTATCTGCAGAAACATATTCAACAGGTGTACAAAGCCAAAAGAGAAGGTTTTAAGATCAATGGATATTTTGTCTGGTCCTTTACGGACAATTTTGAATGGGCCCAAGGGTATTACCCCAGATTTGGTCTGGTATATGTTGATTTTAAAAACCTGAAAAGAACGATAAAAGACTCGGGTAAGTGGTACAGTGCGTTTTTTAAGTGACAAAAAAAATAACCTTCAGCGCTAATTGAAGATTTTCTAACATCCAGAGTTAACGGCAAATATTCTTTTTTTGCGACTGCTTTATATCAATAAGATTTTTGCAATAAATTTTCGTCTACATCAAATCTTTCTAATTTCTAATTAGTTCCTATTTCTACTAATACCTGATTTGTGTATTTAACCGCTTGGATCAGGATAAAGGAAGAGTTCCTGAAATGTTTTAAAATGAAAATGTTAGTGCAGAAACACCATCAACCAAGCCGGTATTCGCCAATGTCCCGTACGCCGAACTGTCATTGGCCACGGCCGCCAAAAATTTAACGGGCATCCTTGAAGAACCGAGATAAGCGAATATAGCTTCTGATTTTTTTGATATTTTCAATTTGCCATTTATTGTACCGTAAGAAGCAGAAGGTGCAAAATCAACATTCTCAAATTTAATAACCGACCCTGCTTTTATCATACCCCCTCCTGTATTCCAGGAAACATCGTTTTCATCTATGCCAAAATGATTTCCATTCCATTCGGAATCCGTAAATCGAATGATTGTTCCTGGAGAAATATTTACAAATGTTATAATTGAAAAACCGTCGCCATTGGTGGCATTCACGGAAAGGAATGAGATGTCTGCAGTTCTCAGGAATGTATTGCTTCCCGCTGACAAAAGAAAAGCAAGTATTATTACTAAAAATAGGGAGAAACCAAAGCCAAATACTTTCATACCTTAGCATCTTGAATCCGGATAAAAGTATCATATCACTGTTTTTGAATTATTAAAATAAAACTATGAAATCTTAAAGTTTTACATTAAAAAGAAGCATAACCTGTTCGGGGGGTTACTAAATCTATATCTAAAGGTAAAATTCACTTCCGGCTGATAGAGCTTATTAGATTTTTAGGAGGATGGTCGGCCAGAAGCTATGGGTGTTTAATCAGATATTTGATCTCATATCTTAGCAAATAGACGTTACGAATTTAAAAGGTTATTGGCTACAATTGAACAGCGCTTTGGTTCGACTTAATAAAATGTTCTGGAACCGATCCAAAGGGGTTTCGAATAACAAGATAATGAGACCTTTTTTGGCGCAGATTCTATCATTCTTTTATAATAGCCATACCTAAGCCGGCCCTGTCTAACCGTACAGGTGATTTAGATTAATCTTTAATGTCTATAACTTCATGGTTTTTCAACCTTGCCTTTTCGCTTTTTGACAATCCATCAATTAAATGGGATAAAGACATTACTTGCCAAACAAAGTGTTAACCCCTCCTTACAGCCTATTCGTTTTGCGGGTCTATTTGCACCCTTACCTGTTCCCGAACCGTTCCTCCGCCCTTTTTATTCCCTCCTCGATGGCATATGCTTTGGTGAAGCCGTAGACGGACATCATCCCATTGGCTAGCGCAACAGCCTTATTCCTGACCTTAGGGTCTAATTCTTTTAGCCTGTAATCGAAGTCCTTGAAGTTGTTCCCTAATTCTAGTTCCATATTCAATTGTTAGTGTCCCAGGCAAGGTCATCCTAATGTTTTTTAAGACCGATACTGAACGGGAACCCTAAATATAAAGAAATCCTAATATTCTTTTAAAATAACTCGTTGAAATAATGAACAAATTTGTACTTCCAGAAATGAATGGGCCAAATGGCCTCCCCGGTCACACTTTCGAATAAAAGCCAGATATAGAATGAGAAGAACTAATTTTCGAATTCCCCGAAAGAACGATATCCCTGATGAGCAGTGGTGTGCACTTGCCGCCATCTGTTACCTCTCCGCAATCCTTATGATGTGTTTGCTGTAGGAAATTAGGCATGCCAAGCCACCAATAGACTTTGTTGAAGATTTTTAGGCGCTTGGCTCTTCGCGAAGGGACAGTATAGGAATCGACATGTCAGCCTGTTTTGAATATGATTCTTGTGTTTTTACATTAAGTCAGATTTACTTAACGCTTTTTTTACATCTTAACAATTCTTTAATTTTTAGTTGTTGTAATCAATATAAAGGCTTAACATCATTATTAGACGTGATAAGTAGCTTTATCCCAAACCTTAAAGAAACTATAAAATGAAAAAATTAAAAAAACTCCTTCTAAAGCCAATATGCCTGTCACTGATCGGTTTTACAATATTTAGCTGTGATCCGGAAGTAACAGTCGATGAAGTAAACGACATGGTTGATCAGGATAATGTCGATGCTCAAGACGGAAAAGAGCCTATGCCTGAGCCTACTATGTTTGAAAATAAATCTTCTTTAGAACCTTTGGTGGCCATTCATCCGGAATTCGGTTCTGTGGAAGCCTTTTCTTTGATTAGTTCCACGGATGTTTTGGATGATGGTTTCCGCCTGGTAGGTGCCCAGGATGGTGCGGGCTTTATGCCCGACGGCGACGGTTTCCTATATGTGGTCAACGCTGAGGACCACTATGCGGTTTCGCGCATCCGTTTTGATCAGTATTTAAACCCTACGGGAGGGGAATGGCTATTGAATTCAGGGGTGGCCGATTTTGCACGTCAGTGTTCCGGTACCATGTGGGAAGCTGCTGTTCATGGCGGGGCACAAGATTTGTTCTTATCCGCATCGGAGAGCTTTAACTATGATGTCAAGGGTATTGATCCTTACATCGCTACTCCAACACCGACAGCCGACTTCGGTTTGGATGCCCTCGGTGAATTTTCATGGGAAAACGCTGTGCCACTTCCCAGGGATGCCTATTCGGGGAAAACCGTAATTATTGGAGGCGATGATGATTCCAGTGGTTCGGAAGGCCAGGTAACCTTGTACTATTCTGAAAGTGGCGATGCAGATCTTACCGATGGAAAAATTTATGTCCTGAGACTAAAGCAAATTTCCGATGGCGAGGGGGGGGTAATAGATTGTGGTGGTCCGGACACCATTTATAATGAAAGTAATTTGGACTTTGGAAACACCTATGAGGCAGAATTTGTTGAAATCGTTGATGGAAAGGAGCTTACCCAAAACGAAATGGAAGACGCTTGCGTTGCAGTAGGGGCCTCTGCCTTTATGAGAGTGGAAGATGTGGATTACCAAAAAGGTTCCCATAGCAATGCGAGAAATGTCTATTTTGCTGTTACTGGCAGAGGGCCTGGTGCAGGCACCTATAATGACTGGGGCACTGTATACAAATTGGAATTGGATGAAGAATCCCCTTTAACGGGTAGGTTGACGCAAATTGTAAGCGGCAATACCGATACCAATAATATGGATGGCAACTTAAGCCAGTTACAAAGTCCGGATAATATTACCGTTACCGAAAATTACGTGTATTTGCAGGAGGATCCCAACTCCTTTGACCGTGGACACGCTCCCTATGTTTACCAGACCGATTTGAATGGGAACAATGCCCGGGTGGTTCTGGAGCTGGTCATCCGACCGGACTTAAACCCCGAAGGAAGCACCGATTTTAGTGGAGAATTTGGGGCTCTGGAAGATATTTCGGATAAGGTGGGTGTTCCTGATACCTTTTTGCTGAACCTACAACCACACTACTGGCAAAATTATGATTTTAAAAATGAAGACGGCCATGATATCGAAACCAACTCTGAAGCAATTGCTGCCGGTGCCAGTGAAGATAATCAGGGAGGCCAAATCGTGATCTTAAGAGGCTTACCAAGATAAGATAGCGACTTCTAATTTAAAGTCTAAGACCTCCATTTTCCTAATGGAGGTCTTTCGTTGGATTATAAAGTGTAAGAAAATGAGAGGTATTGTATGTATGGGGATTCTCTGCTTGTTGATGGGAGGATGCAACCCTAAGGATGAAAAAAAGAGGAATAGCCCGGAAGAGCCCGATTGGAGTTATGCCCAGAATTTTTACTATCAAAACATGACCGAAGCAATCGGCTTAATGGACTCTTTGGCGGCGGTTTCCCCGGATAGTGAAACCGCCAAGTCCCTGTTTATAGCGGTACGGCGTGCTTTCAAAAAGGCCGAACCCTATGCCTCCTATCTCAATCCACAGGTTGGTCACCGTGCCAACGGGCCTGCTCTGCCTGTTTTTTTGGAAGATACGGAAAGGGTGATGGAACCCATAGGCTTGCAAAAAATTGAAGAGAGCATTTATGAAGGAGGGGTGTCTGAATCTGTATTCAGGAAAGAGGTTCTGTTGACAAAAGGCCTTTTCGTGAACTTGCAAAAATATATATCCAAACGCAGGTTAAATTCCCAACGGTTCTTTATTGCCACGCACCAGCAACTCTTTCGAATCGTAAGTTTGGCCATCGTCGGTTTTGATACTCCAATAAGCCATTTGGGATTGAAGGAGACGATTGTATCATTGGAAAGCCTTAGAGATGTCTACAATCATAGTCTTCGTTCTCTTATAGAAGCGGATAGTCCCCAATTGGACAATGAATTTCAATCCCATTTGGATGCAGCTGTCTCATTTATTCTGGCTAATCCGGATTTTGAAGCTTTTGACCGATTTACTTTCATTCGGGATTATATGAACGCCATTACCCGAGATTGGGTTGCCATACGCAAACAGAGTGGTCTGTGGGAAGGTGTAAACAACAAACCCTTTAATTTTGACGCCCCCACGTTCTTTGAAACAAATTCTTTTAATTCGGCATATTTTATTCCGCCAGCCAATAGAAATACGTCCGAAATACAAATTGCTTTGGGCGAAAAATTGTTTTTTGACCCCAACCTTTCACAGGGTAGCGTCATGGCATGTGCCACTTGTCATATCCCTGAAAAAGCGTATGCCGATGGACTTGTAGTCAATAAAGACAATCGGGGCAAGAGATTAAAAAGAAATACGCCTACTTTGTTAAATGCCGTGTTTTCTCAAAGTTTTTTTTGGGATGGTCGCTCAGAAAGCCTGGAAGATCAGATTACATCGGTATTTACCAATGAGCAGGAGTTCAATGCAGGTGTGCATCAATTTTCGAGTGAAATTTTAAAAGACAGTACTTATATTCCCTTATTTGAGGATGCTTTCGGGGGAATATCTTCAAGAAATACCAACGTAATCCGGGCTATTTCGTCCTATATTTCTACTCTCAACGGATTTAACTCCAAATTTGACCGAAATATTCGGGGTGAGGAGGATAATTTTACAGCCGAGGAAAAAAGGGGCTTTAATCTTTACATGGGTAAGGCTCTTTGTGCCACCTGCCATTTTATACCTTTGACCAATGGAACGGTTCCTCCCTTTTTTACGGAAACGGAAAAAGAAGTGATCGGGGTACCGGAGACTGCTGCCAATAAAGAATTGGATGATGACCTTGGTTTCTATTGGAGATGGGGAAAAGAGATTCACAGGGGCATGTTCAAGACGCCAACCATTCGTAATGCAGAACTTACTGCACCATACATGCATAACGGAGTTTACAGCACCCTGGAAGAGGTGATGGATTTTTACAATAAAGGTGGTGGTGGTGGTTTGGGCTTTGATTTAAAACACCAGACGTTGCCCTTTGATGAACTGAACTTTACCCAAGAAGAGTTGAATGCATTAATAGCCTTTATGAAAACACTTTCAGATCCCAAGACCAACTATTAGAAGGAGCTCCGAATGCAATCAATTGCTTTAGTTAGCCTGGTGAGACTTATTTTCATAAAGCAGAAAATAGTCCAAAGCGCAGTTCGTTGGGATAACCTTTGGCCAGGGTATTCATCAAAGCGATAATAATCAAGTAGATGTTCGGTACAGAATTACAAATAAGAATCCTTTTCAAGTTATTCCATAGCTCAGCCCGATGCATGACCAATGAGATTCGTTTTAAGCTAGAGCGAAATTGAAAGGCTTTTGTTTTTTCTGGGTTAAATGTAGGTTAAACATCTTCCCATTTTTCAAAATCTTATGTAAAAGAATGTTTTCAGGGACTAAGGATGAAGTTCCTGAGGTTAGACAGGACCTTTTTTATACCGTTTTAATACTTCCCATCAATGGCCTTAACTTTCACAAAGCAAATAGAATTGGACCTTCTGTAAAATTTTGAAAATAAAATGCATAGTGCAATAGGTGTCGTGCTTGAAAGAAAAATAGGTGGTAATGAACTATCTGTTATAGTTGGTGTAATGAATCCGTTGCAGGCACGACTGCTTTATAGCTTTCTTACTTACGGGTCGCTATGAAATTCAAACCAATTGTATTGTCTTTGTTGTTTAGTCTTTTATTGTTTGCGTGTATCGGCGAAGACATTATAGCCGATTTTGTTAGTCCGGAAATCCGTATTGAAAACCCATTACAATCATTAGGTCTAAATGAAAGCCATCAATTTGAGGCAAGGTATCTAAACAACATTGGGCAGCCGGAAAATGTGGCAATTACTTGGTCAAGTTCCGATGGATCCGTAGTGGCCATTGATGAGAATACGGGCCTGGCTACCGCTTTGCAAGAAGGGCAAGCCATAATTAGGGCGACCGCCGTGACAACCGACTCCCTGAGTACTACTACAACTGTGGAGGTCACCACTGAAACCATAGTGGAAAATATGGCCAGAAATGGCTCAATAAGCAGCACCAGCAGTTATACATTGGTCGGGGATTTCATATTGGAACCCATTTCCACAGGTTCATTGGTTTTATCCTTCTCCGAAAATTATGTGGCTTCCACAAGTTTGCCGGGTTTATATGTGTATCTAACCAATAATCCGAACAGTATCAATGGTGCTTTTGAGATTGGTAAGGTAGCAATTTTTAAAGGTGCCCATTCCTATATGCTTCCAGGGAACACAGGCATAACCGACTTCAGGTATGTATTATACTGGTGTAAACCGTTCTCGGTTAAAGTAGGTGGCGGAAATATAAATGAATAACCCCTATTTATTATGCAAAAAAGTGCTCTAACCCTCCTTATTTTGATATCCCTTACCCTTACGACCCTGAATGCCCAATGGGTTAAGACTAAAGGCAAAGGCTACTATAAACTCTCTGCATGGTCGCTTGTTTCCGATCAGCATTATACCGATACCGGAAATATCGACCCAAATGTAACCCGTGGCTATTTTAACCTTAATTTTTATGGAGAATATGGGATTACGGATAAATGGGACATCATAGCCTACATCCCATTTTATTCGCGCACCTATCAAAATAAACAAATATCAGGAACAACAGGTGCCGTTTTACAAGAGGGCGAAAGTCTCAACGGGATCGGGGATACTGATATTTCTTTTCGGTACGGATTGCTTAAGACAAGTAAATTAGCCCTGTCGGCCAGCCTAAAATTGGGACTTCCCATTGGCAACAATTCGGGCGGTAGTGATGGTAGTTTTCAAACAGGGGACGGCGAATTTAACCAATTGTTACAGGTTGATCTGGGGATACCCTTTAAATTTAACATGGTTCCAGGATTCGCTAAAACGTATCTTGGATTTAATAACCGTACAATGGATTTTTCAGATGAGCTGCATTTTGGTGCGGAAGCTGGGCTTAATTTTTATAAAAACAAAATCTGGCTGATCGGGCGTATCCTTGTTGTAGAATCACTTCAAAACGGGAGTCTTTCCAACCAAACCAATCAGGGAAGCATATTTGCAAATAATGTCGAATACGTCAGTGTGGGTGCGGAATTGGCGTATTATCTAACTCGGAAACTAGGGATTTCTTTCGCCTACGGCGGTGCCTTAAGCGGAAGGATTATTTATGCCAACCCCACGTATTCCGGGGGTATTTTTTTGGATATCAAATAATCCCGTCGGACAAAATATTGGCAACCCGGATAGGGGTGTTTTCCATTTTAATCAATCAATTCTCGAACCCTCTTCATAAGGGTTAAAAGAAAAATTGGAAACCTTAGCTTTCCATCAAGTTAAAAATAAACTTTCATCCTTTGAATACCTCGAGAATTATTTAGTACTATAGACATTCCCGATAAAATAATAGAGCACCATTTATGAGGTCTATACACCAGATGGCAAGTCCTTTACTGCTAGCCTGAACAAACTCTCCGGAACTGCCGTCAAAGCATATTGGTATCATCCAAATACCGACGTTTCGACAGTAATCAATAATGTTCAAAAAGATAGCCCCGTTCAATTTATCACCCATCAAATGGCGAAGGGAACGACTGGATTCTATTTGTTGACGATGCATGGCGCAACTTGGTCAAACCGGGTCGGTAAACTAGCTCCGCAGGTACGTCGCAATCTAAACCTAAAACAAAAAGAATCGATAGCTAACCTATTAAACTCCCACACATTATTTTTTTTGTATAAAAAAACAGGGGAAGGCGCTGTTGGAATCCGTATATCTTGCCGAGAAAATCGTTTAAAATTTTAAAAAAAAAGCTAAAAACGCCATTGTCCTATTACTGCAGATCTTATTTTTTGTATTGTGTAATTTGAGTTCGTTTGTTTTCAGGATAGATGGTACTTTTTAATTCCGGTATTGACCATTTTTATTTCGAATAGTCGATGCGGCTACGCCCATGTTTTCTTCTATTTCAAGGAATTCTTCCATGGCTGTAATTCCTATTCCGATGATAGCCGGATGATGCACAATATGTTCTACGTTGTACAACAGTTCCCTGTAAAAAAATAATATTTAGGGAAATTTTTCCGCTTTTGTTAGAAATAGAGTAGCCAGCTTGTCCGACAGCTTATGTATCAAAAGCCGCAATTGGCTCAAATAGCTCTTTGCAATAGATTTAATCATGTCTGCTATTTAATGTTGAATAGGTTCAATTTAATTATAAAAACTTACATTCTTATGAAGGACACCTAGCCTATAGAACGTATGGAAGAATTTTAGAACAAGCTCAAAAAAGTTCAATAACTAAAACGTCTAGTATTATTTTAACATTATACCCGTAAGCAGTTTACTACGCATTCGACCTAGTCTGCAAATCCTATAAAACTATGAAATATGACTTCAAAGAACACTAAACAACTTTTTTTATTGGCGTCACTTATGATCGCGTCGATAACACATGCCCAAGGGATAATAGATGGTTTCTATAACCCAAAAGGTAAAATCTCCCTAACGGCTTCCTACACGGGGACGGCCTTCGACGAATTTTACGTAGGGATGGAAAAGGTAGGGCCCGTACCCGCCCATAACAAGATCACCCAGGACATTCTTGGCCTTTATGCCAAATATGGCCTGTTCGATAACCTGACCTTGGTGCTTAACGCCCCCTATATTTCTGCCAATGGGGAAGGCGATCCGGATCCCGTGAACGGCGAGACCAAGCAATCCGGTTTTCAGGATCTTGCCATCGCGGCAAAGTATAGACCGTTCAGTGTGGGACTATCGGGTGGAAAGATCGATGGGATCACCTCCCTTGGATTCGGGATTCCTACCGGCTATGAGCCCAATGGCCTCCTTTCCATCGGGACCGGGGCATTTACAACGGATCTTCATGTGGGCGGCCATTTGCAGTTGAATGCAGGGTTTTTTAGCACATTAGTCGTGGGTTACAGCCTTCGTGGAAAAGCGGACAATACCTTCAACACGGCAGATGGGAACGACTTTGAAGTCCCGAACGCTTTTCTGGCGATGGGCAAAGTGGGCTATACGTCCTCCAAGTTTTACGTTGAGGCATGGATAGACTATCAGGGTACTTCTTCTGACGGCGTCGATATCATGGGGCCTGGATTTGCTGGTAATTTCCCCGAGACCCGGGTGGACTATACCCGTTTTGGTGTCTCCGGATACGTGCCGATAATCTCCGGCCTTGGGGTGGGCGCAGGTTTTGGAACCGTGTTGGACGGAAGAAATATAGGCAATACCACCTATTTCAATACCGGTATTACCTATTCATTCGATACTCAATCCACGAATCCCTAACGAAACACAACGATCTATAGGAAAGCCCGATAATCTAAATCGGGCTTTTTTTTTTGATATCCCTACACTGATCAAATGGGTTTGCTATCAGATGGTTTTGAATGGCAATCTACTTCCCCTCAATTATCGATGCCATCATTTTGGCCCTCCGAAATGAGGAGTTCCCCAACCGCCACCCCGGATTTTCTTCCTTCCAGATTGTCGAATTGGTAGTGTATACCGCCATACACGCGTGAGTCACCGGCCTCTGTAAACTGTTGTTCAAGACTTTCCTTTTCCGAAGGGAAAAGATAACCGAGCACGGTTCCTGCGGCTGCAGAAAACGAGGAATGTCCGGAAGTATAGGAGGGAAAATTGGGAATCCCTGTGGCGACCCTGATATTTGGGTCGATCTGTGACGGTCTGGGAAAATAGTATTTATATTTGGCATACCAGCATAGAATACCGCTATCCATAATGGCCCGGTTCATCAGCGAAAATGCCCTCGCTGTCCTGACCTCGCTCCATTTGTTCTGCAGGATCAGGTTTTCGGCAATAAGGTTCCAATGCCCCGGAGGGGTGGAGGTGCCTCCGCCATCCGCCCAAAAATCGGATATCCGCCATTGCTCTCTCGACCTTTTATCCGAAATCTTTCGAACATTGGCAATATCTGCGTTAAATTCCGGCGTGCCCACTTGCGGAGGTAGTGGTGGCAAGGCTGCGAAAACAGCGGTGGAGTCCATCCAAGTCTTTACCCTTCCATACAAGGGCAGCATGGGACTCCTCAGGGGCAATTCAATACATATCCAAGGTTCGGGAACGGTGTTGGCATTGATTTCGAAAAATGAAGTGTAGGTGGCGTTGGGGTCGGCGGCCAAGCTCATCCGGTCCGTTTTGGCATACCCCATTACCTTTGAGGCCACAAAAGTACCCAAAGCATTTCCCGACATGACATCGCTTTCCGTGCCCATACCGCCCCAAGAGACCGTATTTTTATGTTCTTCGGCAAGGGTATCGATAAAATCCGCCTCCGCGGGAAACAGGGTCTTGAGCACCGACGAAGACACACTTGCTATCACGGCCTGTTCCGAAGGATAACAGGGCAATGGGGTCGCATCAAAAAGGGTATTGACCTCGCCGCTCACCGTACTAGGGGCGGGGCGATTTACCTCATACTTCAATTTCCAGGCGGCTATGAGCGCATCGTGTTGTGCTACGCTCAACAGGGCATACGCCCTTGCTGCAAAAGGCGGATTGGCAAAAGGCCGCTGCGGATCCGGGGCGGAACCGACGGCCGGGGCGACATTGTACTTGCCGACCAGGTCCCTCATAATCTGGTTCCACCGTATAACCCCTCCGGCCCCCCAATACTTTATTTTGCCTTCCTGTGCACTCGTTCTCTCCTTCGTAATCTTTACTAGACGCTCTAGTTCTGCCCGGTACGCTTCGGAATCGGTGCTTTCCGCAACGGGCATTTCCAGCTCTGAAAGGTAGTCGATACCCATGACGCTCTTCCAGCTGCCGGCATCCCCATCTTGGGAAGCGGAAACTAAGGGCTGCAGTTCCACCATGTCGGGAATATCTTCGGAACAGGAAAAAAGTGTGGCCAGGACAATAAGAGGTAGGATTATTTTAAAATTAGGTTTCATTACAATTGCAGTTTGTATGGTTAATCAATGGATTGTGCAGCAACGGAAAAGTGGTACACCAGGGAAGCACTAAAACGGTTGGATTTACCGATGTTCGTTCCGGAAAGTGTAAATCCTCCGCCCACGGCAATACCGAAATTCTCAAATTTTGGAATCGGATGGTATAGCGTAAGGCCTATTCGGGTAAAATCGATATCGTTGCTCGGAAATGGCACCCCCGCACCTATATCGGTGCCGTTCCTTGAGTTTTGATGTTGGAGCCAGGCATCGGCATACCATTTTTTATAACTTCCGCCTGTTCTCAAAATGTAGTCCCAGGCATCGGGTACGCTGACCTCCAACCCGCGATCGATATCTACATTGCCCCGTTTTATATAACCTGTTTGTGCAGCAACGAAAAAACCTTGCGAAAACCGGTACTGTGCGATCAGGCGACCATCCCATTGCGTCGATTGGTTGCCGATGGATACGGGGGAATCCGCAATGTAGTCAGACAGGGGCGTACTGATCCCTCCGACTGCCATCAGGGACAGGGTGGCGTTGTTCGCTACGGATCTGTTCAAAAACCTACCCTTCACGAAGAGGCTTATGTCCTGAAAATCATCCTGATCCGACATAAAGCCTTGGGTGGCCCTGGCCGAGATGTAAGGTGCCGATACGATAACATCCAAATAGTCGGTCACTCCTCCAGCAACAAAAATCCCAAAGGAATTCGTTTTTATGGTGCCTAAATTTGGATTTTGTGTTTTATTGTCCCCCACAAAATAGGTATCGTACGATTCGTTGCTATAGCTCAGGGCGGTGACCAGATTTCCCCTTCCCCTCATAAAACCATCGAGTAATCCCTGTGCCCAGGAATAGTTTGCAAAGAGAATCAGGAATAAAAGTAGTATAAATAAGCGATTTTTTTTGGTCGGTTTCATCCAGCGGTTTGAGTTAGTATATGCCAATACTATTCATTTACTTGATGTAAAGGGCATTTATTACATGAATCATACCAATGGGTTGATGAAACCTAATATTGAATGGATAAGTCTATGCATGGCTCGGTTTTCGGATTCATAGTTCACAAGTCATATGGTAAGCTCTTATGGAACCGACTATATCATGGCCTTGTTGCCCTATATGGTTCAATTTTTGCGGCATTTTCCAACAGGTTAAATGCACCAAAACCAACACCCATCACGATGTTTTACAAATTGAGCGAATACCTTAACCCAAATCCCACGGCCATTTGCCTGTCCAATTTGGATGGCCTCTACAAAAACTCGATTTCAGAACTGTCCGTTGATACACGGATAGCCTATTGTCAAAGACTTATTGCCCACAACAGATATGTCTGCAAAATACGGGGGAAAAAGAAAAAAGGAAAGCACTTAAGCGGGTATTGATGGCTGCGGAAAATGAAATCTGTTGTCTATAAGCACTATAGGAAAGGAAATTTTACCCCTAAAAAATAGTTGCCCTCAATTGCCCCTTTTTTGCTTGCAATGCAAATAAAACCTACATTGGCCTTGTACGATCATTAGTTTCCGCTCAATGAAATTTCGACATTCCATAGTGACCCGTTTTGCGCTGTTCTTTACCGGTCTGATTATTTTTTCCATTCTTTTGACGGGCTATCTGGTCTTCCAAAAAGCAGCGGGGGTTATTGTCGAATATTCACAGGATCGGATCATGCACATCTCGGAACTGGCGGAACAATCCTTTTACGCCTTGCTAAACGAAGTCTCCAATGATATTGCCGTCATAGCTGCGAGCCCTACCCTGCGAAACTATGTCAACGACCCAAGGGAACATAACTCTGGGGACATTGAAAAGTTATTCCGTATTACGCTCGAAAATAAAGCGTCCTATTTTCAGATACGGTTTATCGGCGTAGCCAACCAGGGCAAGGAAGTCATCCGTTTCGATAAAAGTAACGGGCAGGTCTTTAAGTCCGATACACTTCAACAAAAAGGAAATCTCGATTATTTTAAGGAAACCGTCCAAATAAAGAAAGGGGAATTTTACTTTTCCAAGATAAACCTGAACGAAGAGTATGGTGTGATCAGTAATCCCCCGACCCCGACGGTAAGGGCCGCAAGCCCCATATTTGATTCCGAAGACCGACCTGTAGGCATATTGGTCATCAATGTAGACCTGGGCAAACTTTATGGGGCATTTGGACAAATTTCCGGCAGCGAGTCCCAACTCAATATAATAGATGCCGAGGGACAGTATTTATATTCCCCCGAAACTCTCAAACAATTCAGTGAACAGACAAACAAGGGTTTTAACTTTTACAAGGACTTCAAAATCAACGCGGATTCGGTTTCGGGTAAAAAGCGGTATTTCGGCCAACTGAAGGGTTCCAGAGGCAACACCTATATGGGCGCTATTAAGGAATTAAGCTATTTTCATGGGGAACGGAAAGTTTATTTGATTTCATACATCGAACAAAACATGTTGCTGAAAAGTGCCCGTGCGGTGCGTGCCGATAGTCTTCGCACGCTACTATGGGTTTGTTTGTTTTCCATCTTGATGTCATGGCTTTTTGCCAACCTTTTTTCAAAGAAGATCAATCAGGTTACCAGGGCTATCAGCAATTATGATAAAGGGATAACGGACGATATGGATCTTCCGACGGACAGAAAGGACGAAATAGGCACCTTGGCCAATTCGTTCGCCAAAATGAAGGCCAAGATCGACGGAAACGTAAAGGAATTGAACTCGGCGCTCGAAAAGGAACAGCATGCCAAAAAACAGCGGGACGAATTCCTGCAGAACATGAGCCATGAAATGCGCACCCCCCTGAACACCATTTTAGGGCTTACCCAGTTTCTGTACAAACAGTCGCCTTCGGAAACGCAACTGCCTATCATCAAATCCCTCGAAAGAAGTGCTAACAACCTGGCAGGGCTTGTATATGATGTGCTGGACCACCAAAAACTCCTGGAAAGAAAAGTACAGATTGTATTCACGCCCACGGATATAGGGGAACTGTTGCGGGATATTCATTCCAGCTATGCGTTTGAGGCCTTGCAAAAAGGGTTGTCCTTTCGTCTAAATTTGGGTGAAAGCCTTGATGGACATCGTTTTGAAACGGATCCCTTGCGGTTATCGCAAATCGTTACCAACCTGGTCGTCAATGCTATCAAGTATACCCAAAAAGGAAACATCGATCTGATCGCAGGCATCG
The DNA here is from genome assembly GCA_041743085.1 of Flavobacteriaceae bacterium. Taxonomy (GTDB): domain Bacteria; phylum Bacteroidota; class Bacteroidia; order Flavobacteriales; family Flavobacteriaceae; genus JAFMPW01. The sequence continues at coordinate 74,305 of JBGTNL010000010.1, forward strand.
GCTCGGGAAACGTTCCGGTATTGGAGCTAAAAATAAAGGATACGGGCATAGGTATACTTCCCGAAAATATTGCGAAGATCAACGAACGTTTCTTCAGGGAGGAAGAAGTTCTTTCCGGGAGGTATGGCGGATATGGCCTTGGTCTATCTATTGTTAAACAATTGACGGAATTGTTCGGGGGTACGTTAAAAGCGGTATCCAAGAAGGGTAAAGGATCCGAATTCCAAGTTACTATACCATTAATACCTACCTCTGTTCCAAAAATAAAACACAATGTGTTGGCCAAGCAGCACTTGTTGCCGCGATTGAGCAATTCGTATCAGGTTTTATATGTTGAGGACGATGCCTCTACCGTAGAATTGATGAAGTACATACTCGATGATGAAAAGATAGTACTGCAACATACGGATACGTTGGACGACGTATTGGAAAGTATGGCTACGAGCCCGCCAAACCTGATCATAAGCGATCTGATGTTGGAGGATAAAAACCTGATATCCGTCCTCAAGGAATGGGTCGAGACCAAAAAAAATGCCTGTCCGCTGATCCTCGTCTCGGCCTTGGAACCGGAAACCATGGAGCAAATTAGCCCCTTATATTTTCAGAAGCCCTTTGACATACAGTCGCTGAAAGACTGTGTGTACCGTGTTTTAGGAGCGAATGAATTCAACACTCCCGATTTTTCGAATATCTACCGTAATTATGACAACGACCCCGCCAAAGTATACAAGGTATTAACGCTACTACAGGAAGAGTTCGGAACCTACCTCAAAAGAATTGAAAATGTTGTGGTTACGAAAGATCAAAAGGAATGGAACGCCATTCTACATAAACTCATAGCTCATATCAATACGTTGGGGCTAACCGACCTTAAGGATTTGCTGCCCGAAAAAATTGTAGATTTTCAAAGTAAAAACCTAAATCGAATACGCAATATTTTCGCCTATTATTCATGTTGCATTAGGTTTGAGGAGCGTCTCAATTCAAAAGCTCAATCTTCTTGAGCAGTTCTTTTTCATAGCTCTGACTGACCGGAATATGGTCTTTTCCGATCTCGATGGCATTGTTATCAATAAAATCTATGCTGTTTAAGTTAACGATATAGGAGCGGTGTACCTTTTGAAAAAATTCGGGAAGTTTGGGCTCCAGGTCCTTTAAGGTCATCAACGTCATTATTTTTCTTTCGTTCAGGACCACCGCAATGTAATTCGCCTCAGACTTAAAGTACTTTACCTCTTCCAGTCTTATTTTTACCAATTTGTTCCCTTCCTTGATAAACAATCTGGATTTCATTTCCCGATCGGTTGACACAAAATTACGGGCCTTTTGGAACCCCTGGAAAAAGCGTGGAAAATTGATCGGCTTTACCAAATAATCCACGATCTGGTTGTAAGCATAGGAGTCGGACGCAAAATCCCTGTTCGAGGTCACCATGATTACGGCCGTATTGGGATCGATGCAATTCAGAATATCCTTCCCCGTAATATCCGGTAGGTCAAAGTCCAATAGGATAAGGTCGAAATTAGTGCCATTGATAAGGTTTAGGGTCTCGAAACCGGATATGGCGATCGTAATACCTGTAATCTCATCGATCTTACCACAAAAATGTTCCAGTAGATCACAGATCAAAGGGTCATCGTCAACAATAAGGCACTTCATGGCTCGTCCGATAAATTATGGGTTTCATCAACCAATATACTACATTCATATAATAGATTCGTATTGGGCCATGTAAATCTGTATTATTGGCTATTGCAAAAACCAATGCTATGATTTTAAAAAAGATTCCATTATCCATAGTTGCCCTGTTATTCTTTATACCGACAAAGGGTAAGGAAGTACAAATAAATCCCGAAACCGCTGTACAAATTGAAATCGAAAAAGAACCCAAGGGCGAGGACAACGTGGCCTACCAATGGGCCTATATGGCACTTGAGGGTACAGCGAACGACACCGATAGGTTCAAGCCAAGACCCACTATAACTTCCAGGTATCTTGGGCTGATCTTTACCTCGATGTTCGATGCCTGGACACGTTTCGATGAAAAGGCCAACCCCGTTTATCTAAAGGATGTGGAACGCCGTCCGGAAAACGAAAGAACCCTGAAGAACAAGGAAATAACCATCAGTTATGCAGCCTATGGTGCCCTAAACGAGTATTATTACTCGGACAGTATAATGTTCAGGAACAAAATGAAGGAACTGGGCCTTGATCCCGATAATACCTCCACAGATCCCAAAACCCCGGAAGGCATTGGCAACCTGGCGGCCAAAAGGGCCATCGAAATGCGAAAGAACGATGGTGCCAACCAGTATGGGGAAGTAGCGGGATCCAATGGGGAGCCCTATTTTGACTATACCGGGTATGTGCCGGTCAACGACATAGACAACAATGTGGATATCAGTAGATGGCAGCCCAAATATTTCATCGACGAGGACGGCGACAAGTACGATCCCGGTTGCCTAACGCCCTACTGGCAAAAGGTAGAACCCCTGTTGTTGGAGACGGCCGAACAGTTCCGTCCCGGACCACCCCCAATGATCGGTTCGGAACAATTGGAAAAGGAAGTAAAGGAAGTTATCGATCTTCAGGCGGATCTTACCCCCAGGGACAAGGCCTTGGTGGAATTTATGAGGGACGGGCCAAAATCGGTACAACAGGCAGGGCATTGGCTTAAATTCGCCCAAGATGTATCGTTAAGGGACGACCATACTTTGGATCAAGATGTAAAAATGTACTTTTTGGTAGAATCCGTGGCCATGGACGGGTTTATAGCCTGTTGGGATTCCAAAATGCATTACGATTTTGCCCGCCCATATGCCTTGGTACATAAATACTACGAGGATCAGGTTATCAAGGCATGGGGAGGTCCCGAAAAAGGGATGATGCAAATGAAGGGGAAGGAATGGCGGCCCTATTCCCCCGATTCGTTCCTATGCCCTCCTTTTCCCAGTTACGTCTCAGGCCATAGCACCATTAGCGGTGGTTGTGCGGAGGCGTTAAAACTGTTTACCGGAGATGAAAAATTCGGGGTAGCGGTAAAACTTATTCCCGGTGCCCTAACGGAACCCAATAATTTAGGAGACCCTGTTACCCTGGAGTTCCCCACATTTACCAAGGCCGCTGAAATGGCCGGTATGTCAAGGGTTATGGGGGGATATCATATTCAGGCCGACAATATCGAGGGATTGGAATTGGGCCGTAAGATTGCACGTTACAACTACAAAAAATATCTTGAGCTTTTGGGTGAAGGAGAGCATCCAGCTGCGAATACCAACAAGTAAGCTGCTAATGAACCCAAGACTCGGCCAAATTGAACGGCTTACCTTAAGTAGGCTTAGAAATCGCCCGTCACAGCAAAAAAGAGGATTCCGATTTGGGGGAAAGGAATCCTAGTGTTTGTTAAATGTTTGGTGTAGATTATGGGTTGTTTAAAAGTAGATGATAGAGAAGGGGTTGCAAAATTAATGTTGCGAAAACAGCTTTTTTTGTGGTTCACTTAGCAGAAATTGTTGTTAATGACCTATACTTTGTACGACATTTGCAATTATCCCATACCTTAAAAAAAGAAAGATCTTAACTGATGTTACGCACTAAAATAGTAAATTTCAGGTATGACCGTTAATAAGCTTTTGGACCTATACACGGATTATTTATTGGTAAGCCCGACTTACTGTACGGCAACAGGCCTGTCAGCGGTTACGGGGCGTTTATGCCATCAGTTCCTTATTGGGCGATAGGGGCAGGAAGCAAGACGAGGTGTATAACGGGTTCAAGGACGAGCTTACCGATTGGTCGAAGTACAAGGGGCAGAGGGCTTTCGTTTTAGGGTTTAAGGAAGTGATTCGGTCATGGAATTTGGCACCCTTACGGGTGCTTTTTTGTGGTTAGGGGGAAAGAAGAAGATTGAGTGACCATCCTTCAATTGGCCTAACAAACTTGCCAACACCTTAAAAAATCCGTAAATTAGTCCTTATAACCCAATGGTTTTGAACAAAAAAAACTTCATAAAAATCGTTTAAGTCCCACCACTTTCTGGGACGTTGATTTGGATTTGTTGGATACGTTAAAGGACAAGGATTTTATTATAGTGCGGGTACTTGAGCGTGGTACGGATCCAGAAATTTGGCATGTTGAATCTGTATATTCCCAACAGGAAATCATTTCCGCATTGGACAGTACCAAGGGAGTATCGAAAAAAAAGCTCAACTTTTATAAAACCATCACCCTTTGAAAAGCGGTCGAGGAAGGGCAAAGGAAGCTGCTCTTGGAACTGATGAAATTGGATTTCCTTTTGGACCATTATCTTGCGGGAGGTACAAACCTTGCCCTGCAATTTGAGCATCGGCATTCGGTGGACTTGGATTTTTTCATCGAGCGGGATTTTGATTTATCCTATTCCAACGTGGTCAATTCTAAGCTCAAAATAGGTTCGGTTCACGATTTACGAGCATTTCCGTAACCGAGGTGGGCGTATTTGGTTCCATAAACGGGATCAAGACCGATTTTGTTTATTATCCACATCCGCTTCTCAAACCTTTGGAAAACTTTGAAGGAGCGAGATTGGCCAGCATGCTTGATGTTGCTGCCATGAAAATCAACACTGTAGTCGGTAGAGGGACTCAGAAGGACTTTTATGATTTACATGAACTTCTCAAACATTTTACCTTGGGCGAAATGCTGGCCGCCTATAAAGTTAAATACCAAATGGATAACACAGCTATGGCCGAGAGATCGTTCTTATATTTCGAGGATGCCCATGATAAAAATAACAGGGACAACCAAGTGATTATTCTTAACGGGGCAAGGTGGAACGAAGTAAAGAAACGTCTCATGGATGCCTATCGACAGTTAAGAAATGAGAGAGGCAGGAATAGAGGGCAAGGTATTTCGATGTAGTGTAAAAGGTTGAAGGTTTAGATTTAGATCATTCCAATCACAAATTGGACAGAATTTCATCCAAATGTTTATTGATTTCTAAGGCATGCTCTGCTGTGTCTCTTACCTTCCCAGATATTGAATCCCAGTCCAAGGGTTTCACTTTTCTTTGAACACTGATTTCAGTGCGTTTAAAATCAACCGTTATTCTCAGATAGATCAACGATCTGCCTGATTTATCAGCTCTGCTGTTGCGGATATAGAAGATTAAAGAGAATGATTCTTTCATCATTTAGCCATTTTTCTCACTAAGAATTAAAATATTAGCGGCATATCAAAACCCAATTTGGTATTTAACATGCTAAATACCAACATTTTACGAATATCGCAATCCATCAAAAAGAGGCCACCGAATAGCTCACCGGAAGGATCGATTTATTTGATATCAAATAGTAATAATGAAAATTGAAAAGCCTGAAACTCATTGATTTTCAGGCTTTTCGAATAAAAAAAGAATTTTATAGTGATCGCGACAGGATTCGAACCTGTGACCGTCTGCTTAGAAGGCAACTTTTTTTGATATAAACCAATTTATATTAATTCATAATTAATTGATATTAAATGTTTTAATTGGTTTAAGTGCGCTTTGGTTCCATTTCGAACTAAATAAAACTATGCACAAACTATGCACATTTTTTATTATCTTCAAGAAGAAATCAAAATAATATGGCAAGGGCTAGGTTAATATTAGACGTACGTAAGCATTCGAAAAATACCGTAGGATTATACCCAATAGCGTTACGACTATACCACAAGAAACAAAGAATTTTACGATTACCCTTTTACACTTCCATAGAAGGATGGGATGATAAAAATAAAATATTCAAAAAATCGGTCTTAGCCAACAAAGACCAGGATTGCGATACCATAAACAGGGAACTAAATGCAAAGTTGTATTCGGTCAAATCAATAATTGACAAACTTGGTAATACTATCAATGAAATCACTGTCGATGTCCTCATTGAAAATATCAAAGAGGCCTGGGATAAGAAGTTGGACTCCACTTTGAAAAAGAACCTTTCTAATGAAATATCCCTGTCAGATTGGGGCCAAGTATTGATTGACCGTAAATTGAAAGAGGGAAAACCCAGTACCGCCAAATGGTATAAAGACTCCATTTCTGCATTTGTCAATTTTAATAATGGTGCTCCAGTCAAGCTTTACCATCTCAACGTAACGTTTCTTAAGGAATTTGAGATGGAAAATAAGGCTAAAGGCAACTCAAATAACGGAATTAGTGCATATGTGCGTGGTATCCGGGCAATTTATAATAGTGCGGTAAAGGAGGACAGATATTTTCCTATTAAGAATCCCTTCAATCATTATAAAATCCCTACGTCACGACGTACCAAGAAGAAAGCCTTGACAAAGGAAAAAATAATTGCGATCAGAAATTTACAATACGAGAAAGGAAGCAATCTTTGGCATACCAAGAACTATTTGTTGTGTATGTTCAATTGCAGGGGAATGAATTTAATCGACCTTGCAAAATTAAGAGTTAAGGATATTGGAGAAAGCCGAATTTTTTATGGCAGAAGCAAAACAGGTGATCCGTTATCGGTTAAAATAACTGGCGAATTTGCTGAAATTCTAAAAAACTATACCGAGGAGAAAAATAAGAATGATTTTGTTTTTCCAATTGGTTATGACGGTTCTGTCAAAATGTTCAAAAAGTATAGGTCTGATCGAAGGCTGGTCAATAAATTGTTTAAAAAAATCGCAATAGATGCCGGTATCGAAGAAAAAATAACTTCATACTATATGCGCCATTCTTGGGCAACTATTGCTAAAAATATGGGTATCTCAACTGAAATTATAAGCGAGGGTCTGGGCCATCATTCCTTAAAGACTACCGAAATTTACCTAAGGAGCTTTGATAATTCAGTATTGGATGATGCCAATGATTTGGTTGTGTCATAGAAAGTATTGTACTAAAACGAATCCTCCCAATTCTTACCATAACTTATTTGCGCGTGGATCCTGTGGAATTTTTGTAGCGATTCCGGCAGATAAGTGCCTGTCCGCCTTTGGAGGATTAGCAAAAATTCCATAGGGCGCACACTACTTTTGATTTGGAACACTGTCTATTTCATTTATCCATTTTTGATAGGATTTGTAGTGCTCGGGATTTTGGTCGAAGTATTCCCTTAAACTGGATATTGCCTGTTGCTCTCCTTTAGAAAATGCCTTTTCTTGAATAGCATCTATTCGAGACACCTTGAAAGCCAGATAGCCAATGATGACCAGAGATATCGTCCAGATCAAATATTGAATCCATAATTGTGTTTTAGGAACCAATCTTGCCTTGGAAATCCGATTCTCCATATTGAGAACAGATTCTTGAAGCATTGAAATCCTCCCCTTCTCAGAGTCCAGGTGTTCTTTCAGGATATACTCGATTTCAGAAGTGTCCGGCTTTATTTTGATATTGTCCGCATTCTTGGTGAGTTTCTCCAGCTTGTCCAGGGACTTGTTGAACCCGTCCAGCTCATCGTTGAGCAGTTCCATCACTTCATCCAGTTTCATATATCCCATTGCTTTTTGTTTTAATATCCGATTCCCGTATCGATTGCTCTTTTAATTACTTGCTTTAGCGCATTTTTAGCTATGCTCGTGGCCAGGTTGGCACTCATTTCTACAGTTTTTCCCAGTACCTGGACCGACTTGCCTGCTTCCATGGATCTTCCCATGCTCTTGTTCGGTGAAAGCTGCGCCATAATCTTTGCCCCGGACATGGAGCGGTGTACCTCACTCGCTTTAAAATTATGACCCTGGTATTCGAACCTGAATCCCTGCAACCGATTGGCGCGATTAATACTTGGGATGACTTCCACATTCTTTTCTTTCATGACTCTTAAATAACTATCCAGTGTTTTTGGCCTCTCATTCTCCATTACCCTATGATGAATATTTCTTATTTCAAGACGTATATGTATGGAATCAAGTTCCTTTTCCAATTGCACTTCTTTCACCGTGGTCAGCCCCATGCCCCTAGCCACGTTTTCGGCCGCCAATTGGCTTCGCTTCCCAATAAAACTGTCATTATAGGCCGTGCCATCAAAACCGATACGGTTGACGTACAAATGCACATGTGTATGTGCCTTGTCCCTGTGGACAAACGCGATGGCCTGTCGCTCCTTCAGCTGCATTTCCTTTACAAATCTTTGAGTCAGTTCCTTTAGTTGTTGTCTACTAAGGTTCCTGCCATCTGCCTGTGTCGGGCTCAGCACAAAGCTCAGGGTGTTCTTTTGGCAGCGGGTGTTCTGCTCCTGGATCAGTTTGAACTCCTCGGTGATCTGTTTGGCATCGTTGCCGGCCAAATGTTGGCTGAAGACTACTTCCGCATTCTTTTCCTGGTTCCATCCATATCCCATGGATGCTCCCGTGTGTGCTATGGATTTTCCCTTGCCTATCATTTTTTGAAATTGTATAGATGTTTCCGTATTTCCTCTGCCAGCTCGGCTACTTCATTGGCCAGTTTGGGACTGCGTTTCTTGAACATGTTGCTAATACTGGTAAAGTTGTTCTTGTACTTGACCAGGGTCTTGTAACATTCTAATTGCTCTTCGGTAAGCCGTTCAATAATCGTGTTACCAAAGCAAGAACTCCGGCAGTACTCAGAAAGGCTCATCCCTGCCCGCTTTGCCCTTTTTATGAGCAACTTCTTCTCGTAGATGGAACACCGGAACTTGATATAGGTCCTTTTCATTTCCTTTTTACTTTGCGACCGCTGGGAGCAAAGCAAGATTGTTTTTGTGGCAACAAAAACACATCTTGAATTCCTTTCCCAAGATCGTGATGTAAGGTTTTCACCCTTTTCTCGTTCAGGTCTTTATATCCTTTATAAAGACTTGATTTATCGATACACTTTTTGGACTCCGCCATGAGTCTTTCGGTCATTTTCCTCCCTGCGTCATCATGGTCCAGGTACAACTCTATAGAATCATAATCTTCAATAAAATCGATTGCCTTTTTGACAAATGCCGCAGAATTAAGCACCATCAAATCATATTCAAGGGCCAGTTCCGGATCCAGTTCCAATAGGGTAAAGAGATCAAACATGCCTTCTGTTATAATTAGTTTTCGGTTACTGTTTTTAAGTAGGGTGTAGTCTTTTGGAGCGGCAGAATTTTTATAGTATTTGTTTCTGAGTTCATAGCCCCCGGAATCGTTTTTAAGTCCAATGGCGAAGTAGTTTTTGCCCTTGTAGTGGTAATGCACTTCCCGCGCATACTTCAAAGCAGTCTTTAATGAAATACCGCGAAGATGTAGATATTCCCGTAAGGCCAGGTGACTGATCACCTTAGCATATTGAATCTTTATTTTAGGTTCATTTGACCCTTCTAAAAATGGCTGCTGTTGAAAAGGAAAAGAGAGTTGGGGATCACCTAATATATCCAGTGCCTCTTTCACTGTTCCTTTGGTGATAAGGCAAACAAGGTCAATGACATTGCCCCCCATCCCCACGCCATGGTCGTACCACCTGTTCTTGGTTTTGGACACCTTGAAAGATGCTTGGTTTTCCGGCCTAAAAGGACTCAAAAACCAAGCTTCTTTTTCAGTTTCCCTGGTGGGAAAGTGCCCGAATTTTTCAAGCACCTTAGCTATTGAAAAATTACGGGCTGTTTCACACCTTATTTTTTTCTCTTTCATAAGCCAATTACTTTTTTGTAAATTTTTGATGATTTTATAAAAAACACTTCGAACCCCTTTATTTACGGGACTTCCCTTGTCATCATTTTTTTCATCGATTCATCATTCCTGATATTTTTATCTTCCATTTGCGCATCATTATATATTTTGATGATCAAAAAATGATATACTGATGACAGCCGCAGCATCGATAGGTATTGGTCCCAATTTAGTCCGTCATCATCTCATCGAAATTTTCCATCAGAAATGACTTTTCCACTGTAAAATAGCGCCCTTTGGCATCTGTTAATTGCATGGAACCATCCTGCCAGATCGTGATTTTCTGATAGCTGAGTGAATTGTCCTTGTTCTCCAGTTTCCAATCCCTTTTTAATAATCGTCTGAGTTGGGTAAGATCCGTTCTTACACGGGTACGATTTAAAATATGGAGTCCATCCAGGGGACAGAGGTGAACTTCCTCCAGGTCGAAGTGCTCCATGGCGCTCAGTAGCAGGCTGGCCAATTCCTTCTCAACCCGGTTGCGGTTGTTTTGAACTAATTTTTTCAACGCGCTGGTGCGTAGCTGCTGTGGGGTAAACCACATCCGCGTCTTATTTGAAGTGGTGAGGGTGCGGTGCTGCAGGAAATAAAGAAAAGCCGGGATTTCCGCTATAAGGGTTTCTAAAAATGCTGTCTCCTCTACCTCAATTTCCGGCACCTTTAATACCCAGAACCGGGTCTCATTGCCATCGATCTTTATAAAATTGTCCTCGTTATTGCTGCAAAGGATAAACTTGCCGAAGAACTCCACTTCCCGTTTGTCCTTTCCCTTGGCCTCCAGCATGTTGATATTTGTGGTGCTCAGGTATTTAATGCGTTCGGAGAGTTCCTCCTTGTTAAATAGCACTTCGTCAATACAGATCAGCAGTTTGTTCGCCCAATCGGCATTGAACTGGCTGCTGAAACTATCGTTGGTGAGATAGGTGAGGTTGTTTTCAAAGATTGCTTTCAGCCATTTTAAAAACGTGCTTTTACCTGTTGAGCGCTGCTTGGATACCAAACAGAGGATCGGCAATACCTGGATAGGCCGGATAAACAATAACTGCAGGTAATCCAGGCCCAACTCCATATGTTTGCCAAAAATGTGCTGGATAAATTTTATGGAATTGTCAATAGTTCCTTTTTCAGGTATTTTGCTCAATGGGGAATAAGTATTGTAGAATTTTTGGTGTTCCCGCCGATAGGCAATGTGACTGGGGATACAGGTAAAACCATCGTATTTTGGAATCTTACCGATATAATCTTTCCCACAATCCTGGCGGATGGTCTCGATATTCCAATGTACCAGGAC
>JBGTNL010000011.1:0-18264 GCA_041743085.1 Flavobacteriaceae bacterium
CTGAAACTATCGGGACAGCGGTGGACGTGCAAGGGGCTGCAACAAATGGCACAGCTCAGGGCGATATATAAAAGCGGAAAATGGAACGAAATCACCGAAATATGCCAAAAAGCAGCTTAAAGGGAAATTTGTCGTACACCCTAAGCACTTCGCCCCACTTTACCGCTGCTTCATCCATATTGGTTTTTTGACCCCGACCGGGGAGCTTAATTTTGGGTCAGATTTAAAAAGAAATAATTTATCGGCAACCTAAAAATTTATATATCATGAGAGCATTTATCACAGAAGTACACATTCCTACCGAGTCAAGAAAAATTTCAAACTTTTCAAGCTTTAGCAGCGCTAAAAGAGTCCATTGGTTTCAATCAAGGCGATATAGGTCTTAGGGGTAAAGTTTGGATTTGGAATTCTTTCTGAGAACTTACCAGTGAGGGGGTCGGCCGGGAACACGGACCGGCCCCTGATTATTTTAATGGGGCTTTGTTCGCGGCCAGCGCAGTGCAGCCGGGAATAATTCGCCGAATTAACCCCGACCCTGTAGAGGGGTTTCGATTTTGAAGTCCAGGTTCTACTGCACTACCCCGCCCGGCGGGGTCTTAACGTGATTTACGGATTGGTTTTATTTCAGGAACAACAACTTAATGGCTCTGTGATGCGCATGAGAAAGGAGTAACAAGTTTTCCTCAATTGATGACAGTATTTCCACAGTTCATAACGGGTAGGCATTTAGAGGGCGAATAACCGCTTTAATATTGCCCCATCAATAAAGTGCTTGATCAATTTAAACACCAAAGCAACATGAAAATGAAAAACCCAAACTTACTTCAATCCAGGGTATCTTTCACCCTCGGATTTGGTTGGAACACAGGTAGAAGAAGCCTCAAAATAAAGGACATTCCAAACGGGGGTAATTTAAAAAATTGAGATCAGAAATAAATGAAGGGGAAAATAAGGTCGCAAAGTCAAAAACCTTCCAACTTTTCACTGCCTGGCGACCGGAAAGTGTAACGACAACAGGGGCGCCCAATCTTTTATAACTGGTCAAGGGTAAAGCAATAAAAAATTTACGCAATTCAAAAAAGAACTCATGGAAACAATAATTGATCCATCACCGGCGGAATCCAGAAGATTGTCTTTCCTTTCCAATCTTAACGGTTACAGGGGGCTGCGTTGGGCGTGCGCCAAACAATACCTGTTTGGCGCTGTGGTGCTTCATATTTTTTACTGATGAAACTTTTGTGAACAGCTTTTTATTGGATTGTACGGATAAATGAAATTACAGTAAATTTATAGGAGCTGGCAGTAAAACAAAAATGCAAATATGCATGGTGAAAACTTGAGATAATTGGCGGGGGTCTTAAAGGCGAGGCTACAGGGATGATTTTACAATTCATGCACCATTTTACTCAATTCATACCTGGTGCATACCAACCGGTAACTACCGAGAGTCATCAAATTATTGGAAATAGGTAATTTGGATACAAATGAAAATAAATATGCCTAAATATAATGGTAAGGACTATCTGGTAATGCTGCTAACAATACCATTATTCTCCCTTCTACTCAATAGTATCAATTTCGGAACACAATACTTTTCGGGATTTTGGTATTTTTTGGTAACAAGCCTGGTTACTTTCCTGTGGTTTTGTGTCAATTTTATTATTTGTGTTACAATAGCGGTTTTTTTAAAAAAAAGATTTCCTTCCGATCTAGACCTGATAAAGCGATTCTCGCTGATGATAGTGACTTTCCTAATAACCACGGGATTATTTTTGTTTGCCCTGTTTAATTTATTCGAATCTATAAAATACTTTAATTATCGGTTCAATGAAAACGCCTTTGCATGGAGCTACCTTACCCTGGGCATCATAAGCATTTTTCTTACTTTCTTAATGGAAGGAATTTCCAGATACAAGGAGTGGCGGATAAACCGACAGGAAACCGAAAAATTGAACGAAATATATAAACAAAGCCAGTTACAGTGCCTGAAAAGCCAGGTGAATCCACATTTTCTGTTCAACAGCTTAAATTCATTGTCCTGTTTGATACAGGAGGATGAAGAAAGGGCAGAAAAATTTCTGGATGAAATGAGCAAAGTATATCGCTATATGCTGCGTAATGAAGACGAACTACTGGTAACTCTGGAAACAGAGTTGAAATTTACAAATTCCTACATGCATTTGCTGAAGGCCAGGTTCGGTGATGGACTGCGGTTAAACATACAGGTTACGGATGAAGATAAAATCAAACTTTTGGCACCCCTGACACTACAGATACTAGTTGAAAATGCCTTTGCACAGAATATAGTGTGCAAAACAGATCCACTTTTTATTTCGCTTACATCCGATGGCAATGGGGGACTTGAAATTAAGAATAACATACAGCCCAAGGTTATTACCGATGCGGTGGACTTTGAAGCCGGGCTCGACAACCTGATCAAAAAATATGAATTGTTGGATCAACCGATTTCAATATTCGAAACTTCAGGTAAAAATAGGGTCATACAGCTTCCTTTAATCATTAAAAGCGAAGAGTTGACGCCATGAGATTTATTAAACCACCCAAATTGGAACTTTATTCATTTTTATTTTCAATGCCATTGATTTCGGCAATTGTGAACCTGATTTTATATGATGATCGTTTATGGACCGATTTCCGGGTATGGATATATTCGGTTCCATTTATTTATATCATCGGAATACCTTCGTGGTATCTGCACGTACTTTATGCGGACTGGATTGAGAAAAAATATCCCGAACTAAACCAGAGCAGAAAAAGGATTACAGGAAAAGCTTTGGTGCTCGTTTTTGTTATGTCACCCAGCTTATTGTTGATATTTTTCATTTACCATCAATTTCATATACTGGACTATCAATTCGAGAACATTCACCTGTGGAAAGGGTTGCTCGTGGGGGTTTGTATAAACCTGATATTTGAAACACTTTATGAAGCCGATTATGTCTTTTCGAAGATGAAGGAAAGTGCGCTCGAAAAAGAAGCAATGCTCCAACTTGCCGTTCACCAGGATTTTGATTGCCTGAAGAACCAGGTAAATCCACACTTTTTATTCAATTGCTTCAACACCTTGTCATCTTTAATCAGCATTGATAAACAACGGGCAGAACTATTTCTAAATGAGTTGAGCAAAGTGTACCGGTATCTTTTAAAAAAAAATGAAGAAGGGGTAAGTACCGTGGCAAGTGAAATTAAATTCATTGAATCCTATTATAACCTTTTACAAACAAGATATGGCGATGCGGTGCATCTCAACTTCCAGATTGATAAACGATACCATACCTATTTATTGCCATCATTAAGCCTGCAACTTCTTGTTGAAAACGCGGTAAAGCACAATGCGCTTTCCAAAAGCAGGCCCCTTGTAATCGATATCTTTACGGCCGCAGGAAATAAATTGGTTGTAAACAATAATTTGCAGCGGCTTGCGGTGAAGACCCCTGGCAATAAAGTAGGCCTTGAAAACATTAAGTCGAAATATGCACTGCTGAAACACACGGGGTTTCAGGTGATGGAAGACGAAAAGAATTTTACGGTAGTATTACCATTAATATGGAACCAACAGCAAAACCAATTCTAAGCTTTAACAATTATATGTTCGATCGGCTGTTCGTTAGCACAAAACTTTAATCCATTCATTTGGTTGCCAGTTTAATGCATTTTACATTTTGCGGCAACTCTGTTTAGGGTAATTTTATAGTAACTATTATTAAGAGATATATGAAAATATTACTAATTGAGGATGAGGATTTGGCGGTAAAAAAGCTGCGAAAAACCTTAAGCTCCGTAGACATGACGATTGAAATCGTGGGAACGACGGATAGTATCAAAAGTAGTGTGGAGTGGCTGGCAACAAATCCGGCTCCAGACCTGATCCTGATGGATATTGAGCTGGCCGATGGGCAAAGCTTTGAAGTTTTCAATCTGATCGAAGTAAAAAGCCCTGTGATTTTCACAACTTCCTATGACGAATTTGCCTTAAAGGCCTTTAAAGTGAACAGCGTGGATTATTTGCTGAAGCCTATCCAAAAAGAGGAACTGGCGGCTGCTTTGGAAAAATTCCGGAGATTAAAGGGCGAAGGCCATGCCAGTGTTAATTTGGAGGGCTTGTTGAATGAATTACAGCAAAAATTACAGCCCAAAGAATTTCGTAAACGTTTTTTGGTAAAGCAGGGCCAAAAATTGGTAAGCGTCGAAATAGAACAGATTGCATATTTTTTCAGTGATGGCCGACTTAACTTTTTTAAAACAACGGATAACCGGATGTTTGTTGTTGACTATACCATGGAGGAACTTGAAGAGATGCTCGATCCCGGGAAATATTTTCGCATCAGCCGATCTTTCTATGTTTCCGCCGATAGTATAGATAAAATTGACGATTATTTTGGAAATCGGTTGATCCTTGGTTTAAAACCCAATGTTGACAAACAGACCCTGGTAAGCAGGGAAAAAGTAACGGCGTTTAAGAAATGGATGGGGAAATAACTGCAAAGTATTCGGCCCCGCTTGTTGCTTTCCTATTCCATAAGTTAGAAAATACATACTTTTTATTGCCTGATCGGTATTTTCAATTCCAATATCGAATTATTCCCATGTACCTGCACCTTTAATTTCGCTCTTATAGTATACAGCCGTTTGACCATATCCTGCCGGTGCTGCAGGTGGTGCAGTTGCTCTATGTCACAACATTCATTATTAAATTGCATCGTATATAAAAGGTTTGATCGTTCGATTGTCAAATGAATTTGACATCGGGTAGCACAGGCATTTAACAAGCCCTGAATACTTTCCTTAAACAGTAAAAAAGCCTCATGCCTGAACTGCATGTCCAGTTTCAACGATTTTACCTTATCATCCACCAATATCTCAATTCCTGCACTATGGCGGTTGTTGAGCGCATCAATATATTCTTTCATTCGCTCAACCGTTTTTTCCATACTGTCATTATCAGGCGAAATGGTCCAGAGCATATCATCCATGGCAATGATCATATTATGGCTCTTACTATGTATCTGCTCAATAAACTCGGTAGATTTTTGTGGATCATTTCGGGTCTTTATTTTAGCCATTTCACTTAGTATATTAATATTGTTGAGAGCCGTATTTACCTCCTCGTGCAGGCTCGTGGCTATAGTACTGCGCATCCTGTGAACTGTTTCTTTTCTCTGCATTCTTGCTCTGTCTAACCGAAATAAAATGCTGCCGATCAGCAAAGTCAACAAGCCGTAAAACCACCAGGTTTTCCAAAACGGTGAATCCACTGTGATATAAAGGGTTAACGGGTTGTTTCCTACGGCTCCTTCAGCATTGATTGAATGTACCAGCAACGTATATGAACCCGAGGGTAGATAAGGGTACATAAGCTGATGTGTACGGTCTGCAATTTTCCATTCGTTATCCAAGCCTTCCAATTTATACCGGATAGCATAACTGGTGTTATACGACAAGGTGGAAAGGTCCATTGCTATTGAATTTTCATTGGGCGCCAGTTCAATTACGGGTTGTTTTAGCAAGGAATCAATTGGGAGGGAACGGTTCATTACTTTAAAATCAGTTACGTGTACCGTAGGATAACTGGTATCCAATTTAATTGTAGATGGGTCAAAGGCAACAATTGTCCCAGTAGCTCCGAAAAGCATTCTTCCATCCGGCAAAATGTAGGATGCCGAAATGACAAAATAGTCGTTTGTGATACCATCGTCCCTATTGAATTTTATAAACACCCTTTTCTGAACATTAATGCGGTATAATCCGGAAGTGGTAGAAAGCCATACATAACCGGCACTGTCTTTTTCCATTGAGCTAGTAGCTCCGGAAGTTGTTTCGCCAGTACCTAAAACCGATACTTTTTGTCTCAGCCTGTTGTACAAAAGTACGTTACTCCTTGTGCTGATAATTACAAGACTGTCATTGTAATCCAGCACAGTGGATACGGTGCGCTCCGGTAACATTGACTCTTCCGGAGCGTTTGTATTAAATTCTTTAATTATTTTATTCGTTTCCGGATCTATCACGTACGCTCCCTCGCCGAAGGTCCCTACCCATACATATCCTTTTCGGTCTACCATTATTTTATTGATCCTTGTGGAGGGGATATCGGTAAAACCGGAAATACCTTTTAAAAATTCTTTTTTTCCTTTAATGGCATCCCATTTGTAAACACCATGCTCCTGCAGGCCTATCCATAGATTCCCTTTTTTATCTTCTTCTATTTCGCGAATTCTACTCTTCAATTCGGCGAGATGATAATAATGAACCTGCCTTTTTTCCTGGTCATATTTATAGATGCCATCCTTTACCGCCATCCATATAAATTTACCCTTTCCGGAAGGGCACATGCCAATCACTGAAGTGATCTCACTTACAGGAAAACCCTTTATCCCCAAAGGAAGCGGATTAAGGTTTTTATCGTATCTGTAAAGACCGTCATTCCAAACGCCGACCAGGATACTCCCGTCAATGTCTTGTGCGAATGTTACTGGAGCACCGCTTCCTATGTTTCCTCTAAGTTCGGAAGGATGTTCTATAATCCTGAAAAACTCTTCAGATGGATTAAAACGAAACAACCCATTATTGCCCGTACTTACCCAGATATTATGTTCCCTATCTTCACTAAGGTTGGCTATCACTATAAAATCAATGCTTCTGTCATCTACATAGCCATTGTATACCTGCTGAAATTGCTTTTCGGTTTCCAGATATTTGGCCAGAACATTTATACCCGATATCCAGATACTGCCGTCCTGTTGTTCCAGAAATTGATGTATCTCGTGGTAGCGGGGTACCTGTTGGGTAAAGCCGTATTTACTAATAACAGCTTCGTTTTTTTTAGCATTATAGCAATATATAAAGGGCAATCCATCATCCGCTCCGCCATGCCATATACGACCCTTCCGGTCAAAATAGATCTTAAAGGGATGTGTGTCGCCTTTATAGTGCTCAATGATATTTTCCAGCTCGATATTATTGCCGGTATAGCTTAACCGGCCAGAATCATGGTTGTAAACGGCAAATCCCACCCCCGGGATACACATCCAATATTTCTTTGTGCCAGGCTGCTGTGCAAAATCCATTATTTCCCATTCGGGTTTTTGTATGAAGAAATTATGTTCCGCGGAAAATTCATTCCTTATTTTATTGTAGGTAAGCAGTTCATTGCCGGGCAACAATAAAAAAACATTCCCGAATTCATCTGCTATAAGTTTTTTTAAAAGCGATAAGGATTCCAGCAGGGTCGCATTTTGTGGTTTTACTTTTGCCTGGTGAAAAGTAAAAGTTTTGGTGTCGAAAACACCCACCTTACCGTCCACAGTAAGTAACCAGAAACTTTCATTCTTATCGACCAGTATCTGTAAAATACTTTTGGAAGGAATGGAAGTAGAATCGGTTACTTTAGGTCTGAAATTTTTATACCTTATCCCGTCAAACCTCTGCAGCCCCTCATTGGTGGCTATCCAGATATAACCGTCATTATCCTGAACCGTAGAATTTACCTGGTAGGAAACAAGTCCCGTTTCTTCGGTATAATGGGCAAAATTATACCGCATCGGCTCGGGTGCCTGTGCTATGGAGGCCAGGGTATAAAAAGTGACGAAAATAAATAAAATAATTTGTTTCAATGGATGCTCTTTACCATCATCTAATTTAACAAACACATCCCACAATCTATCTCAAACCATCCCACATTTGTAGCATTTTATACTGCGTTTTCCTCAATTCGTGAAGACGTCCTTATGAAGTTGGTTCAATTACTCACGGGGCCGGTCTCTTCGGGCCCTTTCTTAATTCAATTTTGTAGGGCGCATTCTTCGTAAAGGCCCGCCTTTTGATCATCAACAGTCAATATTAGACATTGAAGGGTGCCCCGGCAGAAAACAAACAGTTCTTGAAGATCTGGAGCAGTTATAAAGGCTTAAGATAGAACTGGTATTTCGTCATGGATTTTCAGCTCAGTGCACCGAATATTGGCGTTATAAACAGTTATAAAACAATTCAAACCTACTTTTAGCCACTTCATCCAGGATTGCTTTTTAACCTTAAATGCCGGTATTAATTTTAACCAAGATTTAAAAAAGTACAATCTAAAAACAACATAAAATTAATACGTGATGAGAGCAAGTCTAAAGGAAACACCAACAGAATCCAGAAACAATTCTTTCTTTTCAAGTTTTAAAAATCTTAAGAGAGTGCACTGGTATAAAACCAGACGTTTTAAATTCTAACTGAAAGTTCCGAATGCGGGACATAGGCACAGGCAATTAACAATTAAGGGCCCTTTTTCACCCGAAGCAGACCCTGTTTATGTGTGCCGTGCATGGCAAATAACTAAACGGTGCAAGTCCGTTATGGGGGTCTGTAGTTACCTACCATTAGCTTAAGGCAAGGGTGTCCATTGTGAAATGGAACCTGCCTTTGCCGGCAGACAGGGATAGTTGCCCGCCGGAGGCGGGTAAACTTTTAAGAAATTCTTTATTAGTTATTGGTTAACCGTTAATCGTAGGATATCAACTGTTAACGATTAACATTTAACCAAAGCCTGCCTGTGCCCCGCCAGAATGACTTGTCGGGCTGGCGTTTAGGCGGGGAATTTCATTGCATATCCAAACCTCCGCCATAGGACGGACAGGCATGGATTTTCAATCCATGGTTTAGTTCACACTGTGGAACCCCTCCTTCCGGACAAGCTTACTTTGCTGTCGGGAAGCCCTAAATTTTGTATCTTCAATCTACAGCTTCCACAAAACGAGAATTCAATGAAGAATTTTGTATTGTTTATTATGATCGGATTGGTTATTGGTTGTAAGGCCGATAAAGAACCTGCAAACTCCCAACCTAATATCATCTTCATTTTTGCCGATGACCTTACCTATACCGCGGTTAATGCTTTGGGAAATAAAGAGATACAGACCCCAAACTTAAACAGGCTATTCAAGCGAGGAACAACCTTTACACATGCATACAATATGGGAGGATGGAATGGCGCCATCTGTGTGGCATCCCGGGCAATGATCATTTCCGGACGCAGCTTGTGGGACGCCAATGAATTTCGCCAAAATTGGATTGAAAATAAGCAAATAGAGAGAACATGGGGCAGACTCATGCAAAATGCCGGTTACGAAACCTATATAACCGGAAAATGGCATGTGGATGCCCCCGCCGGGAGCGTTTTTCAAAATGTGAAACACATTCGCCCGGGTATGCCGCCAGATGCCTGGAACAATGCAGAAATGGCGGAAAAGTTCAAGGATATGGGAAATTTTTCCAGGATCCTGGGCGCTAAATTGCCCATTGGTTATGGCAGGCCAATGAATGAAAATGATACCGCATGGGATCCGACGGATCCCAGGTTTGGCGGCTTTTGGGAAGGGGGTAAGCATTGGAGCGAAGTCCTTAAAGATGATGTGCTTGGATTTATTGAGGAAGCCAGGGACAGCAACAAACCTTTCTTTATGTATCTGGCCTTCAACGCCCCTCATGACCCCAGACAGGCGCCTAAGGAATATCTGGACAAATACCCTTTGGAACAAATTGGTTTGCCGGATAATTGGTTGCCGGAATATCCTTTTAAAGACGCTATAGGCAACAGTCCCGATTTACGGGACGAAGCCCTGGCCCCATTTCCACGAACGGAGTATGCCACAAAAAAACAAATTCAGGAATATTATGCCATTATCACCCATTTGGATGAACAAATAGGGGAGATCCTGGATGGCCTGGAAGCCAGTGGTAAAAAAGACGATACCTATATTATCTTTACTGCCGATCACGGTCTGGCTGTTGGAAGACATGGATTGATGGGAAAACAAACCCTTTTTGATCATAGCATTAGGGTGCCCTTTGTTATCCTGGGCCCGGAAGTGCCCGAAGGTAAACAGATAACGGCCGATATTTATCTTCAGGATGCAATGGCAACCAGTTTGGAACTAGCGGGAATCAAAAAACCCGATTATGTATTCTTCAACAGTCTTTTGCCATTTCTGAATGCGGAACGGGATAAAAGTTATTACAATGCCATTTACGGAGGATATATCGACAAACAAAGGATGATCCGCAAAGACGGCTTTAAATTGATCGTTTATCCGGAATTGCACAAGACCCTGCTTTTTGATCTGAAAAACGATCCGGGGGAGATGAACGATCTTTCAGAAAATGAGTCATACAAGGAAAAAATAGCAGTCCTTTATAACGAACTCCTGGCGCTGCAAAAAGAGATGCACGATCCTTTGGATATCCGCAGTGTAGCTGATGATGTGGATTGATACCAAACAGAGTAAAAGTATAATTACGGCTAAAATTGCTATTTTGTCCTGTGCATTTTGAATACCCTCTTCCCGAAATAACCGACCACTAAAAAACAAACGAAGGTGAGGAAAAATGAAAACCTCATTTCGCTGACACCCAGGAATTCCACATCCGTATAACCCGATCCCCCCAAATCTAAAAGATACCCCTGAAGTGGGGGCATAGCCGCACCACCTACTATGGCCATCACTAAAAAAGCCGCTCCGAATTTGGCATCTTCACCCTGTCCTTCCAGCGATATCCCGTATATGGTGGGGAACATTATGGACATGAACAGCGAAGTGGCTATAAGGGAATAAATACCCAGCATTCCGGGAAGGAAAATGGCTCCCAAAATGGTGAACATCCCTCCCAGGGAAAATAGCATCAACAATTTTCCCGCATCAATTTTCCGCAATAAGGCCGTGCCAATTGCCCTGCCTGTCAGGAAGACGATATAGCCCGAAAGCCCGTACCAAACGGCAGTCTGACTATCAATTCCGAGGGTTTCGGCATACTGGTATACATATGTCCAGCACATGATCTGCGCCCCCACATAAAAAATTTGCGCAATTACCCCAAGTACAAATTTGGGTTGTGACCACAATCTTTTTACAGAACCCAAAAAATTCACTTTGGCCTCCTGATGTTTATTCTGTGGCATTTTCACCGTACTGACAAGAATAAAAAATACCATCAGGGATAACCCCAAAATCACATAGGGATTACGAATAATCGCAAGATCCGCTGTCCGTATTGCTGCTTTTGCCGCTTCGGAGATGGTATCGTAAAGAGGTGTTCCTTCGGCAGTCATATCATCGGATTGTAAGGCTCCAAGAACAAAGTTTTGAGCTACTAAAAGCCCTGCAATAGAACCTACGGGATTGAACATTTGCGCAAAATTGAGGCGCTGCGTTGCGGTTTCTTCAGATCCCATGGCAAGAATATAGGGGTTAGCAGTGGTTTCCAGGAAGGCCAATCCAAAGGTGAGGATATATAGGGCCGCAAGAAAGAAACCAAAACTTTCTTTGGCCGCTGCCGGATAAAATAAAAGCGCTCCCCCCGCATAAAGTGCAAGACCAAGCAGCACTCCTTTTTTATACGAATACTTATTTACAAATAAGGCTGCCGGAATGGCCATGGTAAAATAACCTCCGTAGAACGCTGCCTGTACAAGGGAAGCTTTGACATTTGATAGCTCCAATACTTTTTGAAAAGCTTTTACCATCGGATTCGTAATGTCATTGGCAAAACCCCATAACGCAAACAAAGAGGTTATAAGAATAAAAGGAACCATTACCGTTCGTGATACGACAGGGGACTTCTCGCTGGATTCCATGAATGGCTGAAATTTTAAATTACTGCTGATTTATCAAGGCTCTGTCCAAATGCACATACCCGCCATCCACGAAAATAAACTGGCCGGTAGTATGCGACGACCTTTCGGAAATTGTAAACAGGCAGGCGTTCGCAATTTCATCCGGGGTGGTCATCCTATTTTCGAAGGGAATTTTTCTCAGGATAGCTTTCAATTTCTCTTCCCCGTTTTCCACGGTTTTAATCCATTCTTCGTACATGGGGGTCCAGCTTTCCGCAATGATAATTGCATTGGAACGAACGCCATATTTAAGGAGATCAACCGCCCACTCACGGGTTAGTCCCAGGACACCTCCCTTTGCAGCTGCATAGCCCGAAGTACCTCCCTGGCCGGTGAGTGCCACTTTAGAACCTATATTCAAAATAGTCCCTTTCGATTTTTTTAATAAGGGCAGGGCATGTTTCACCACTAAAAAGTAGCTGGCGAGGTTGAGTTTAAGAGAATCCATAAACTGTTCATAGGAGGCGTTGAGCCCAACCCCGTCATTAAGTCCAACAATGTTAATTATAGCATCTATCTTCCCGTATTTTTCTGATATGGCATGCATGGCACCTTCCACCTGGTCAGGGATTGTAACGTCGGTTTGGGAGAAGAAGGCATTGCCCCCTTTTTTATTGATCCGTTCAGTATACCCAAAACCCCGTTCACTCTTGTCCAGGATGGCCGGGAAAGCGCCCTCCGCTATCAATCTGTGAAGCAGTGTTTCCCCGATACTACCTTCTTTCCCCGCCCCACCATTTAAAATCACCACTTTTCCTGCTAAACCTAAATCCATTTGCTACGCGTTAAGATTGTAAAATTCCATCGCATTACCTCCCATAATCGCGACCTGCTCCTCGTTGGAAAGGTGGGCAATGTAATCCGTGACCAGCCCTTTTACCTTTGCGAAGTCGCCCGCTACCAAACAAACCGGCCAGTCCGAACCAAACATGGTTCTTTTGGTGCCGAAAGCCTCGAGGACCAGGTCCATGTAGGGCTGTATTTGTTCTGGTGACCACATGCGGTACTCCGCTTCGGTAATCATTCCCGACAGTTTGCAATACACGTTCTCCCTTTTGGCTATTTCCTTCATTAAACTTGCCCATCCTTCATAAAACCCATCTTTAATATACGGCTTGGCAAGATGATCAATTATAAATTTCTGATGAGGAAAATACGTCACGAACTCCACTGCGGCTAACAGTTGATGTGGAAAAATGAGAATATCATAGACGTACCCGTATTTTTCAAGGTACGAGACTCCCCGTAAAAAGTTGGAGCGCAACAGAAAGTTATGATCCTTTTCGCCCTGCACTATATGACGCCAACCCCTTATTTCATTATGCTGGTGATATTTGTCCAGTACTTCGTCCACTCCCTCGTCCTGCAGATCTACCCAGCCAACCACCCCTTTTATAAAATCATTATCTTTTGCCAGTTTTAACAGAAAATCCGTTTCCTTCAGCGTTTGATCCGCCTGTACGGCAACACATCCATCGATCCCATTTTCTTCGTATACCAATTTTAAATCTGACGGTAAAAAATCTTTTCTGATGGCCGCCATACTGTCATCTATCCAGGCGTGTTTTTCCGGATCGTATTTCCAGAAATGCTGATGAGAATCGATTCGCATTATGTTATAGTTTTCAGGGTAGGCAATACCCCATTATTTTCAATTTGTTCAATATGGTCTGAGACCATTTCTACCAGACCATTAATTTTTGTCAGGTCTTCCTTCCATATCCCAAAATTGCCTAAAATGGCTGTAATCATATTTTGTATGCTTTGTTCACCTTCCTTGTACTTTTCACGGTTTGAGCTAAAAAGTGACCACGTTTGTGGATCATCCTTTAATTGGATTTTCCCTTCTTCCAGTTCACTCATATAAAACAGGATCAGGGCCGAAAGGCTAAAAACAATCCGATGAGGCAGTCGTCCTTTAAAGGAATAAAAATCCTTCAGGCTTGGCAACAAGCGGGTAACAAACTTAGAAGTGCCGTTTAATGAAATATCCAGTAGTTTATGTATAAGCAGGGGATTTCTAAACCGATCCAGCACATCCTGAACATATTTTTGTTTCATTTCTTCCGGAAAATCCAGGGTTGGCAATACCTCCTTAATCAAGAGCGATTCTATATAATGCAATACCGCCTTATCATCCATACATTCCTTAACCAAACGTAAACCTGCCAAATAGCCGACGGGTACCATAGCCGTATGGGCCCCATTGAGAATGCGGACTTTCATTCGACGGTATGGGGTGAGATCCTCTACAAATGTTACGTTCAGCTCAGTTTGCTCAAACGGCAGTTCTTCCTGAACTATTTTATCACCTTCAATAACCCAACTGTGGTAATATTCCCCGGTAACTAAAAGTTTGTCCTCATACCCCAATTGATGTTCAAGGTCTGCTATGCGATCTGCCGGATAGCCCGATACGATCCGATCTACCAGTGTATTGCAAAAATAATTGGAGCTATTGATCCACGAAATAAAATTATCATCCAGGTTCCAAAGATCCGCATATTGCAATACAACTTCTTTTAGCTTGTGCCCATTGTTCTCTATCAGTTCACATGGCAATAATATACATCCCCTGGCGGATTCTCCCGAAAAATGTTGAAAACGATGATGAAGCCAGATGGTCAGTTTTGCCGGGAATTCTTTTGGAGGAATAGCGTTAAATTGATCTTTGGGATCAAATTTGATACCAGCTTCCGTAGTGTTTGAAACAATAAAGCGAAGATTTTTGTTTTCTGCCAGTTTCAGATAAGCAGCCCATTCCACATAGGGATTGACAACCTTTTGAACACAATGGATCAGATTTCTTTCTTTTATCGGTGCCCCGTCTCTAACGCCATCGAGCACTACGGTAAACAAACCGTCCTGTGCCTTCAACGTTTCGTAGTCACCTCTTTCAGTGGGTTTTACTATTGCTACACCGCCGTTAAATTCGGTCTCTTCGTTCAATGTCTGAACCATCCAATCCACAAAGGCACGAAGAAAATTGCCTCCTCCAAACTGCATCACCTTCAAGGGAAATGTTTTGCTTTGTTTTGTGGTTTTTCTGTCTAATGATCGCATCAAACGCTATTTATATTCCTTTTCCACCCTGATGTCTTAGTGAATTCTGCATTTTCGGAGCATATTGCAATTTGTTACAGGGACATTCCCCGTTTCCAGGGGATAAAATCATCTTGCCCCAAGCGCACAGCGGCCGGAGTTACTTCACCGCTGGCCACCGCAATTATGTATTCCAATAAATCTTCTCCCTTGGATTTAATTGTATCCTCTCCGGTAATGACAGAACCCGTGTTAAAATCGATGATATCCGGCATACGCTCACTTAGTGCATGGTTACTCGAAATTTTTATAACAGGAGCTACAGGGTTTCCTGTTGGGGTACCCAAACCTGTGGTAAACGCGATTACAGTGCAGCCCGAACCTGCCAGGCCTGTTGTGCTTTCAACATCGTTTCCGGGTGTACAGAGCAGGTTGAGGCCTTTTTTAGTTGCTTTTTCGGTATAGTCGAGTACATCCGTTATGGGCGATGTACCTCCTTTTTTAGCTGCTCCTGCAGATTTAATGGCATCTGTAATAAGGCCATCCTTGATATTCCCAGGGGAAGGATTATTTTTGAAAGCGGATCCCAGGGCTATTGCTCTTGCAGCGTAACTGTTCATCAGATCTGCGAATTTTGTGGCTTCTTTTTCGGTTACACAACGGTTGATCAATTCCTGTTCCACCCCATTGAGCTCCGGAAATTCCGATAGTATTGTGGTGCCACCGAGAGCTACCAACAAATCCGAGGCATAACCCAGCACCGGGTTGGCCGATATTCCTGAAAATCCATCCGATCCCCCACATTCAAGACCAAGTGTAAGATGGCCCAACGTAGCGGGTTTTCGTTCAGTTTTGTTGGCCTCTATTAATCCCAGAAAGGTTCTTTTGACCGCCTCTTCAATAAAGTGCCGCTCACTCTTACTCTTCTGCTGCTCCAGAATATAAAGCGGTTTTGAGAAATTGGCATCACGTTTTTTAATACCCTCTTCCAACAATGTGACTTGTGCATTCTGGCATCCGAGACTCAACACTGTCGCCCCTGCCACATTAGGATTCGTTATATACCCGGCCAGCAAATTGCAAAGGGTTTCCGAATCCAAACGAAAACCACCACAACCTCCTTCATGGGTAAGGAACTTTATTCCGTCAATATTGGGGAATACCCTGTTTTGTTTAATCTCTTCTTGTGTCTGTATTATTTCGGAACGGAGCAAATCATTTGGAGAAGCGCCTCTTTTATACTTCTCTATCAGGGTTTTGGTGTCCACAATATAATCGGAGGTAGCATAGTATCCCAAGGAATCGAGTAAGGCCGACTTCAGGACTTCCACATTCCTGTTTTCACAGAAAACCATGGGAATGACCACCCAATAATTTGAAGTGCCGACACGCCCATCCGCTCTGTGATAACCTTTAAATGAACTGTTTTTCCATCTGGCAACATCAGGGGCATCCCAATCCAGGGTACTCTTTTTCACCGCATAGTCGGAAGAAGCGTGCACCACATTTTCTACTGAAATAAGACCTCCTTTCGGAATGAATCTGGTAGCTTTTCCTACAAGGCAGCCATACATAATAAGGGAATCACCATTATCAAGATCCCGGTTGGCAAATTTGTGTTTCACCGGAATATCATTTTGTACCGGGAACGCATCTGCTTCAGCTGCTACAAGGTATCCTTTCTGAATATTCTGCAGCGCAACCAGGATATTATCTTTTGGGTGAATTTTTAAAAATGCATTTTGCATGCCGTATTTGTTTTATATAACTTAATGGATAATCCGATTTTTTCGTATTTGTCTTATGCGTCTAAGATCTGGCATGAGGTATATTTTCCCAATTACCTTGCCACGCGGCCTGAAGCATCCCCGGCCATCAATTTTTTTACTTCCTCAACTTTTACCAAATTGGCATCTCCTTTAATGGTGTGTTTTAGGCAAGACGCCGCAACTGCAAAATTCAATGCGTTCTGGGTATCGTCAGGATAAGTTAGCAATCCGTAAATGAGCCCGCCCATAAAAGAATCGCCTCCTCCGACCCTATCTACAATGTCGGTGATTTGATATTGGGGCGACTGGTACATGACCTTCCCGTCATAGAGGACTCCGGCCCAGGTGTTATGGGAAGCGGAAATAGAGCCACGGAGGGTGGTAATTACTTTTTTGGCCCTTGGAAATTTTTCCATCATTTGTTTGCAGACCGACAGGAAGGCTTCTGCTGTAACATCATGTCCCTGGGTGGTAATGTCCAAACCTTCAGGCTTTATCCCAAAGTGTTTTTCAGCATCTTCTTCATTTCCCAATATAATATCGCAATAGGAGGTCAGTTTAGTCATGATAGCTTCCGGTTCCACTCCGTATTGCCAGAGTTTTGCGCGGTAATTCAGATCGGTAGAGATTGTGATCCCCAAATCATCGGCGGCTTTTACCGCTTCCAGGCAAACATCTGCCGCGCCTTGTGAAATAGCCGGCGTAATCCCTGTCCAATGGAACCAACCGACCCCCTCAAAGACCATTTCCCAGTCTATCATTCCCACTTCAATTTCTGCAATGGCCGAATGTGCCCTGTCGTAAATAACCTTGCTACCACGAGAGACGGCCCCGGTTTCCAAAAAGTAGATCCCTAGGCGATCGCCCCCATATATAATATGGTTTATGCCCACGCCAAGTTTCCGCATTTCCATCAAGGCACATTCACCAATATCATTTTTGGGTAAACGCGTAACAAATTCAACCGGGACACCATAGTTTGCCAAAGATACGGCGACATTCGATTCTCCGCCGCCATAAACGATATCAAAAGAATTGGTTTGAGAAAACCGCAAAAAACCGGGAGGAGCCAATCGCAGCATAATCTCACCAAAAGTTACTACCTTCTTCATAGTATTTAATTAATGGGTTAAAAATTAACGGTTGCTTTGCCCACCCTATTGGCAGGATCTAACCAACTGTCGAATTGCGAAATCATCTCATTAAAATTCACATTATGTGTAATAAAAGAATCCGTTGGAAATTTTCCCTGCTGCAAGGTACTAATAACATTTTCAAAGTCGTACAAAGTTACATTTCTACTGCACTTCTTTTGCATGGATTTCGGGATGGGAAAATGCAAGGTCCCCTTTGGACAAACCCACCAGGATATACCTTCCTCCGTGAGACATATAAATTTGCAACTCAAATAGGGTATTACCACAACATTATCTCCTGGCCTTATCCCATGATTGTCGGGTTCAATTTCCAGAACCTGCGAAGCCAGTTCATGACGCAGGATTCTCGGAGATGAAAAAAATGCCCGATTCCCCCAGTAGGCATGCGGATCAGTGCCTATTTAAAATTTTACCGGCCATCCCCATTTCCCTTATTTATGTCGGTTGGTATCGACCATTCTTTAATCTAAATAATTCCCCTATGGCTCTGCCTCGGGGTTTCCGAATCTACCTCCCCTCTTGCATCCGACGAACGAAGAGAGAGGAATGCACAAGGTCGGAATTGCCTTTTCGCAATTCCGGGCGGGGCAAAATACAAAATTTCGGTTTTTGGCTCCAAGGC
>JBGTNL010000012.1:0-39085 GCA_041743085.1 Flavobacteriaceae bacterium
CTGAAACTATCGGGACAGCGGTGGACGTGCAAGGGGCTGCAACAAATGGCACAGCTCAGGGCGATATATAAAAGCGGAAAATGGAACGAAATCACCGAAATATGCCAAAAAGCAGCTTAAAGGGAAATTTGTCGTACACCCGGTTAACATTGATCTGAAAAAAAGATCACATCATGGACAAAGAAGCCATCGCAGACCTGAAATCTGATGACCGGCTAAAACTCAAAGCCCTATATAATAAGTACAGGGCAGCGTTTTTGGGTTTTGGCCAAAGATATCATCTGGATAAAGATGCCCTGGCCGATATCTACCAGGAGGCCTTTCTCGCGTTGCGAAAAAAGGCTATCAACGGAAAACTGAATGAGGTGCGCAGCAGTATGAAGACCTATCTTTTTGGGATAGGAAAGTATATGATCTTTGATACGCTAAAAGAGAAAAATCAACACATACCTTACGAGTCCAATTTGCACCTGGTAGAAGAAGACGCTCCCGAAATTGAATTGGAAAATACACCTGCCCTGACACAGGAGCAACTGTTGCTCCGTAAATATTTTAGAGAGCTTGGTGAAAAATGCAGGCAGGTGTTAACTTTATTTTATTTCAGGGGACTAAGTATTGACGAGATTGCCGAACAGGTTGGTTATGAAAATGCCAATACGGTTAAAGCTCACAAGTCGCGCTGCCTGAAAACCCTAAGAGAAAAGATCAATAGTTAAAATTATGGACAGAGAGAAGTTGCTGGAGAATTTTATACAGGGGAGGCTGACCGAAAAGGATCAGCAGGAATTTGACAGGCTCCTTACTACCGATGAAGTTTTCAGAACAGAGGTGAATTTCCATTCCAATCTAAAAAGCGTGACCCAGGCCGAAGATGATGACAATTTCAGAGCTCTTTTAGCAGATTTTGAGGCAGAAGCCGGCTTGGAAAAATCCTCCATTCCACGTATCCCGACAAAATGGTTGGTAGCTGCTTCCGTAATACTGCTTATAGGGATCAGCTATTTCTTCATGATTGATCAAAATCTGACTTCCCAGGAATTATTCATTAAAAATTTTGAACCCTATCCCAATGTGGTCCATCCTATTGTAAGGGGGAAAGAAGGCATAGACACAAAAACCGTGGCCTTCAGGGCTTATCAAACCGGGGATTATGAAACCTCCGCCGAATTATTTGAAGAACTATACACGGTTACGGAAGAATCCCCTTATCTCTTTTACCAAGCCAATTCACTCATTCAACTGAACAAAGCCAAAGAGGCCATCCCTTTATTACAAAATCATTTAAAAGCCGGTGACGACCTAAGTGACAAGACGAATTGGTACCTGGCGATGGCTTACCTTCAAATTGATGATAAGGAAAATGCCATAAAAATGCTGGAAAGCGTGCTAAGAAACGGTAAATTTAAGGCAGAGGAAGCAAAAGATATTTTGGATGCCCTGGAGTAGCTTCTTCCTGAGAAGAAAGAATACCACCAATACAAGGCCCATTCCCAAATAGATCCAGATCGATTCCTTTGAATTTACAAGAGGGGAATTATCTCCTACTACCACGAAACCTGCCCAGTAAAAGGGGTGTCTTAATTCTTCCACCTTCTCAGTGTTCAGATAGCTTAGTTTTGCTTCTCTCAAAGCTTTGGATTTGGAGAAGCCTTTTTTTAGATTCTCATAAAAGGATACCATAATCTCATTACCTGTATCGTCTGTGACAGGCCAAAGGGAAGAGACCACACTCTTAGCCCCTCCGTAAAAAAAGCCCCGGGCAAGGCTCATGATACCTTCGCCTCGTTTTAAATTCCCACTTAAGGTATTGCAGGCGCTTAAAACCACCATATCCGATTGGTTCTTGGTAGCGTAGATTTCTTTGAGATACATCTTATCGTCGCTAAAGGCGATCCACGGGTTTTCTCCATCCCCAATATCGGCATGGGTGGCTAAATGAATGATCTTTTGCTCCCCTGTATTCTTTAAAAAATTTGCTTTCGATGCAGTACCATTTAAAAAGATCTTACTCTCAAAGATATCGGCTATGCCCGAAATTTCACTTTCACTATTGTCCAATGGGTTCAACCCCAAGGTACTAAAGCTTATCGGAGCCAGGCCCAATAGCTTTGTTGAAATATTTCTTGCAGTGCTTTGGTGTTGATTTATTAAAGACATTGAGTAGCCATAGGCAACCTCCACCTCTTCTATCAGGTATTTTTGACTTTCAAAGTCAACAACAAGCGTTTCGAAGGGAATACGCTGTAGTATGTAATCAGGAATAATGGTCAATTGTTTTCCCTTGATCTTATTATAGACTGTCTCCGGAATGAGCTTTTTATATAGAGCATTAGACAGGGCATTATAAATATTGAATTTAGAAACGCCGCTTGAAAGCATGGAAGTTAAGGTTTCAATGGCTTCATTCAGTTTATCGGTTTCTTCCAATTGAAATAAAAACGGACCATCTGAACTCGTCAACAGTCCATACCCATCTTCTTCATTAAGGATATAGTGCAATACCACCTGCTTGTTTGAAACGTAGCCCGACATTAATTCCTCGTAGGAAAGGATAGCTGCCTTTTTTTTGAATTTAGCATAGTCTGGAAAGGCTGTATTCAGGGAATCTATAAATTCTTGATACACATATTTACTATCTCTTACAAGGGTTTTCAGCGAATCTACACCTTGGCCGTTAGCGTCTGCTTCAAAGAGATGGTTTTCTGATAAGAATATTTCTCGTTTTAGTATGAATTCCCGCTCGGCCATTTCCGGGGGAAGCTGTGAAATGTCTTTTGCCTCCTCATGGGTAAGATCTTCCAAAAGAAGCAGCGCTTTATTGCGCTCCATAAAATAATAGGCCCGCTCGGGTTGATCCAAGAGGTAACAAGCTTTAACTGCTTTCATATACAGGTTGGCGCTCTGCCCCCGCCAATACAGTTTGGATTGGTGTTCCGTACTTTCCGAGCGGATGAAATCAATAAGTTGATCTGCCGCTTCAAAAGTCTTTAAGGCCTGGTCTAAATGGCCCGGGTCCCCGTTATCCTCATAATAATGCAACCAGCCGTTTGCTTTGGCTACTAAATGGCTCAATAATAAAGTCTTTTCCGGTGATAGTTCCAGATCCTCGTTTACGGGGATATCATCAAATTTAACTTCCAGTTTTTTATCCGTCACTAGAGCGATGGCATTTTGATAGTGCAATAGCCCCTTTTCAACCTCACCGGAATTTAGATACAAATCCCCCAGATTTTCGTAAGAAGAAGAGAACTCATTATGCAGAACCAGGGCTTTATTCAGATGTTCAAGCGCCAATTTGGTCTCACCAAGCCCGTCGTAAGAAGCACCAAGACTATTGTGAATAGTGGCCAAATTATGCTTCACATCGCTATACGAAAATTCACTTAGATGGGAATTGCTATACTCCAGGACTTTCAGTAGATGTTGCTTAGCGCTCTCATGGTCTCCCAACATCAGCAGCAGGTTACCTCTTAACATGGCTATTTGGGCCCGTATCAAAATGTTCGCATTGGTGTCTTGAGCTATCAGCGAATCGGCCTTTTGCAAATGAAGTGTAACCTTGTCGGCGAATTCCCTATGGCCCATCGAAGAATAATTTTGCGCCATGGCAATATGCGCGGTTGCCTTATCTGCATAATTTTGAATGTCATTTTGTGCAACAGCCAAAGCCATTTCCAGGTGATCGACTGCCTTTTGATAATCACCAATGGTTCGGTAGGTATCACCCAATTCCTCATAGGCTGCCTTTACCCTTTCGTCCTTTCCTCCTATTTCAACCAATCGCAGATGCGTGTTAATCGATGTATAGAATTCACCGTGTAACTTTTGTAAAAAACCGAGGTTGAACAGCGATCTCTTAAGGGATATAGAATCTATAGGGTCCAACTTACTTTTAAGCAGCACTGCTTCTTTTGTGTGTGCTATGGCTTCTAATAAATACTTGTCTGTTCCCGTACTATTCCATGTACTATGATACCAATGCAATGCCAAATCGTGGTGCATATCTGCCAGTTCCGCATTTGTTGCACTTTCATTGTTTATCAACAAAAAGGAATCGATTTTACTTTGCTTGATTTCCAGGGATTGGTCCGAACCGATGATCTCCAAAAGCGTTTGATTCTGGCAATACACCTGTCCGACCCCAAAGCATAAAAAAAGTATTGTAATGCGTTGCCAGTTCTTCATATCTCAAGCACTATGCATTAGAGGACTCCTGAAATCATCCCTTCAAGTGATCCTTCAAGTGATTATTATTGTTGTATTTTTTTCTCGTATTTGCCATCTTTAATGTAGTTTCTTAAGGCGGGAGAATCGTCTGCTTCCTCCAAATATTTATCCTTTAATCCGATAAGGGGTAAAGTCGAATTCGTATTTTGGTGCAGAAATTTGGCGAATGATGCCGATATCTGAGCGGTACCTATGGAAGTACCTCCTATAGAATTACCCATAAGATCATGCTCGTAAAGTGGAGCAATGTCGATACTTATGATACCATAGTTTGATTTTTTGTGCAAACTTATGTCATTGTCTTTTTTCAGGCCACCAACTGCAATCAGGTTTTCCGCTTTAAATCCGGCCGGATAAAAAACAAACTTACTGCTGTTGTCCACATCCTCACCACTATTTCCGGCCGATGTGATCATTATGGCTGAGGTGGAAAAATAATCAACATACTCTTTCAATAAACTCATTTGCACGAGGGGAATAAAGTCTGGAACATTCAGCAGATCAATTAATGGCAACTTATTATCATTAAGCTTAAATCCAAGGCTTGCATTGATAATTTTAATATCAGCGCCATGGTCCACTTTCAATTGCTTGGCAAAGCTCATGGCGCACAGCAAATCCCAATAAGAAACCAATCTGTCTTTTGCAATTTTCAGGGGCAGAATTTTGTACTTAACCCCACTACCTTTCAATTCTTCAGTAATTTTTTTTGTAACCAAAGTGCCATGACTGTCATTGTCATCCTGGATGTTGGCATCGTTGTCTATAAAATTATAGCCAGAGGAAGGTTCACTGTCATCAATGCAGTCTAAGCCTTCCGGGTTTTGGAATAAGAACTTTTCTCCAGTAAAGCGATTCAGATTTATACCTGAATCTAAAACAACCAGGACCATAGCATCGGTTTCATCTGAAATAAAACTTCCGACATTTGGGTTAGATCCGGGTGGAGGCAAGTCTGGTAAATTTTTATAGACTGAGTGTTTCATTTCATACAGTAGTACAGGGTCTGAGTTCATCCTTCCCCCTTTTAATCCCGCCACACTCGTAAGTAAATCTCCTTTAGTTTCCATTGCCTCTCCAAGGACGATCATCATCAGGTCAGGATCCCCGCATTCACAACGTTCAATAGTAATCGGTCTCTGTTCCGGAAATACCATCTCCATTAATGTTATAAGATCTTCATCTGGAATATCTTGTTTCAAGCGGATGATAAATCGATCCAGGGGAACATGGACACCTTTTCCGGCGCAGGCGAGATCTTTAACAAAAGGTAAACGAGCTTCAATTTCAGGGATTTTAAGGGAACAACACCCTTGCAAAATCAGAAGGGACGATAACAGGACAAAAAAGGATACAGTCTTTTTCATGACGTTTGGCTTTATATGTTTTTTAGTGTACTATACTAGTAGAAGGGGGAGCCGTTCAATAGGTATTTAGCGCTTATGCTATAAATCTCAGCTGAGGTCAACGAGCTATCAGCGCGAGCTATGATTAGGGCAGTGAATATCCCGATGTACGTTTTATAGCATGCACCGTTTTTAGATATATTCTACAACCACTAACACCAAAATACAGCGGAATAGAGGTATAGCTTTTTCATTTGATTAGAATTTATGTTTCTTCCTTTAGCCTTGATAAAATCCAAAAGGTTAACACGCCAGAAAAGAGAATTTGTTAAATTCTATAAAAAAGGCAGGGGGGAGTAGTAAAAATCAGTGCCCTGGATCGGATTAAATATACAAAAAAATTAAGCAGTCAGACCTTCGCTATATCCGTATTCAAAAGTTATCTTAAATAATAATCACTAATGTCCGGTTAAAGACGTAAGACCGCTGCGCTACCAGACATAAGACGTAAGACATAAGAATTGATGTAACCAACTGAAAATCATATACCAAAGGTACGTTCATACTGTTAGCAATGCATGAAAAGCAAGCCCTTGGATTACAAATATAATGGGAACGCCCAATGTACTTGCAGTTTTGGTATTACCGGACAACAATAAATAATAATAATAAGGATTTCTGCTCACCAAATACCATTTACAAGTACCTCTTCATGGGATCTCCGGGCTAGTTTTCTTTCCGTATTCCCTGCAGGGCCCTATCAACAAAGGTTATAAGCACTTCTTTCGGTTTCAATGAAATCATCGGATTTATCCCTACCGTATCTTTATTCGTAAACAGCTGATATTTTCCTAAAATTTCTGCTACCGCCAGTATCATCTCATACATCGCAAAATTGTTGCCAACGCACATACGCGGACCTGCGCCAAATGGATAGAAGTACTCCTGGATATTTTTTCTCATTTCCTTATCAAAGCGTTCTGGAACGAACTCATTGGGTGACTTCCAAAAATCCGCATTGCGGTGAAGTTCGTAAATAGACATTAAGATCATAGTTCCTTTTGAGATGCGCTGACCGTCAAAATCGTCCTCTTCCATAGCAATACGATCAATATAATACGCCGGGGGATACAAACGCATGCTTTCTTCAATACAATGCGAAATATATTTCAGTTGTGAAATGCCCTCCATGCCAGCTCCGTCCTTAAAATCTATACCCGAAACTTCTTCAAATGCCTTCTCCTGTACCTGAGGGTGTTTTGCCAAAAAATACAGGGTAAACGTCAGGGCATTGGCGGTGGTCTCATGACCCGCAGTAAACAAGATCAGCACTTCATCTGTCAGCTGTTCCCTGGACATTGGCCTGCCATCCTCATATCTTGCTCCCAGTAACATATCTAAAAGGTCGTCCTTTTCCTCCCCGGACGACAGGCGTTCCTCAATAATCTGGTTTAGAAGCTCGCAGGCATCGTGGTAGCGATTTACATGTTTCTTAATTTGTCCGCTTAATCTGAACCACCATTTTAAATAGGGCTGCCGCATTTCTCTGATCAGCATTTCCTGATTCGCAACTGTAATTTCTTTAAGGCTTGCCATGGACTGCTGAATATCATTCCTGCCGAACAGTGTTTTGGCCACCACCTGAAAGGCGAGGTCCCCCATCAACGGAAACACGTCAATAGTACTATTTGGTTGGATTCGGAGCAACTCTGTACGGATCGCTTCTTCCATCCCTGCGATAAGTCCTGCCAGTTTCTTTTTATGGAAGGCAGGTTGCACCATTCTTCTATGGGTAAGCCAATGATCCCCATTAGAGGTTAATGTCCCATGGCCAAGGTACTTTGCCAGATCTATGGTCTGCAGGGGGGATTTGTGATACGATTTGTGTTGTTTTTGAAGAATATGCCTTATCAGGGCAGGACTTCTGGTAAAGACCACAGATTTTACAGGACCCACCTTTACCCTAAAACTATCCCCTAATTTTTGAAAGTTTTCGTTGTGAAAAGGCAGGGGATTTTTTAAAATACGTTTTCTATTTCTGTAAACCTGATATAAGGAAATGGCGGGAAGATTTTTCATTAAAACAGTCCCGGCTGTGTTCCCCCTTTTATCCGCCCCAAATGTTTGTAAGCAAGCTCTGTTGCTTCCCTCCCTCTTGGGGTCCTCATTATAAAACCCTGCTGTATTAAAAAAGGTTCATAAACCTCTTCAATAGTTTCCGCATTTTCCGAAACCGCCGTAGCCAGGGTGGTAATGCCCACAGGGCCACCCTTAAATTTATCAATGAGGGTAGTAAGTATTTTATTGTCCATTTCATCCAGGCCATAGGCATCAACGTGGAGTGCCTTAAGCCCGTAGCGCGAGATCTCCATGTCAATATTCCCGCTGCCTTTGATCTGGGCAAAGTCGCGCACCCGCCTAAGCAAAGCATTGCAGATCCGGGGCGTACCTCTGCTCCTTCCTGCGATCTCAATTGCCGCATCATTGGTGATATGTACTTTTAAGATTTCCGCACTGCGTTCCACAATGGTTGAGAGCAGTTCAGTGCTGTAGTATTCCAGGCGGCTCGAGATCCCGAAGCGGGCTCGCATGGGAGCCGTTAATAATCCTGAACGAGTGGTAGCACCAATTAACGTAAAGGGATGCAAGTTAATCTGAACCGACCTGGCATTTGGCCCGGTCTCGATCATGATATCAATTTTATAGTCCTCCATGGCCGAGTAGAGGTATTCTTCCACTATGGGGCTGAGCCTGTGGATCTCATCAATAAA
The DNA here is from genome assembly GCA_041743085.1 of Flavobacteriaceae bacterium. Taxonomy (GTDB): domain Bacteria; phylum Bacteroidota; class Bacteroidia; order Flavobacteriales; family Flavobacteriaceae; genus JAFMPW01. The sequence continues at coordinate 8,345 of JBGTNL010000012.1, forward strand.
CAACACATCGCGCTCTTCCAGATTGGTAAGTAACCCGGCCAGATCACCGGGCTTATCCAGTACGGGGCCCGAAGTGACCTTTATCCCTACCCCCAATTCATTTGCCAGAATATAAGCGAGCGTGGTTTTACCCAATCCGGGAGGTCCATGGAATAGCGTATGGTCCAGAGCTTCATTTCGCAGATTGGCTGCCTGCACAAAGATCTTCAAGTTTTCCAAAACCTGTTCCTGCCCTGTGAAATCATCAAAGGAAATGGGGCGTAATACCCTTTCAATTTCGAGTTCTTCCCTGGAAAAATTTTCAGCTGTAGGATCTAAGTGCTCGTTCATATTAATGTAAAGATAAAGGAATTTAAACAGTTTTGTGATTCATAAAAGCAACCCCTCCGTCTCACGCCTTTGGCGTGATCCACCTCCCCTCAACTGAGGGGAGGAGCTCAATATTGTCCAAATCGAGTTTAATTATCGCCTGGCACCCTACTTCAATGTGGTATTTCACCTTTTCCTTCGCCCGAGTCCTAACAATGGAGGTCCCAGAATCAACAATTTCAGATCAATACAAGATAAGATCAGAGCTCCCCTCCTTATTTTATCAAGGAAGGGCGGCTTCAATCTTAGGAGATTGAAGACGGGGTGGTTTGGCCACATATAAATTCAAATTATGATAAAACAGGATCCCTCCGAATTTTAGTTTTTAACATAATTACAAACATAGTATTACAAAGATCGACCCAAAAGCTGCTCCCTTAGTAAATGACGGCAATTTAAGTAGTACCTAGACTGAGTAGGTTAGACCGGTTTTCTTCACATGACCTTATTCCACCCTGCCGAGAGAAAGGAGGTGTGCTTTCAAGCAAAAAATGTCGTAATTTCAAGCCATGCAAGAGACAAATTACTCTTCCGGGGTACTCCAATACATTCCCTTCTTTTATGTGATATGGTCAGATGACCTCCTATCCGTTTCTGAAATTGCAGTTGTTACAAAAGCCATCGAAGAAGATCCTACCCTAGGTGGCGAAGATCAAAAAACACTCAAAACCTGGTTGCTTACAAGCCATCCTCCTTCCAATTCAGAGATTAAAAACTGGAAACAAACCATATCCCTTTCAGGTGTAAAATTGGTTGAAAGCGAAACCTATCCGTTATCCGCTTTCAGCCGGAAAGTAGTTTGTGAATACAAAAAAGCGTGCCCTTTTAATGACCTCTTAAAAGATATCGAGGTTAATCTGGGCATTCAGCCAAACCATTACAATCATTTATTTGATGTGGAGGTAATTCACGAGAAGACCTCTAATTATTACAATGCCAAAGCGATAGACGAAATATTCTATGGAGCGTATTCCAAGGAAATTGGGGCATTTCGGGAGGTATTGGCGGCCCCTGTTCTTCAATGGAAGATCCTTAGAGATAAAGAGGAGTTTCGATCGAGGGTGCTGGCACAGGTGAAATTTTTAGCAGACAGAGGGTATGGATCAATGGCATACCCCTCTGAGTATGGCGGTATTGGCAATATGAATGTTTATGCCTCTATTTTTGAAAACCTGATGTACGCGGGAGGTAGCCTTACCATAAAATTCGGGGTGCAATTTGGGCTCTTTGGTGGCAGTATCAAAAATCTGGGAACCAAAAAACATCACGATGCTTATTTAAAAGAGACAGGAGAAGCCAAACTCCTGGGATGTTTTGCCATGACAGAGACCAGGCATGGATCCAATGTAAGAGGTATTAAAACCACGGCTACCTATGAGAAAGAAACCGACACCATCATTATAAACACCCCGGGGGAAAATGACAATAAAGAATATATAGGCAATGCGCTTCATAGTACCATGGCCTCGGTATTTGCCCAACTGATAGTGGCCGGAAAAAATGAAGGGGTACACGCTATCCTTGTACCCATTAGAAACGAAAAACATCATTTGATGAAAGGGGTAACCGTTGAGGACAACGGTTATAAACTGGGCCTTAATGGGGTGGATAATGGAAAGATCCGGTTTAACCAGGTGCGTGTCCTACGAGAGAATTTACTGAATAAATATGGGGAGATCACCGACAATGGTACCTATTATTCGAAAATAAAAAATCCGAATAAGCGCTTTTTTACAATGCTGGGCACCTTGGTGGGCGGGCGAATATGTGTTGCCAAAGGAGCCCTGAGCGGCGCAAAAATGTCACTGGCAATTGCTGTAAAATATGCTTTGCAGCGCAGACAATTTAACGATAGCGTGAAGGTTCAGGAAGACTTGATTATGGATTATCCCACGCACCAACTGCGATTGACCCCGCCAATTGCCAAATCGTATGTGTATCACGTTACCCTACGTCAGCTTATGAAGGAATACAGCGATGACAACATACTGGACAAAAGAAAAATAGAAACGCAGGTGGCGGGATTAAAAGCTGTGATCACGTGGTTTTCGAATGACACCATACAGGAATGCAGGGAAGCTTGCGGCGGAAAGGGGTATTTGCTGGAAAATCGTATTGCCGATCTCAAAGGGGACGTGGATATTTTTACCACTTTCGAAGGAGATAATACCGTATTAATGCAGTTGGCTGCCAAGGGTATCCTTTCCGATTTTAAATCCGAGTTTAACAGTACCGGATTTACCTCGGTCTTAAAGTTGTTGGGGGCTCAAATAAGCGATAAACTGTCTGCAGTGAATCCTTTATACACCAATAAGGTAGACAAGGAACATTTGTACAATCGAAAATTTCACCAACACGCCTTTAACTATCGTACCAGAAGATTAACCTATACCCTGGCGATGCGAATACGGAACTATATTAAGAAAGGAATGCCTTCCTATCAGGCGTTTATGAAGGTGCAGACCCATTTATTGGCATTGGGTTATGCCTATAGTTGTGAACTGGCGTATACCATCTTTACAGACTTCACGGCGGAGATCACGGATGAAAAGCACAGGTTATTGTTTGAAAAATTAGGAACTCTTTATGCCTTACATGAGATAAGGCAGGATGCTTCCTGGTATTTGGAACAAGGGTATTTGGGAAGCAGCAAATCAAAAGCGATACGTCGGCGAGTTGAACGTCTGTGTACGGAACTGCGCCCACACATTGAAATATTAGTTGATGGGTTCGGAATCCCGGAACATTGCATGACGGCGCCTATAGCCCACTGATCTTTCCCAAACCCGGACTATCTGATGGATACAATACACCATTTTCCAGGCGGAACAACCCCTTAAAAGGGTCATTGAGTATATCGAGGTGCCCGTCCAGGTCGGCATACTGAATATTCGGTCTGGCCAATGCAAAATGAAGCCCGGCGGAGATCCCAAGTCCGCATTCGTCTATGCAGCCCACCATGGCTTCCAAACTGGCCGACAAAGCGACAGAATTAATGTGCAACCCCTCCATAATACCTCCCACTTTCATTAATTTTATGTTTACCATGTCTACCCGCTCGTTCCTTGCAAGGCGAAAGGCATCGGTTAATGTTTTCAGGCTTTCGTCTGCCATCACAGGTAAATCTACCTGGCTGGTTACCTCCCCTAATTTTATCTCATTTCCAATACGCGTGGGTTGTTCAAAAATTTCAATACCAACAGCTTTGGTTCTTTTAACGAAGGATATGGCCTCATCTGCAGAATAACCCTGGTTGCCATCGAAGCGCAGCTTTATATGAGGAAATTTTCTTCGAATGCGAATTAGTTTTTCAACGTCCTCTTCCAGGTTAATTCCTCCCTTTATTTTAAGGATAGAAAATCCCCTTTCTACATGTTCTTTCGCCTGGCTTACGGTTTCTTTCCCAGGAAGAATCCCGATCGTAACACTTGTGGCTATTTGATTTCTATAACCTCCTAAAAATTTATACAGGGGTACCCCGGCCTTTTTGGAAACCAAATCGAGGAGCACCATATCCACCATTGCAAGAGTGGAGGATTTTCCCGGCAAGGCGGCCTTTAGTTCTTCCAAAATTTTTACATACGTAAAAGGATCCTTGCCCCTTAAATGAGGAAGAACGGTATCTTTAATTGCAAGTTCCACCTGGTCCGGAGTTTCACCTGTGACTATGGCATCGGGCACCGCACAACCGTAGCCAATTATAGGGGTGTCCGTTTCCACCTTCAATAGAAAATTAGTGGAATCGGCAACAACTTCATAAGCTATGGCGTAAGGTACTGACAACCTAAAATCCATACGCTCGTAGGACACTCCGGTAATCTTCATCTAATATCTTTTTTGATATAGATCCTTGAGTGGGGTATTTTTAATTGATTCCACAAAAAGGGCCATATGAAAAATCATTAATTCCCACATTTTTTTTCCCTTCTCTGCGGTCGCTTTTGTAGGATCCCCCATCACGCCACTTTCTGAAATTTTATGCGTATGCACGTACCAGTTTACGCCGGACTCATTGTCATAGTCCAGGTAAGAACTACCAAATTTCATAGTTTGGTTTACCGCTTTATCCATCTGAACCATCTCCGGGCGAAGCGCCAAAGTTGTACTTGTTTCTATTTCTCCCGCATGAATATCATTGGGCGTGTCTATAAGCTTATATAACACAATATCACTGGTCTCCCCGGTATCCACACAAACAAACATGTCTGTATCACGTGTGATCATCTGTGCGGCATAATTAAGGGTTGGGGCATTATCCCCATGGCCGTTAAGAATGATTATTTTTTTTATGCCATTTTTGGCCAGACTCATCCCCAAATCATACACAAATTTGGAGAGTGCATCGTTTGAGATACTGAGAGTGCCTTTAAAATCATCGTGATGAAAGGATACTCCAAAAGGTATGGTAGGCAATACCAGCGGTTTTGGATCCCTGCAGGCTGCTGCCACTTCATACGCCAAATGCTTTGCGTCATAGTAATCGACATCTACTGGCAGGTGGGGACCGTGTTGTTCTATTGCGCCACAGGGCAGTATCACCGTATCAACAGTTTTTAAATAGGCTTCGATCTCTGGCCAGGTCTTTTGCTCCCACAGGAAGCCGGTCTTTTTATTCGCTTGGTTCATTATCCTTTATTAAAAAATACGGGGTTTCAAATTGTGCTTTGTCCGGCACGAAGGTATGCCATTTTCGATCGTTTCGCCGGACTACCCCATCCGAATATTCTTCAAAGATCCTGAACAGGGCTTTTCTTATGTGTTTGGGCAGATCTTTAAAGGTACTTCGCTCGCTATCAAAGCGCAATTGTAAAATTTCAGGATGCACCTTTGCCAACTTTAAGGTATGGTCATTTTTTGCTATCAGATCTTTACCGAGCAATAAATAGTATAAGTGGGCTGCGTCGCTTCCCAATTGTTTAACACTGCGTTGGGCAAGTGCTTCGAGTCCTTTTTTAATCTGCGGGCCTGTATAACCACATAGCTCCGGGTTTTCATCCAAAGCCTTTAACATCCCAATAATTCTCCTGCACTTTTCACAATTCCCGCAGGGCAGCATTCTTTCATCGTGTTCATGGGCGGCATGGCACGATACCTGCTGCTTTTGCAACACTGGATATCGTTTTACCAAAATCTTCAGGATCAACAGTTCCGAAAGGCTCCGCAGCATAGAATACTGGTAAATTGACCAATCTTTCTTTTGATAATAACGGGTTAAGGCGTTGTCGAAATATTTGCTCTGATCGTAGAGTCCGTTATAATGCGTAATTCCCTTGTAATTACCTTTGATGGTGGTGTCGTACTCATTGCCGATAAGCACGTTGCCAATTCCCCTTTTCCGTACAACGGGCAACACCCCAAAAAGAAAGACGGCCACCGTCCACAGTCTAATGGGGTAGATGTCAGCCCTGATGTTCTGAAAGTTCTCTCTAATAAAAGGCATCTGCCGCACCATCCAGTTAAAAATCCTATCGCTGTTGCACCATGGTTTCACCGTGTTCGGTTCTATCTCCAATAAATGTTTATACGCATTAATTGCGGTAAACCAATGCCGCCCGGATTCGTTAATGAAAACGGGATGTGCTTCTCCAATCTCTTTGACGATCCCATAGGTAAGCAGACTATCCTTACCCCCACTGCTGAGGATGGCATAACGGTCTAAGTGAGTTAAGTTCTCTTTTCTTTCAAATTTCAAATGACCGAACTGTGTATTTGTAAACTCTATTTTGGAAGCGGTATATTTATTCTGTTTTTCTGCCCTGACCGCATTGAAGGGCGGTTTTAGAAACTCGTTTTTAGAAAGAAACTTATTCACCAGGATCTCCCTTGAGGTATTCTCCATCATATCTGAAATAAAACGTTTGTCCGTGTCATCGAACAATCCGTCAAATTCTATGGCTTCAAAAAATAAACCGTAATTGAGGGCGAGTTGCGCCAACATCATGGAGGCCAGGTTAACATCCTCCGAACTCTTTTTATCAAAATAGGTCTGGTTATATGAATATATAAGCTCATTGCTTATTGATGTACCATCTTTTTTTGAAACCGTGTAAGAAGCTTTAACTCGTTTGGGCTCAACCGCAATCTGATGTATTCTTAATTTTGGAAAGACAACAAGCGAACTCAGAGGAATCATTTAATTTTTGTTTTCAGTATTTTGATGAGTTGTTCGGCTCCGTATTCGAGAACGTCATAGGCGGGCAATCCGGTTTCTTTGGTAATGGCCTCGCAAGCCGAAAAAATTTCATCCTTTTCCATCGCCTCGTGGTTGACGGTGATGGCGATCACCTCCTTGCCGGAGATGACCTCAATGGCCTTGATCTGCTCTTTTAACGGATGTAGTTTGTATCCTGGGAAACCATCATACTCCAGCCGCCTGGGTGCATGTTGCAGCACAACATAATCCGGCCGGCCGGCAGCCAATATCTCAAATCCTCCGGGATAGGCCGGATTCATTAAACTCCCCTGACCTTCGATCACTATGACGTCGGGATCCTCGTTTTTCCAGGCACTGACCACGGCATGTTCAATTTCGCCCGAAACAAAGTCATTGATACAACTGTCCATAACCATACTGTATTTTGCCCCCTGCATCCAGGCCGTCTGCCCGGTCCCTATCATTTCGGCCTTGAGTCCGGCATTTCTAAGGCCGTGAACTAGTATCCAGGCCGTGGTCCGTTTACCAAGAGCTGAGTCCGTCCCAAGTACGGCCAGTTTAAGGCAGTCTACTTTTTCAATATCCCCCGTAAAGAAATGAAGTTTGTCCCTGTCCGGAGTTTTACGAATATCCCGAATTGTGCAATTATTTTTTTCTGCGAGTTTTATGAGTGTCCGGTCGTTAGTCAAAAAATCATGTAAACCACTATCCACGTTCCAGCCCATTTTCAGCGCTTTGATTATCGTGGCTTTTGCTGCTGCCGGTAATCTTCCCCCATCGGGTGCCAGGCCCATGATAAGGGATTTGGGCATATTATTCGTTTTAATTAACTCTTTTACGGCAAGTGCGATACTTTTGAATACGGGTATGCCGTTGCGCTTGCCATCCAGCACCTGCCCGGCATCCTTACCTCCATACTTTTCATCCAAAACTCCAACAATTTCATATCGCTCCGTAAAACGCACCAGGCCATGGGCTGTTTTACCGTTAGGAGTGTTGAATGCACCGTCACAATAAACCAGGGCTTTACCGTCTACACTGTTCTTCATTTTTTCAATATTTTGCCGTTAAAACCGCTACATACCGATCCGGTTCGAAGTTAAATTTCTCATCCATTTCCAAAAGGGCCATCAGACCCGCCGTTGCGGCCGGCAAAATTCGCAGTCCCTCTTTTTTCAGCAGAAGCGCGCTCATTTGTTTCATTTTTTTATCACTGATATTGAAAGCGGCACCATGGGATTTTTGGATAGCATACAATGCTTCCTCCCCGTCAAAGCTATGCCAGTTTACAAGCGGTTCATTATATTTTGTTTCCTTTACGCTTTCCGGACTCAAATCTTTGCAATAACCCAGTCCTTTCTTAAATGACTGGACTATGGGATTTTTTCCGGTTGAGGACGCTGCTATCATTTTTGGGATCCGGGAAGTCTTGCCACGTTTGTACAGGCTTACAAAGCCCCGATAAATTCCTGCGAATAGTGTTCCATTGGATACCGGGCAGGCACAATACTTGGGTGCATCTCCCAGGTCCTCTACAATTTCAAAGGCGATCTGAGAATAAGCGGTTATCTGTAAAGGAGTGTTTGCCCCTCCCGGATTAGCGTCATACCACTGGTTATGATCGGCCAATGCACTGCTGGCTGTTACCACATCCTCATAGCTTCCGGGTAATTGGGTGATCTCCGCGCCAAGCATTTCCATTTCATCAAAGCGTTCGGTATTGTAGGATTCGGGAATATAAATATTACACTTGATACCTGCAAGGTTAGCAGCCAAGGCAACGGCTACCCCATAATTTCCGCAAGTAGCCAGTGAAACCACATCGAACTCCCGTCTCAGCGCATCATAGATCTGCGCAAAAGCAATCCTGTCTTTCTGTGTTCCCGTCGGATTATCGCCTTCATATTTAATATACAGCTGCCTGATATTGAACTCCCTTTCCAGTGTTTTTGCCCTACTCAAGGCTGTATCGCCCACTTCCAGATTTACAATGTCCTCATAGGATTCCAATCTGTCTATCAAGGACTTTTCTTTGTCCTGAACAAAAGCGCTGAGGATCTTTGCCTCGGATGACACTTTATTTTCTGCTGTCTTTACACCATCTATTAGGTTCATAGCCTTATAAAGAAATAAAATTAAGGGGAGTAGGATTAGATGATTTTACCATTTAATTTCCGACTGCTCAAAAGTCACATATTTTCCTGTTATCCTCAAAAAAAATACATATCGGAACATGGGAAGAGTGCTCTTCTCTGATATAGGATGTTTGTCCCAAAGTTTTAAATGGCTAATCATTTCTCTTGTATAGCTCAGAGGTATCCAGAAAGTCGAGCAGCGTAATTTTAGGATTCCCATATAAATAGGTCTTGGACGATCCTCTGGAAGAAAGTTCAATTTCTTTAAAGGCATAGACCCTGGCGCTAGGTGTTTCTTCGAAAGTGGCCAAAACCGTTGCCGCCTCCAGTTTTTCGGCTTTCAGATTTGCACTGCCATATAGATTTAATTTTAGCGTATCTGTTGTACCTTCCATCCTGACGGATGCATTTTTAAACATTTCCATGGTATTTATTTCGCTCACTGCATATATCCTCACATCTATCCTGTCCTTAAGGATAATAGTAAGGGAATCACTATCCAGATTAAAATCCCCGGAACTACTTCCTTCCATGATAATATCCATCACAGGCGCATTGGCATTTAACTCCAGTTTTGAGTCGCCAAAAGTATTAACACGCAAGTGGTCCGTTCGGATCATATCTTTCATTTTAATTCTTCCCTCCCGCATGGTTATCGCACGAAGTTCGTTGTAATTAACAGTAATATCCAATTTCTTCTTGGAAGTGATCTTGTAGAAGGAGGTGATAATCAGGGTACTGTCTTCCACTTTAAATTTTAAGACGTCAATAAGGTTGTCGTCTGCCGTGATGGAGTATCCCACATCAGAGGATCTTTGCAAATGTATTTCCAGATCATCATTTAGCTCAATGGCATTATAGGGCGGCAGGTCTTCCCTGACATCTGTCACTGCTTTATTCCCCTTTATTTTGGGTTTTCTCTGGGCATGTACCATAAAGGCTGATAAGCAAATTGCCAACAGGAGTAATTTTTTCATTTTCATTTGTTTCAATACCTTATTTACAAAGCCGTGTTACCTCCCGGCCCATAGTCCGGCGATTTTTTGCAGGGCGAATATTTCTTTGCTAAATATATGCAAAAATGAGAGACGTCTAATAGCACCTCACAATTTGTGCCACAAAAAAGGCCCGTCAAAGACAGGCCGTTTTTACCTTAAATTAGTTATTTCTCTATTAATGCTGCAATTCATCCTCATCCTCTTTTAACGGAACATTCTGGGGCACAAAATCTTGTCCCGGAATTATGTATTCGCCATTCTCGTATGTTTTGCTGTAGTCATATGCCCAACGATGTACATGTGGAATTTCCCCGTACCAGTTACCATGAAAATGTTCTATAGGAGCTGTCCACTCCAGGGTTGTTGATTTCCAGGGGTTCTGTACCGTTTTCTTTCCGTAAAAGATGCTGTGGAAAAAATTGAGGACGAACACCAACTGTGCCACCCCGGCAATGAGGGCAAAAACGGTCATTAAAACCTGTACGTCGGTCAACTCATCGAACATGGGGAAGGCCGTATTTTCATAATACCGTCTGGGAACACCTGCCATACCGACAAAATGCATTGGGAAAAACACTCCATATGCACAAACCACCGTTATCCAAAAATGGACATAGCCAAGATTCTTGTTCAACATTCGTCCGAACATTTTTGGGAACCAGTGGTATACCCCCGCTAATGCCCCGTAAGCCGCTGAAATACCCATTACCAAATGGAAGTGTGCCACCACAAAATAGGTGTCGTGGACATTAATATCCAAGGTACTATCCCCCAAAATAATGCCCGTAAGGCCTCCCGTGATAAAAGTGGATACCATTGCTATGGAGAATAACATACCGGGATTCAATTGCAGATTTCCCTTCCACAGGGTGGTGATCCAGTTAAAGGCCTTTACCGCGGAGGGAATAGCGATCAAAAGGGTGGTAAACGTAAATACCGAGCCCAGGAACGGATTCATGCCTGAAATGAACATGTGGTGGCCCCAAACAATGGTAGATAAAAATGCAATGGCCAAAATGGAAGCGATCATGGCGCGATAACCAAAAATCGGTTTACGTGCATTTGTGGCCATAACCTCAGATACAATACCCATGGCAGGCAAAATCACGATGTAAACTTCCGGGTGACCAAGGACCCAGAACAAATGCTCGAACAATACCGGCGACCCTCCCTGATGATGCAAAACTTCCCCTTGAATAAAAATGTCTGACAAAAAGAAGGATGTCCCAAAACTACGGTCCATAATCAACAATAGCGCGGCTGAAAGTAGTACGGGGAAAGAAACCACCCCTATTACCGCGGTAACAAGGAGCGCCCAGATGGTCAAGGGCAACCGTGTCATAGACATTCCCTTGGTCCTAAGGTTTATGACTGTCACTATGTAGTTTAGCGATCCCATCAATGAAGAAGCAATAAATATGGCCATGGAAACCAACCACAATGTCATTCCCATTCCTGATCCCGACATGGCCATTGGCAGCGCGCTCAATGGCGGGTAAACTGTCCACCCGGCCGACGCTGGCCCGGCTTCGAGGAACAGGGAACTTACCATGACAATACTGGATAAAAAGAACAACCAATAGGAAACCATATTCAAGAAACCTGATGCCATATCCCTGGCACCGCATTGTAAAGGGATCAGTAAATTACTGAAGGTACCGCTCAGCCCGGCAGTTAGTACAAAGAAAACCATAATGGTCCCATGAATGGTAACCAAAGCCAGGTAGGCCTCGGAATCCATAACCCCGTCCGGCGCCCATTTCCCGAGCACAGCTTCAAAAATGGCAAAGGATTCCCCAGGCCAGGCCAATTGCATCCTGAACAACATGGACATTGAAATACCAATAAAACCCATTATTAAACCGGTGATCAAATACTGCTTTGAGATCATCTTATGATCCTGGCTAAAAATGTATTTGGTAATGAAAGTCTCTTTATGATGATGTCCGTGATCATCCTCATGATTTTCTACGTGTGCAAGAGCTGTTGTAGACATAATCGTAATATTTTTATTTATTTAATATCCTTTTTATAGCTAATTATTGTGAAGAGGCCATGGTCTGCTGAAAGGTCTGCTGTGTCCTCATCCAGGCCTCAAACTCCTCCTGTGTTTCCACAATGATCTTCATCTGCATATTGTAATGCGATTTTCCGCAGATCTTGTTACACAACAACAGATAATCGTACTCCCACGGATCGGAATTGGATTCGCCATTGGCAGCCCTTTCCGCCCGTATTTTATTTATTCTCCTTACCTTCTCTATAACATCGGGTTTTAGCCGTATCTCTTCGGTAGTTATGATCGGTGTATAGGAGAATTCCGTTATCATCCCCGGCACACAGTTCATTTGTGCCCTGAAATGGGGCATATAAGCCGAATGCAATACATCCTGGGAACGGAAGCTAAAATTCACTTTTCTGCCAACAGGCAAATGCAGTTCCTTTACGATGACATCATCAGAACCGTTTGGATCCGCTTCATCAAGACCCATTACGTTTGCCCTGTTAATATCGATCCTTCTGACATTAGCTCCCCCGAGTACATTATCTTCCCCGCCGTATCTTGCCGTCCAGTTAAATTGTTGGGCATACAACTCCACGATTAAGGGGTCATCCTCATCATTTACATCCATGATATTGGTCCATGTGTACAAGCCCCACAGGATTAAGCCTGCCAGAACAATTACGGGGATGATGGTCCATATAAATTCCAGTCGGTCATTGTCCGCATAAAAAAGTGCCCTTTTTCCCTTCTCTCCCCTGTATTTGTACGCGAAGTAGTGCAAAAGTGCCTGGGTGACCGTCTGAACAAAAAAGATGATCACAAAGGAAATCAACATCAAATAATCATATTCCCCCCCATGTGCAGAAGAGGCCTCCGGCAACAAGGTCTTGCTGTATTTCCAAAAACTAAAAATGGTAATCCCATAAATGAAAATAAGAAACGCAAACATGAGATAACCGTTATACTTGTTGTCCGCATCGCCTGCTATCTGGGAGTTATCCGCCCTAAGTTGCGACAATTCAAATATTTTGGTCATTTGCCAAATTGCAATTGCCACTAAAACTAAGACAGTTATGGTCAAAAATGTAGTCATCGTATGAACTGAAATTATACTTTAAACTTGCTAATAATGAAATTGCCTGCTTTCCTCAATATAAGGATTGCGTGTGGGCTGCAACGGTGCCGATGTCAGCGCCCTGAAAACCCAGAATATAAAGAATCCTGTAAAAAACAATATTCCTCCTATTTCAGGAATACCTATATACCATTGATCCCCTACCGTTGCGGGCATAATCATATTAAATACATCTAAATAGTGACCTGCAAGGATAACAATACCGGCCATGATCACAAACCAATTTATACGCTTGTAGTCACTATTCATTAAAATCAGCAAGGGAAAAACAAAATTCATTACCACCATTCCAAAAAACGGCAGATTATAATCTTCTATTCTTGTCACAAAATAGGTAACCTCCTCAGGAATATTCGCATACCATATCAACATAAACTGTCCAAACCAGAGATACGTCCAGAAGATACTGATCCCGAACATAAATTTTGCCAGATCGTGGATATGACTGTCATTTACATCCGGCAAATAGCCTCTGGATTTCAGATATATCGCAACCATGGCAATCACGGTAATCCCGGAAACGAACATGCTTGCAAACACATACCAGCCGAACAAGGTACTGAACCAGTGCGGATCAACGCTCATGATCCAATCCCATGACATAATGGACTCAGACACCAGGTAAAATACCAGGAAGGCCGCGGATATTCTGAAATTCTTTCTAAAGTTGTCATTGTGATCCGAATTGTCCTGGGCCAGGGAAAACTTCCTGGAATATTCGCGATAGAGTATCCAGCCGCCAAGGAAAATAACCGCTCTGATGAGAAAGAAAACGGGATTGAGGTAGCCCGACTTGTTCTGTAACAATTCGTCGTGAGCCACAACATCCGCATCCATCCATGGAAACATGTGATTTAAGTGGAGTACCGAAAGGACCAGGATCACGAAGATCACAATTCCCCCTGGGACAATATAGGCCGTAATTCCTTCCATTACCCTAAACAATATAGGGGACCATCCGGCCTGTGCGGCACGTTGCACGGCATAAAAGGCCAATACTCCCAACGCTATCATAAAGAAAAAGAAAGCTGCGACATACAGTGCGGCCCAGGGCCTGTTCTGTAGTTGGTGCAATATGTGGAGATCGTGTTGGGCTTCAAGTTCTGGATCAGGTGCCAGTATATTGCCATGTTCCACTTCGGCTCCTATACCCACACCGGCGTGCTCTGTGGCATCGGTTGGCGTATTTCCGGTGGCCTCATGCCCCTCATCATGAGAAGCAACCATAGCCTTTGCTTCTTCAACAGTCGTTGGTGCCGATACAAAACCAATTCCTAATCCAATTAGCCCCAGGGCCATTAGAATCATGGCGCCCATTTTAAGTCTGTTAGAAAACGTGTACATATTTTAAGTCTATGTCTTATTTTGTTAAATCCTGCTTCAATGTCATCACGTATTCGGCTACCTGCCAACGTTCCCGGTGGTTCAATTGAACTGCATAAGAACCCATTGAATTGAGCCCATAATAAATAACGTGGTACGTACTCCCAACGGTAATATCCCTGGCAGGATCCTCGTAACCTGGTACACCGAGAATTTTTTCCCTTTTTACCAAAGTTCCTTGCCCGTCTCCCTTATCCCCATGGCATATAGCACAATAAATGGTATACAATTGACCCCCGGCAGCCAGATTTTCTTCGGCCTGAAGGGAATCTAAAGGACTTGATTTTGCCCGGGCAAATTCCTTTCCTTCAATATCATTGGCAAATTCATAGGATGTGTAACCACGCGGAATCGTGTTTTCCACAGGTTGAAGGGCCTCCGAATTATCGGGAAGAAAGTCTACTTCGTTATAGGTCTCATAACCCACAGGTTCGTACATATCGGGCATGAATTGATAATTTGGACTGTTATCTGTCTTACAGGAAGTCAACCCTAATATCAACCCCAATACAATTCCTATTTTCTTCAAATTACTCATAGCATACAACTACTTTTCTGTAACAGTTATTTCCACCGCCCCGGTATCAAATAGTAGATCTTTTAATTCTTTCTCATTGTCATGTAATTCGATTTCCATAACAAAATGATCATCAGTTGTTCTTACATCCGGGTTTTCTGCTTTTTTAAAAGGCCATAATCTACTTCTGAGATAAAACGTAATCACCATTAAATGCGCGGCAAAAAATACCGTCATTTCAAACATGATGGGCACAAACGCCGGCATGTTGTCTATGTAGTTAAAACTTGGTTTTCCTCCGATATCCTGGGGCCAATCCACATTCATAATGTAATTCATCATGACAATCGACACAATGAGTCCAAGACAACCGTACATAAAGGAGGTAATGGCAATCCTTGTGGGAGCCAATCCCATGGCCTTGTCCAGGCCGTGCACGGGAAAAGGACAATATACTTCTTCAATGTGGTGTCTGGCAGCCTTAACTTTTTTAACGGCATGCATGAGCACGTCGTCGTCGTCGTAGTAGGCCTGTATAATTTTTGATGCCATTTTTTTCGATTATAATATTTGTTAGAACCTCAAAATCATTGTAAGCGTTTTTCCATTTTTATTATCCCCTCAAGTAAGCGGTCAGCAGTAAACTCTCGTCTGAAATTGTCCGTTTCCTTATTGGCTGATGTTTATCTCTCACTCCCTGCTATTTAAAAGTTGTGCCTGTCCTGCCCAATCATCCCGTTGCGCCCTGCCCGGAAAGGATCCGGTAATGGAGTCCAGGAGATCATATTCCCTTTCTGTCATTCTCCCTAGCTGCGCAAACGTAAATATTCCGAGCTGATTCAATTTTTGCTCCATTTGAGGCCCTATCCCTTTTACCTTCTTAAGATCGTCAGGAGTTTCCTTAGAGGCATCAAATACTCCTATGCTGTTCAAAAGCGAAGAAACCTGCTCTTTTTTCGCTTCCCCAGGCAGGGATTTTTCTTCTACTGTTTTTTCCTTAATAATTCCGGTTCTATTAATCTGATAAAGTGGTTTGCCTTCTGCCCTTAACTTCTTATAACGTTCGCCGGAAGATTTTAAAATAGATTTCACCTCAGCCTGTGCTATCACAGGAAAGGTTCTCGCATACAATAGAAAGAGTACAAAGAAGAATCCGATGGTCCCTATGAAAATTCCGATATCCACGAACGTGGGTGAAAACATGGTCCAGGAGGAGGGTAAATAATCCCTGTGCAAGGAAGTTACTATTATCACAAATCGCTCAAACCACATCCCAATGTTTACCACAATCGAAATAATGAACGATACCAGGATACTTGTCCTGATCCTTTTGAACCACATGACCTGAGGGGATACCACATTACAGCTCATCATTAAAAGATAGGCCCACCAATAAGGTCCTGTTGCACGGTTCAGGAAAGCGTATTGTTCATATTCCACACCGGAGTACCAGGCAATGAACAATTCCGTAATATATGCACAACCCACTATGGAACCGGTGATCATAATAATGATGTTCATCAACTCTATATGTTGTACGGTAATATATGCTTCCAGCTGACACACCTTCCTCATTATTATCAGCAAGGTCTGCACCATGGCGAATCCTGAGAAAACTGCTCCTGCCACAAAGTAGGGAGGAAATATGGTGGTATGCCAACCGGGAATAACTGAAGTGGCAAAGTCAAAGGATACGATGGTATGTACCGAAAGTACTAATGGCGTAGCCAAACCGGCCAGAACCAGGGATACTTCCTCAAACCTCTGCCAGTCCTTGGCACGGCCTGTCCAGCCAAAACTAACGAGGCTGTATATTTTCTTTTGAAAGGGCTTTACGGCACGATCCCGGATCATCGCAAAATCCGGCAACAGCCCTGTCCACCAGAAAACCAGCGATACGGACAGGTATGTTGATATGGCAAAAACGTCCCAAAGTAAGGGCGAATTAAAATTTGGCCATACCGAGCCCAGTTGGTTTGGAATGGGGAGCACCCAATATCCTACCCAGGGACGACCCATATGAATGACCGGAAAAAGACCGGCCTGGATCACGGAAAAAATGGTCATGGCCTCTGCCGAACGGTTGATCCCCATTCTCCACTTCTGCCGGAACAACAGAAGAACAGCGGAGATAAGGGTCCCGGCGTGACCAATACCCACCCACCACACAAAGTTAGTGATGTCCCAGGCCCAACCTACGGTTTTGTTCAATCCCCAGGTACCGATCCCTGTGGAAATGGTGTATATAATACACCCGATTCCCCAGAGAAATGCCACAAGGGCAATGGTAAAAACAATCCACCATTGCATGTTGGCCCTCCGCTCTACGGGAGCTGCAATATCTACTGAAACATCATGGTAGCCTTTATCCCCAAGGATTAAGGGTTTACGTATTGGTGCTTCGTAATGCGACGCCATAAATATCTATTATAGTTAGGTACTTTTTCTTAATTATGTCTCGTCCGTGTTTCTCACCTTTACGTGATAGAACACATTTGGCCTGGTTCCCACACTTTCCAAAAGGTGGTACATTCTGTCGCTTTCCAAAAGTTCGGCAACCTTACTTTCCCCATCATTAACATCCCCGAATATTATGGCTCCGTTGCTACAGGCATTGGAACAAGCCGTCTGGAACTCTCCTTCTTTTATCGTCCTTCCTTCAAGCTTCGCATCCAAAATGGTCTTCTGCGTCATTTGAATGCACATGGAACATTTTTCCATAACACCCCTGGAACGCACGTTCACATCGGGGTTGATGACCATTTTTCCGAGGTCATTGTTCATATGGTAATCAAATTCGTCATTGTTGTTATACAGGAACCAATTGAATCTCCGAACTTTATAGGGGCAGTTGTTTGCACAATATCTTGTTCCCACACATCTGTTGTATGCCATATGATTTTGTCCCTGTCTGCTATGGGATGTTGCCGCAACCGGACAAACCGTTTCGCAAGGTGCATGGTTGCAATGCTGACACATTACTGGTTGAAAAGCCACTTGCGGATTGGTGGCGGGGTCCTCCATTTCCTCAAAACCCGATTTGGATTCAAAAGCACCGGATAGTTCATCTTTTTTGGTGTTGTCCAACTCAAAAGTGTCTTCAGAAGAGTAATACCTGTCTATTCGCAACCAATGCATGTCCCTGGATCTTCTAACCTCCTGCTTCCCAACTACAGGGACATTATTTTCTGCGTGACAAGCAATAACACAGGCCCCGCAACCCGTGCAGGCATTGAGGTCTATAGACATGTTAAAGTGGTGTCCTATGGACCTGTCAAAACCATCCCATAAATCTACCGTTGTAGCCGGAACTTCCTGGTGATTCAAAGACACCTGCGGAACATGGTTCCATTCCGCATGATCCTTGGTGTTGAAGATCTCGAGTGTAGTTTCTTTTATGATATCGCCCCTACCCATCAGGGTTTTATGGAGCTGAACGCTGGCAAATTCGTGCATCCCTGCCGTCTTCTCCACCGTAACCGTTTGTACGTTGGAAAATCCCTGATATAATCTATAGGCGTTCACGCCAATTTGCATCTCCGCTTTTAATCCAACTTCTTTGCCGTATCCAAAGGAAAGACCCACAGTATTTTTAGCTTGCCCGGGTTGAATAATAACCGGGACATTGTCCAGGCTTACCCCATTCACGATGATCCTCACATAACTCCCATCCAAACCACCGTTGGCAACATGTTCATTCTTAAGACCCAGTTCTTCGGCATCGCTTTTGGAAACTGTAAGGTAGTTATCCCATGATACTCTCGAAATAGGATCGGGGAATTCCTGCAGCCACGGGTTACCGGCCTGTTGCCCGTCGCCCATTCCCACTTTGGAATAGAGCACCAATTCCATTCCCTGATTCACCGTACTGGCAAGACTGCTGACTGCGGCTGCGATCGGTAAAATGGAAATCTCATTGGCTGCTTCAGTATCGGGTGCCGCCTCTTTATCGGCATTAGCTGGTATGTTACTTGTTGGGTCGGCATTTTCCTCTGAGGGTATCGCAAGATCGGCCGTACCGGAATATACCCCATCCTGCAGTGCTCTGTTCCAGTCTGCACCACCAAGGATAGATGTATTCCATGTTTCCTTTACATAATCATAGTAACTTGTATTACGACCCATCCAGTTCAGCAGAGCGGTCTGAAATTGCCTTGTATCGAACAATTCCCTGATAACGGGTTGCATGAGGCTAAAATGTCCTTTCTGAAATTGAGCATCACCCCAGGATTCCAAATAATGATTTGCCGCGGCCGCATAATTGGAGACCGCTGTAGTCTCGTTCCAGTTGGTAGAAAAAGTTATGGAAAGATCCACCTTCTCAATGCCCTCGAAGAAATCATCGGCATTTGGCAAACTATACATGGGATTGACGCCATCCATAAAAAGTGCTCCCACCTTTCCTGCTTTCATATCTCCGATAAGCTGGTTTACCGCCTGTACATTGCCCTGACGAATATATCTCGGAGTAGCAGCATCAAATGCTTTGCTCCCCAGTAGCTCATTTATGGCCAATGTCACTGCTTGCGCATTAGGATCATCCAGGCCGGTAACCACGACGGCAGCGCTTTTATCTTTTGCAAATTCTTTGACGATGGTATCAAGGGTACGCTCTATAGCTTCCCCAAGATCATCACCAATGGAAGTTCCGTTGAGTTTGCTATACAACTTGGCCAGGGCTATTTTCTGTTGGGTAGGCGACATTGGTATGCGTTTGTCCGCATTTGCTCCGGTCAGTGACATGTTGGATTCAAATTGATAATGCCTGGACATCTTACCATCTCGTGGCACTCTCCCTTTAGCGTAGCCGCTCGCAAAACCACCTCCCTGCCAGTCAGCAAGGAAGTTAGCACCAAAAGAAACGATAACCTCAGCCCGTTCAAAATCGTATGCCGGAAGCGCTCTTTCTCCATACCTTCTTTCAAAAGCGGAAAGTGCGGCGTCCTCGGAAATGGCATCGTAGGTAACATGATTTACATTTTCGAATGCAGCCCGAAATTCCGAGATCAATCTTTCCGTAGACGGACTCGCATAGGTCTGTGTTAACAAAGCAACCTGTTTCCCGGAATTTCCCAGGGATCCCAATTTGGCCTTCGCCGCAGCATCCAGGGCTGCCCATTCCGCAGGCTCTCCATTAGCGAGCGGCCCCTGGATTCTTGTGCTGTCATAAAGCGATAAGACCGATGCCTGAACACGGGCATTTGCGCCCCCACCTATTTTGGCATCCGTATTGTTCTCTATTTTAATGGGTCTTCCTTCCCTGGTTTTTACCAGAATACTGGCAAAATCAAAACCATTAGCGATTGTAGTGGCGTAGTAATTGGCGATCCCCGGAATAATGCGCTCCGGCTGTACAACATACGGAATGGATTTGCGAACAGGTCCTTCACAAGCTGCCATGGATGCTGCGGCCGTACTAAACCCCACATATTTCAAAAAATCCCTTCTATTAGTAGTGCCTGCCGAAAGGGTATCCCTATCGCCCAGAAAATCATCTACCGGGATCTCCTCGGGAAATTCGTTTTGTTTCAGCGCCTCAACAATGGAATCGTTCGGATGCAATTCCGCTTCGCTCTTCCAGTATTTTTTGTTTGATGCCATATGGTTACTTACGATTATTGATCTGCGATTTTTGATTTCTTCCTTTTAATGCCATTCCGAATTACATAGATTAAGCAGTCCGCTTTTATATTCGTAAATCGCAATTCTAAAATTTTCCACTTTTAATTCCCGCTAAACTCCAGTGACAGTTCAATCCACTCCTATTACCACGATTAATAATGACATTTTCCACATTCTAACCCGCCCATCTGTGCTACGGTAAGATTATCAACGCCATACTTCTTGGAAAGCTCGGCATGTATATTTTCATAATAGGCATTGCCCGCTACCTGCACTTCGGTTTCCCGGTGACAATTTATACACCATCCCATGGTCAGGGGCGTAAATTGGTACATGATCTCCATTTCCTCTACCGGGCCATGGCAGGTTTGGCACTCTATTCCAGCGACAGAGACATGTTGTGAATGGTTAAAATAGGCGAAGTCCGGTAAATTGTGAATCCGCACCCATTCCACAGGTTGATTTTCCCCTGTGTATCTTTGATTTTCTTCATCCCAGCCAACCGCTTTGTATAATTTCTTTATTTCCCCGGTATAAAATTCATTGGTATACCCATTGGCGAGATCTTCAGGGCTTGGTCCTTCGGGATTGCCTTTGTACTCGTAAATGGATTTGTGGCAATTCATACATATATTAAGGGAAGGAATGCCTGAATGCTTGGAGACCCTTGCAGATGAGTGGCAATATTTACATTCTATTTTGTTGTCGCCGGCATGCACCTTGTGTGAGTAATGAATTGGCTGAATAGGTTGATACCCCTGATCGACACCAAGTTGCATCATCCAGCCATATACGAAATATCCCCCTGCAAGCAACAAAAATATAGCGGATACCAACACCAGGAATTGATTCTGGGCAAAGACCCTCCAGATGGGGGGACGCTTGGCGACTTTTTCCCTTTCTATAACCACGCCACTGGCTTCCGCAATTCTATTTAAAGTTTTGTTTACAAGGATCAGCATGATCACCAGCAGGCCGAAAACAAGGACCAAAGCTCCTAAAATGATTTCATTTGATACTCCTGAAGATTGGCCACCGTCCCCAGTAGCAGGCTGCCCGCCTGCGGAAGCGGTAGCAGGAGTTGTTGGCGGAGCAGCTGTATACGCAAGAATATTATCTATGTCGTCATTGGAGAGCGTAGGAAAAGCGGTCATTGCCGCCTGATTGTATTCCGCATATATTTTATTGGCATAAGCATCCCCGGAAGCGATCATGCCGGGGCTGTTCTTTATCCAGGTGTACAACCATTCTTTATCCAGTCCGGCGTCCTCGGCAAGGCGGGTTTCCACGTTGGCGAGGGCGGGGCCCGTCATCTTTCTGTCAAGGGCGTGGCACGCCGCACAATTCTGGTTGAACAATTGTTTACCCTTCGCAGGATCACCCGTAGCGGCACCACCCTCGCCGGCATCGGCAACGGTCTCATCGTGCGTCTCCTGGACGGCAGCTTCTTCTTGTGCGAAAATGGATGTAGAAAGGAGTAGGAAAACTACTAAACAGAAACCAAAATATTTAGAAATTTGATCGCGGTACGGAACCTTTTTCATACTTAAATTATTTCTATCGAAATCCTGGCACGATAATTTCTCTAAACAATGGCAAATAGGTTGGTTTATCGTTGCTCAAATCGTCATCAAAAATACGACATAGACTTTATTTTGGAAATGTTAAGGGTTTGATAATTTATAATTTATATCAATTCTAAATAATGCCCAATTATTTTGTTTAACGTATAAAAAAGTACCTTTGCGAGGTAACTTAAAATGTCTTAGGGAATTTGTTATGAGAACACTTGTTACTTTCCTGTTTTTGGCAGGTTTTTCTTTTTTTGGCGCTGCCCAAAGCGGCCGGGTTTCCATTGAACAGGACAAGCGGATCGATAAATTGCTCGAGGTTTACAAAACAGCTAATTCGAGCACAAATTATTACACCATCCAGATAGGTTTTGGGTCTTATGCCAGTGCTGAAAGTTTAAAGTTACAGGCCGATGGGGATTTCCCCGGATGGTATTCCAAAATAGTCTTCGATTCTCCTACATATCGGGTTCAAATCGGGCGTTTCAAAACCAAGCTCGAAGCCGAACGAAGATTTTTGGAAGTACGGAAAAAGTATCCGGCCGCATTGCTCCTGAAACCGGAGAAAAAGTAAACGCCCCGTTAAGTTATAAAAGTACCCGTTCCCTTATTTTGGTCTAGTGTTCATTAGTTCAAAACCTCCGGGAGTTGAGATGTTGATTTCAACCTCATTCGTAGGATATACGACAACCCCTACCCTGTCGTGAAAATCATTTTTGCTTCCATTTTTGGGACAGTTTAAAACTTCAGGGAATCCTCTTATTGCATTCGAGGGTGATGCCAACCGCTCCGGATTCCCCGGGCTGGAAGCTATCTCCCCTACTCATGAGAGGAGCTACATTCTAAACCGATATAAGCGGATTATAGTGTTTTTCTGACAGCCACTTCCTGAAAGGCTTCCACAATATCATTCTCCCTTATATCATTGTAGTTTTTGATCTGCAACCCGCAATCATATCCTTTGGCCACTTCCTTAACATCGTCCTTAAACCTTTTCAGGGAAGCCAGTTCCCCTGTGTAGATAACCACCCCGTCCCGGATAAGTCTTATATTGGAATTTCTGAATATTTTGCCACTGGTAACCATACATCCAGCAATGGTGCCTACCTTGGATATTTTGAATGTTTCCCTGATTTCCGCAGTACCGGAGATCTCCTCCTTTATTTCCGGGGAGAGCATACCTTCCATGGCATCCTTCAGGTCGTTGATGGCGTCATAGATTATTGAGTACATCCTGATATCTATTTCCTCTTTATCGGCTATATCCCTGGCATTGCCCATTGGACGGACGTTAAAACCAATGACTATGGCATCCGAAGCGGAAGCCAGCAGTACATCAGATTCCGTAATTGCCCCTACACCTTTATGTATAATATTCACCTGGATCTCATCGGTAGAAAGCTTCTGGAAGGAATCGGTCAATGCCTCAACGGAACCATCCACATCGCCCTTGAGTATAATGTTAAGCTCTTTAAAGTCGCCCAATGCAATTCTTCTGCCAATCTCGTCCAAGGTAATATGCCGCTGGGTCCGTACGGATTGCTCACGGAGTAATTGACTTCGTTTGGCGGCAATTTGTTTGGCTTCCCTTTCATCTTCCAGCACATGGAATTTATCCCCTGCCTGCGGTGCACCATCCAAGCCCAAGATAGATATTGGCGTAGACGGGCCAGCCTTTTTAACAACCTTACCACGTTCGTCCTGCATGGCCTTGGTTTTGCCGCTGCACGTTCCCGCCAGGACGTAATCTCCTATATCGAGCGTACCTCCCTGGACCAATATGGTAGACACATAGCCCCTTCCCTTATCCAGAAAAGCTTCCACTACGGTTCCGGTAGCAAGCTTGTCCGGGTTGGCTTTCAATTCTAAAAGTTCCGCTTCTAGCAGCACCTTTTCCAAAAGTTCTTTCACTCCCTCTCCGGTTTTCGCGGAAATATCGTGAGATTGTATTTTACCGCCCCAATCCTCTACCAAGAGATTCATGTTCGCCAGACCTTCTTTTATCTTCTCGGGATTGGCGGTCGGCCGGTCTATTTTATTAATGGCAAAAACGATGGGAACCGCGGCAGCCTGAGCATGACTTATAGCTTCCCTGGTTTGAGGCATAATATCATCATCTGCGGCTATTACGATGATGGCAATATCCGTGACCTGGGCACCACGAGCGCGCATTGCGGTAAAGGCCTCGTGACCCGGAGTATCCAAAAAGGTTATTTTCTGCCCATCCTCCAAAGTGACTCCATAGGCGCCAATGTGCTGGGTAATTCCACCACTTTCCCCGGCGATTACATTCTCTTCCCTTATGTAGTCTAGCAATGAAGTCTTTCCATGATCAACGTGCCCCATCACAGTTACAATGGGCGCCCTTGGTTTCAGATCTTGGGGATCATCTTGCTCCTCTTCAATAGAATCTTCTATTTCCGCAGTTACAAACTCTACTTCGTATCCAAATTCCTCTGCTACAATAGACAAAGTTTCCGCATCCAATCGTTGATTCATTGTGACCATAATGCCCAGGGACATGCAGGCCGAAATAATCTCGGTTGTGGCGACGTCCATCATGGTGGCCACTTCTCCGGCGGTAACAAACTCGGTTACCTTAAGAATTTTGCTATCTAATTCGAGTTGTTCAAGGTCTTTTTCGGTCTGTTCCCGATGCTGATCCCTTTTCTCCCTTCTGTATTTGGCTCCTTTGCCTTTTTTGGACTTACCCTGCAATTTTTCCAGGGTCTCCCGGACCTGCTTTTGTACTTCCTCCTCCGTAGGCTCCACTTTCGGAGCTGATGAAAAACGTTGCCCTTTCTTAGCTCCTGTCCTGCCCCGGCCATTACCCGGTGAACCATTGCCGCTGACAATTCTTTTCCTTCTTTTCCTTTTGTCCGCTGCCTGGGACTTTTTCGGGGATTCTGATTTTTTCTTGGGCTTATTGAACTTTGAAAGATCAATTTTATCGCCCATGATTTTTGGTCCGGAAAGCTTTTGGTACTGTGTTTCAATAGCTTCCGGTTCATCAGGCACTTCTTGCTCTTCTTCTTTCTTTTTAGGCGCCTTTTTTGATTCTTCTTTTGAAACTTCCTCAGCTTTTACTTCGGGTTTAATTTCTTCTGGCTCCTCTTTTACGGCTGGCTTTTCCGCAACGGGCTTTTCTTCCTTCTTCGGAGTAAGATCTATTTTGCCGACTTGCTTAGGCCCCGCCAATTCTGCTTTTACCTTAACCACGTCCCTGGAGGCCGCCCTTTGTTCCCTGGCAAGCCTTTTTTCTTCCTGTTCCTGTTCCAATTGCAGCCGTAGGGCTTCTTTCTCCTTACGCTTTTCTTCACCAACTTCCTTGGATGCAACTTTTTTGCTCATATCCGTCTGGAACTCGTCCAACAGAACCTGGTAAACCTCATCTGAAATTTTAGTAGTAGGCCTGGCTACGATCTCGTGCCCTTGGGACGAGAGGTAATCCACAGCCCTATCCAGTGAAATATTAAGTTCCCTTAAAACTTTATTAAGCCTTATCGTTGCATTATCTGCCATAAATATCTGTTCCTTCTCTTAATATTCGCCGCTAATATATAGTTTAATCTTCAAATTCTTCTTTTAGGATCCGCACAACCTCCAAAATTGTTTCCTCTTCCAGATCCGTACGTTTTATAAGATCGTTCACATCCTGTTCCAGGACACTGCGTGCTGTATCCATGCCTATCTTCTTAAGTTCATCGATGATCCAGGCATCTATTTCATCGGAAAATTCCGTAAGTTCCACATCTTCCTCAACCCCTTCACGGAATACATCGATCTCGTAACCCGTTAGCTGTCCGGCCAGGCGTATGTTATGGCCACCCCTGCCTATTGCCTTTGATACCTCTTCGGGCCTGAGATATACCTGGGCGGTCATTTTTTCATCATTTAATTTTACAGAGGAAACACGAGCCGGGCTTAACGCCCTGGTCACCATTAATTGCGGATTATTGGTCCAGTTGATCACATCAATATTCTCATTGCCCAATTCCCTTACAATACCGTGAATACGGGAACCCTTCATGCCAACACAGGCTCCCACCGGGTCTATTCTGTCGTCATAGGAATCAACAGCCACCTTGGCTTTTTCACCCGGGATCCGTACCGCTTTTTTAATAGTGATAAGCCCGTCAAAAACTTCAGGGATTTCCTGAAAGAACAACTGTTCCAAGAAAGTAGGAGATGTCCGGGACATGATGATCATAGGTTTACTGCCTTTTAATTCAACACTTTCTATGATACCGCGGACGTTATCTCCTTTCCTGAAAAAATCAGAAGGGATCTGCTTGTCCTTTGGAAGGATGATTTCATTGCCTTCATCATCCAATAAGATGATGGCTTTATGCCTTATATGATGTACCTCAGCAGTGTAAATTTCTCCTTCCAGATCCTTAAACTGCTTATAAATGGTCGTATTATCGTGTTCGTGGATCTTGGAGATAAGATTTTGACGCAAAGCCAGAATAGCTCTTCTACCCAGATTGATCAGTTTCACCTCTTCGGACACATCCTCCCCAACTTCAAAATCGGGTTCAATTTTTCGCGCCTCCGAAAGTGATATTTCTTCATTGGGATCCTCTACTTCCCCATCTTCAACCACAACGCGGTTTCTCCATATTTCCAGATCCCCTTTATCAGGATTGATGATAATATCAAAGTTATCATCCGAACCGAATTTCCTTTTAAGAGCACTTCTGAAGACTTCTTCCAGAATTGCCATTAGCGTAACCCTGTCTATGAACTTATCGTCTTTAAATTCCGAAAAAGATTCGATCAACGCAATATTTTCCATTTTGATCTACAATTAAAATTTTAATACAACTTTTGCTTCTTCAATTTCAGAAAAGGCAATTTCCCGCTTTTTCCGAACTGTAATTTTTCCCTTTCCAACAGGTTTGGATTCCCTTGCCTTCCACTCTAATGTAATATATTCCGGAGTTAGGTTGGTAAGGTTCCCCTCAAATTTATTATCCCCTGTTCTTACTTTCAGTTTTCTGCCAATATTTTTCCTGTACTGCCTTGGCAATGACAAGGGTGCCGTTGCCCCTGCAGATGTAACTTCGAGAGAGAAATCGGTTTCCTCCCTGTCCAGATGCTGGTCAATTTCCCTGCTTATGTTCACACAATCCTTAAGGTTAACCCCATTATCCCCATCCAGGACAACCTTTATGGCATTGTCCGGTGTGATAGAAAGATCTATGAGAAATAACGACTTTTCTTTCTCCAAAGCCGCATTTAAAATCACTTCAACTTTATCCTTCAGCATATGCTTCAATTGATCTCAATTTTCTTAGTGAGATCCCGCTCCCTGGCGGGATTGGCTCAATCGCATCCTTCCGTTTGGTCCTTTCATGACTTCTCAGAACTAACTTTCTCCAATAAAAAAGAGGACCATATTGTCCCCTCATGAATACATCGATATCCTTTCAGTGGTGCAAATATACAACTTTTTTTAATTTGAATTATACCAAAATCGTATGATCTTGAGTTTAAGTTTAGAGGTGCCCATTAGTATGTCGCGGAATGCATTATCATTTATTAAATAGTACTTTTAACCTAACTAACCCACAGTAAAGTTGTAACAAACCAAAAAAACCATGGAAATCTTTGAATCCTATAACCTCATCATTGCAGCCTCGGTAATTGTTATCTTATCCTTTTGGTTCAATGGTATTGCCAAAAAAACGAATGTCCCTTCCGTGCTCATGCTTATTGCCCTAGGTATTGGTTTGCAATACATCATAAAATATTTTGTAAAGGAACCCCCCGATTTTTTCCCTGCTCTTGAGGTCCTGGGTATTATTGGTCTGATCATGATTGTACTCGAGGCTGCCCTGGAACTGGAATTGAAAAAAGAAAAATTATGGCCCATCCTTAAATCCATGGCCATAGCCCTCATAGGGTTACTTGGCTCTGCCTGGGTTGCCGCTTTGATCCTCTATCAGTTTATCCCGGATATGACTATGCATTCCGCCTGGCTCTATGCCACACCATTGTCCATTCTGTCCAGTGCAATAATTATCCCCAGCGTAAGCGGCTTAAAGGAGGGAAAAAAGGAATTTCATATTTACGAGAGTACTTTTTCCGATATCATGGGAATTATTATGTTCTACTTTTTGGTAGGTCAGTTAGATCCGGCAGAGGCCTCAGGTGCCGTCGGCTTTGCGGGCAACATCTTGCTTACTATTGTCATTGCCGTTATAGCCAGTTATGCCATAATCCTCATCTTTCAGGAAATAAAGAGTCAGGCCAAACAATTCCTGTTGATCGCTGTACTGTTGTTATTATATGCGTTGGGGAAAAAGATGCACTTGTCCTCCCTGATCATCATCCTTATTTTTGGCCTGGTGATCGCCAATATGAAACTTTTTTTCGGAGGTAAAATGGTCCATTTTTTAAAGAAAGACAGGGCACATCAAATTTATCATGAACTTCATATTATTACGCTCGAGACAGCTTTTGTGGTACGCACCTTTTTCTTTGTGGTCTTTGGTATCACCATTGCCCTGGCCTCCCTGCTGAATTTGAACGTAGCCATGATCAGCCTGCTGATTCTAGCATCTATCTATGCCATACGATTTGTACTACTGCGCCTTTTGTTAGGCCGGGATTTTCTTCCTCAATTGTTCATAGCCCCCAGGGGCTTAATTACCGTACTCCTATTCTTCGCCATCCCAGTGGAAGCACAGATAGTTGGCTTTGAACCCGGCATTTTGCTTTTTGTGATCATCGGTACCAGCCTTATCATGACCTGGGCGATGATCAGTGACAAACGGAAAATGACCACTATACTTGATGAATTGGATGAAAGCTACGAAAAGAGAGAAGAAGCGTACGAGGGTATTGATCACGAGCATCACAAGGCAGCGAAAAAGTTACCTCCTGAAAAATTAGTTGAGAACCAAATTTCTGAAGAGGACTATTTTCCGGAAGACTCCCATTTGGATAAACCTGATGAGAAACATTTTGAGGGGTGATTTCAGAGACGTCATGCCCGAGGTGCTGTGTTAGAGAGAGGTGTTTAGATCAGAACCCAAAACAAAATTTAATTTAAGGGGATAGAGGTCACTCAGCAACCTATTTAGGGTGGTAAGCTCCGAAGACAGCACATAGAATCTGGAATTTGGGAAATGATGATTAAAGAAGGGTGTCAGGAAAATCAAATACGGCTTGCTTTTCCCCAACAGCTGTCCGGACTCACAACAAAGCCTGAATACACGTTTCGGACACCCTCCTGTTGGTATCTTGAAAGATCGTTGAAAACTCTTCAAGGCGGTTAGCGTGGTAAATGTGTTTTCGCCTTCAAGTTTTACAAAAGCATCTGGTTTGCATGTGCCAATGGAGCCGCCAATACAGGCACCTGTGTTATCTGTCCTTGTCCAAGTAACTATGATATCATACGATGCTATCTCTGGAGCTGGAGGCTCAATTAACTCAAGCAACGAACAATTATCCCTTTGGTCGAACGTGGTACTGTTGACCAAACCAACAATCTTTTTACCTTTTAAGGTTTTTGCTACAAACGAGATCGGAATTGCTTCGGATGCAGTTGATTTAACAAAAAACCGGCTCCAATCCAAATTAGCGATTGCGGCATTTGCTCCTTCTTGCGAGCCTCCCGCAGAATAAATTCTGTATGAGGCAGTCTTAAATATTTCATCATGTCCCTCAGATAGTTCACCTCCTGCATTGGCATATTTTGCCATGGAAACTCTTAATGCGGTTTCTAATTTGCCACCCGAGGCAACAGTTTCCGATCGCATTGAAAATAACAATAACCTACCGTAGGTTACCGATTCGATATAAAGAGGAATGTTATCACTACCTATTTCACCTGCATTTTCCATTTGTTCTATTTCAGTTATCGAAAAATCATTGGTGAAGAAATCCGCAGGGGCTGGAATTAGGTCATCGGCGACCCTAACAGTGAACATTTCCTGTACAAATTGGGCAACTACCGTATGATCGAAACTGCTTCTGGACTTCTCGACCGATAAACTTCCATCAAGACCCACACTAGATTGTGGCTCGGTAAAGCCGGCACTTATACCCATTTGTTGCATGGATTGTTCAAAGGTGCTAGCCTCTACCACTTGAAAATTCATGGTACCTCCTCCTTGAGAACCTTCGGGCATTTCGCCGGCAGCTATCATAAAGTCGGCAATTGCTTGTTGGGCGGTAGAGCTGTTTGGCTCAATAGTTTTCGATGTTTCACCTAAGGTTAAATTAGTCGTAAGCGATAGGTGCACGTTTTTGGTTTGCGTTAATTAGCTGCAGCTCCCCTGTTTCTAGTGAGTTGCCTTGAATTAACGCACCCAATGCGGACTTTTTCTCACTCGGTCGGAAAAAAATAAAAACGATTTGCCAATTGAGTAGGCGGCTCCGCCCTTAAATAGGAACGGAGCGCACCTCTCACACCACCGTACACTTCCTTCGTAAGTGCGGGCCAAGCGGGTCTCGTACTGGGCGGTTCGCAATCCATCTTTCCGATCGCTCTTTACACCAATTGAAACTATCCTGTACTTTTTTAAAAGGCTACAGGTTTTCTTGGGAATCGGTAACCCAATTAATGAAAACCAATGCTCCCATTATAATTTCCAGAAGGATTGCGTTCGGCCCTTCCCCACCTGTGAGGCCTGGGCAGTTCTATGCCACTCGTTTCACATGGGTACTATGGCCTCTGCTGACTTCTCCATATAGCTACCCGTAGCTTGGGGGACCTCCCCAGGTAATGACATCTTCTTTCACTCGATTCCCGCTGCATCTACTACTTCGGTTATCACTTAAATGTGTTTCGGACTTCACAACGATGTGCTTGCTCGTCCAACCTCATAGCCTCATATCCG
>JBGTNL010000013.1:0-25223 GCA_041743085.1 Flavobacteriaceae bacterium
CTTTGGAACCCAAACAATATGATAATCACACTTGTAAACGACATGGCTAAGTTTCCTATATTTACTCATGTCACAAAAATAGGCATAGCCATCAGAACATGACCACCTGCAAAGCAGGTGGATTTTCAAGGTAAATTAAAACCGTTTGACCCTAGCGATACATAATCGATATTCTGGTTCAACAATAACTAAAAGCAATTTGGCAAGGTTCAATTGCCTTTTAAAAGACGTGAATAAATTCACTATTTTTAAAATCCAGATCCTAACTAAGTTTAGCAGGGCGATAATCCCTTAATTCTCAACAATCCCGTAAAAGGAACCTTTTTTAGGCCTGTATTCATTGAAACTCTTACTCCTTTTAATTGCACTCTTTGAGATATCAATTACATATTAATTTTCTTTGTATTTTTAAGGTAGTAAAAACACATAAAATTTACGTTCATTAAGTTACTTCTGAGATTACAGTGTCAATAACGGGATTTTACATTAAATAAAAATATGTAGAATACTGTAAATCAATTACTTGAATACGAAATGGGATTCCTGTCATCCCGACGAACCACTTTTCAAGTGGTATCAAAACACTGTTAACTGACTGGTTGACAGTGTTTTTTATTTTATTTGTATTCAAATGAATTCATTTGATATCATATAAAAGGTGTCCTATTCGGTGTCCTATTTTTAATGGCGATTTCTTACTAATATTATATCGCAAAGGACTTTTCACGGCGATTTGACTTTCGTTTCACTGATTTAATAATCTTTAAAAACGAAAGTGATGAAAACTTCAAAAACTTTTGGTGTCCACTTTTGGCTTAAAAAAAAGTCTATTAGAAAGAATGGGGCTATCCCAATCTACGCAAGAATTACAGTAGATGGGATGCGGGCAGATGTTAGTTTAAAAAGAGCAACCAGGTTGGAGCATTGGTGTTCCGAGTCAGGACGGATCAATTCTCGGGTCTCCGGTGCAAAATCAATTAACGAATATCTTGATGGGGTCTACTCCGACTTTTTAGAATGTCATAAACAACTTTCCCTTGAACATAAATTAATTACCGCTCTGGCCATCAAATCATGATATCTCGGGGAGGACGAAAAGACTAAAACCCTCAAAGATCTCCTCAAACATCATAGAGAAAAGGAAACGCTGAAACTTGAACCGGGAACGTCCAAAAATTACAATTCCACGGAAAAATATCTGCTAAAATTTATTATGAGGAAATTCAAATCCTCAAATATATATCTGGCACAAATTGACTATCTGTTTGTTGTAAATTTTGAGCATTTTTTAAGAACAACTCCCACCCTATTAAAATCTAAACCCTTGACCTCCAATGGCATAATGAAGCACATGGAGCGATTTCATAAAATGGTCAATGTGGCATTAAATTTTGATTGGCTCCAAAAAGATCCTTTTGACCGTTATAAATTGAGTTTTGTTAAGTTTGACCGACCTTTTTTAACCATGGAGGAGCTGTTGAAACACTCCAATTGTTGGAAATAGGTTTAAGAAAGGTACGGGACGTTTTTATTTTTGCGTGTTACACCGGCTTAAGTTACATCGATATAAAACAACTTTCGTTTCAGCAATTGGTATTGGGTATCGACGGGGATGAATGGATATTTACCAGAAGGGAGAAAGGAAAGCTACTGTCAAAGTTCCCCTATTGGATAAGGCCAAAGAAATGATAGCGCGATATTCGGCTTTGTCCTATGGTAAGAATAATAATTTGGTACTGCCATTGTATTCCAATCAAGGGTGCAACAAATATTTGAAGATTATGGCAGCCAGATGTGGCATTGAAAAAAATATTTCCTTTCATGTTGCCCGACACACGTTTGCAACAACGGTTACTCTGGCTAATGGGGTACCGATTGAAACGGTCTCGAAATTACCGGGGCATAAAAAACTTTCAACTACACAAATTTACGCAAGAGTCCTGGAACAAAAAATCAGCGATGATGTGGCTGTTTTAAAAAGTAAACTGAAATTAAGGACAAAAACATTGAAAGCTGGTTAGTCTGAACTCTCAAAATTTTGCGAACCAAAAGCTTCTTTTCGATTCAATTCTATCCTTTTCCGAAATACGCTTTTCCCATCCCCAGAAATGATTTCCGTAAAATTCAAAGGGAACGTCCAGTCGATTTGCACCTTAATGTCCGAATTACCTGATCTATTCAATTTGACCGTTTCCCCAGATTCTTTTCCATTTATTATAAAAGACGGAATCAAGATTTCCCCTGTGGTCGAAAAGAATCTACCTTTCTCCATTGCGTCAAGTACTGACTGCCAACCTTCGAAGAAATCAGGTATAGCATCCAACTGCAAATAGTTTACGTTCATGTGGCAAACTTCTCATTCTCGTTGATTATCGTAAAATAATCTGGGTCGGCGATCACTTTCTTTTTGACACCCCAGTTGTTCATGTCGTCCATAAGATCGAGTACCCGCAATCCTAATTTAGGGGTGGAAAGGTCGGCGGGCATCGGTTTCCAAGCGTCCCATTTCTATAGTGCCGAACAAGGGCTTCCCCTTTTCCAAATTCAACTGCAATGGGCATTGTTCCGAACCTTCAAGCTGCCATGTAAGGGTAATTTCGTTTTCATCCAAGGTTATTTTGGTGTCGTTTTCACTGGGATTTTCTGGTAGGGAAACTCGGATTTGCCCCTGTAAAAAAAAGGTCGGCATTAGAAAAAGAATCTGTCGTATTCTTTTTATGTTTCAATACAATTGTTTTTTGAAACTCGATGCTTTCGGCCCGTGTACGACCTATTTCCCTAACGTTGTTCTAAAAATCTAAAAGTACGGTTATCCACGTTAAGTAAATCGGCTCCATTTCCCTGTTTTGCAAAATCCATTTTTATAATTGCAGTTCTTCTAGGCTGTACTTCGGAATTGCTGAAATGCGTGTGCAGCACATAATGCATTTCGCCATCTTCATCAATTAAAACATCGCCATGTCCCGTACCATTTATACCTAGCATATCTTTATGGATAATCGGACTTTTATCGGATTTTTTCCAAGGCCCCAACGGACTTTCACTAGTTGCAAAACCAACGGCATAATCGGGATTTCTAAAATCGTTTGCGGAATAAATCAAATAATACAGCCCATTGTGTTTTAAAACTGTTGGACCCTCGGTTACGGGCCACTCGGCATTCTGGGTGTTTTCCCATTGTCGTTCGCCGGATAGACACTCGGTCAAGGTCTGCGGTTTAATACTTAAAAGGTCATCGTTGAGTTCGGTTACGAAAATCCGGTTTCCTTCGGTCAGCCGTACGTGGTAGAGGTACTTTTTTCCATCATCATCAAAAAACACAAACGGATCTATTTGTTTTACCGGTGCTTTTAAATCTTCCTTAGTGGTATTGGTGAACGGTCCCAACGGACTATCCGATACGGCCATGGCAATATGTTCGTTGGCAGTATAGGCCATGTAGAATTTATCTTGATATTCAAAAACCTGTGGCGCCCAGAATCCTTTGTCGCCAAAGGCATCGCCTTTTTTTAGGGCTAGGCCATCAGTTGCACCCATAGGACCCTCCCAAGTTTTTAGGTCTTTTGAAGTATAGACCAAAAAGCCCTGTTTTTCGGAAAGTTTTGGATCTCCATTCGTTCCATACAAATAGTACACACCGTCTTGTAGAAATATGGTGGGGTCGGCGAGGTAAATGGAAGACGAACCCGAATTGGTGTCATTTTGAGAAAAAACTGTACCAACGTAGAGTGCCAAAAGATAAACTAAGAACTTCAATTTTTGCATAATCCCAAATTATTGTTTTGAGAATTTATATTCCGAAACCGTATGATAGGTTTCCCCTGGATCCAATCGTATCGAAGGAAAATCGGGCTGGTTGGGCGCATCGGGAAAATGTTGGGTCTCTAGACAAAAAGCAGTTCTAAAATCATCTTTGGCACCTGATTTCAATTGATTTTCGGAAGCCATAAAATTACCGCAATAGAACTGTATTCCAGGCTCTTGGGTATATACATCCATTACGATACCTGATTTGTCGCCTACTACCGTTGCGGCATGGTTCATACCATTTTCTTTTTTGCCGTCTAAGACAAAGTTATGGTCATAACCGCCACCGAACTTTAATTGCCCGTTGTCAGCTTCGACCCTTTCGCCGATGTTATGGGGTGCAGTAAAATCGAACGGCGTACCGCCAACTTCCTTTAGTTCTCCGGTCGGAATCAATCCGGCATCCACGGGTGTAAATTTATCTGCAAACAGTTGAAGAGAATGGTTCAAGATAGTGCCACTTCCTTCGCCATTGAGATTAAAATAGGTGTGATTGGTCAAATTGACTACTGTAGGTTTATCCGTAGTGGCCTCGTATTCTATTTTGACCGAATTATCATCCGTCAGGGAATATGTAACTTTTGCACTCAGATTACCGGGGAAACCTTCTTCCATATCTGGGGATTTGTATTTAAGCACCAAAGTATGGTTGTTGGGCTGCTCGGCATCCCAAACGACATCTTGAAAGCCTTTATAACCTCCGTGCAAGGCATTTTCGTTATTATTGGTGGGTATGGAATATTCCTTTCCGTCTAAGGTAAATTTTCCTTTGGCAATACGGTTGCCCACCCTACCTATGGTAGCCCCGAAATAAGCCTCGGCAGATTCGACGTATTCTTTGATACCGCCACGACCAATGCTTACATCGGTTAGTTGCCCATTCTTGTCGGGCACATAAAGACTTACGATACGACCACCGTAGTTGGTCATAGCCATTTTCAAATCTTTGTTTTGCAACCAATATAATTTTACTGGTTTACCATCAATTGTGGTATTGAAACTTTCTTCCATTAAATTGGAAGACATAACTTCTGATTTTATTTCTTGTTTTGAATCTGCATCTTCGACACTCTTTTGATTTTCCTTACAGGCCATCAACAGTAGAACTATGGACAAGGCCACTATCCAATAGGGGTTCTTTTTGCTCATTCGATTATTTTTTTGCTTCGTTGTTCAATTTTTTTATCAGGTCGACCTCATCTTGACGATAGGGTGTGCCATCTTTTCGAAACACCTCATGAAACCATTCAATCGGTTCGCCACCATCTTCTATCGGCGTATTCCAAGCGTATTTGGTATTTGATTTTCCAGCTACCAAACCCCAATTGATGGCACCGATGTTTTCCTTTTTAAGGAGGGGCAGAATATTGGAAAACCGACTGTTGTTCGTCCGTGCCATGTACTCAGTACAGACCATAGGTCGGTCGTGGGTCTTTAATAGGTTGATTACATGCTGATGCTTTTCCGCATCCTCATAGTGGTGGTAACTAAGAATGTCTGAATTTTGGGCTTGAAAAGTATTCAATTCCTGAAAATCCCAACGCCATAATCCTACGGTCAAGGGTTGACTGGGGTTGACTTCCCTGCCCCATTGGAAAACTTTTTTCAAAAGAGGCATTGAAGTGGTCAGTTTTCCCGTGTTGCCCGGCTCATTGTAAAGATCCCACATCAAGACGCGTTTGTCGTTGGCGAAGGTTTTTAGGATATCCTTGACATATACTTCCAAAGCTGGAAAATTCTTTTCTTCCTTGGATGCGGGATCCCCGGGATCCTGTACCCAACCCGAATTATGGGTGCCGGGTACGGGATCGGGCTGTTTCCCGATCTTTGGGGTCTTACCCCAAACATCATCAAAAAATACAAAAAGGGTCTCGATACCATGTTTAGAGGCGATGCCCAAATAGGTGTCCATCCGTTTTTTGAATCCCTCGGGATCGGCTTTATAGGCCAGACTATGTAGATATACCCGCATTGTGTTAAAACCGATACCTTCGGCATAACCAAGTTCCCGGTCAATGGTCTCGGGATCAAAAGTATCTTCTTGCCACATTTCCAATTGGTTGATGGCGGTGCTGGGGTTGAAATTGGCACCGGTCATCCATTTATGCTGGGTGTACCACGCTTTTGCCCTTTCAGGAGACCATTTGTTTTTCTCCAATAAATTTTCTTGGCCGTTACCAATGAAAACGGCGCACAGCAAAAGACCTGTAAGTATTGATTTTTTCATGTGTTCTTCAATTTATAGTTTATCCGATTTATTTTGTTAGTGGATGCCGTCTTGGTTCAGTAGTTGGACCGTGTACAATCAATTTACTATCTGGCAAGATTTCCATTTTATCCATAAAAACTACCCGTTTCTCGCCGGTCTGTTTTGTACGACCGTGATATACGGCATACATTTTTTTTCCTCCTTCGAAAAAAAGTACCATGTTGTGACCCGTGCCGGTTACGTTGCCTCCTTTTTCAACATTCTTTTCTAAGACCGGATTGTTTTCTGCCTTGGTATAAGGCCCCAACGGATGTTCGGCGGTGGCATAGCCCACGGCATAGTTTGGCCCCGCATAGTGGTTTGCCGAATACATGATATAATAAGTTCCGTTATGTTTAAAAGTAAAGGAGCCTTCAGTCCAACGGCGATTGGTTTCCTTTGAGGTTACCGAACGGCTTTCCCATTCGGCGTTTTTATCATCTAATGTCTTGGGCGGGCGCAACAACGGAACAGGCTTTCCAATTACGCTTTTAAAATCGGGGGCAAGTTCTACGCCATAGACCCAACTCTCTTCAATCTCATCATAGAGCCCTTCCTTTTTTGCCCAGTCGGCAATTTCACTTTCTACAGCATGCTCGTAACACGCACGGGAATAGTATAAATAGTATTTTCCATCATCATCTTGAAAAACATTGGCATCGATAATCGGGTAACCAGGATCGAAAAGGGGCTCGTTTTTCAAATCTTCAAATGGTCCTTTGGGGCTATCCGAAACCGCCACACCAATACTAAAAGTTTCCAGTTCGTTGGTGGGGTTATGCTTCCTATCGGAACTATAAAATAAATAGTACTTCTTATCTATTTTATACACTTCGGGTGCCCAAAAACTTTTTAAGTTCCAAGATTCAGTCGTGTTGCCATGATACACCTGGCCTTCAAATTTCCAGTCCACCAAGTCGGTTGATGAATAGGTCGCAAACCCGTCCTTTGCGCCACCACCTGTACCGTACATATAGAAGGTGCCATCGCCGTTATCAAGAATATAAGGGTCGCCAAATTCAACCTCCAGGGGGTTTGTGTATTCCGCTATTTTTTCTTCAGGGGTAGATTCGATCGATTCTTTCTTTTCTTGTTTGCAGGAAACAGAAAAAACAATCATAATCAATCCAAGGATTAAGGGTAGCTTTTCTAATACTCTCATTCTTTTTTTTTAAAATGTTACCAATATTTATAATGGTTTTCGTCACAAATCGAATAAAATTACCGGGCCTTTTTCAAAGCCCGATAATTCTCAAAACTAACTCAAACAACTCAACTTGCTAACTCAAAATCTTATACCCCTAAAACAAGGATATTTTATATTTACTACTCTGATGGAATTTCCATAATCACATTTTCGGGCAAGGGTTCTCCTAAAAATGGATATCCATTTGTGTCCCAATATATTTTTTGCATTCGTGGAGACCGCAACCTTCCGCAACCTTGACCGGGTTTTGAATTGGCATGGTACAGAATCCAGTCTTGTGTGCCATCGGGCGACTTAAAGAAGGAATTGTGACCGGGCGAATAAACCGCATTTTTCAGGGATTGTGTAAAAATCGGTTCTTTGGATTTCACCCAAGCTTCGGAATCCAAAAGGTTATCCGTTCCTATAAAAGTCATAAGACCTAAGCTGTAATAATCCGTCCAACAGCCGCTCGCCGAGAACACAATGAAAATTTGGTCGCCGTTCGATAAAAACTGCGGGCCTTCGTTTACAAATACCTGTGGCGGATTTTTATCAGAAGTACCAGTATCCCAATGCTTTTCCCATTCGTACATGGGGTAACCTATTTTTACTCTATCGCCTTCAATCTCCAGAGGATTTTTCATTTTGGCGATAAAAATATCTTGTTGCCCATTGACATCACCTTCCCAACCCGACCATATCATATAGAGCTGGCCTTTGTGTTTGAAAACGTTGCCGTCGATGGCCCATTTATCGGTCTTGGCAGCGATTTTTCCCTTGAACTCCCATTTTCCCTTAAAAGGGTCGTCCGAAGCATTTTCCAATACATACATTCTATGCGTGTTATTGTTGCCATCGTCAGCCGCAAAATAGACATACCATTTCCCATCGATAAAATGTACTTCGGGTGCCCAAATTTCATGTGAATAATCGGTTCCCGTCGGCGGAATCCATATCGTTTTGCTCTCTGCAGTGGCCAAATTTGCCAGATTTTTGGTTTTCCAAAGCACCAACTTGTTCCCTACCGTATTCGTGTAGGCGTAATAGCCGTTGTGGTAGGTACTGTAGGGATCGGCTCCCGATGGTATCAGCGGATTTGTAAAGGTCTTGGTCTGCGCCTCCGCAAAAAGTCCACAAAGACAAAGTGCTACAAGCCAATATTTTAGTCCTGTTGATTTCATTTTTTATAAATTAGTTAATGTTTATCTTTCAATTGGTTTTTTCTTCTTTTTGAATTCCAAATTGCTGCACCAAGGCATCATATTCGTTACCTGAAATGGTTATCATACAGCCGTGCCTGACTTTTTCAGGGAATGCATATTTGTCCCAATCGCTATGAAAGGTATAGCCGGAGGCCTGGTACCAAGGGCCGTTCAGATTATCGGAAATCGAAAGTCCGTAGGAAACCCCGGGATATTGTTCATAATACAGATACCAAATCTTGTCATCGGGCGAGGGTATAAGCATGGGTGCCTCCCTGAAATTGGGACTAATAGGATCGGAGGGCAATGAATACGGCCCCAACAGCGAACCCGATCTTGCAATGCGTATCGTCTTTCCGGTAGGCCAGTACAAGGTAGGATAGGTTTCGTCCTTCATAATGGCGTAATAGGTATCTTCGACTTTTCTGATAATGACGTCGATGGTGCCGAAATCCCAATCGAACCAACGTTTTGGGGTATCAGTAAAGGTTTTTAAATCTTTTGAAAGCACATATAAAGTGCGTTGACTTGCCCAGTATCTTTCGGGATCCTCCTTGGTACCTTCTTTATGGGGGGTATGCCAGGTCATCACGAATTGGGAGGAAGCATTATCATAAAACAATTTTGGTGCACCGATTCGTGGCAACGCCTGTGAATAATCAGGAGTGCTTTTTAGGTCGGGTGTATAAACGGCATGTTTTTTCCAGCTAATTAAATCGTCCGATACCCAGATATTGATGTCAGGGGAGGAGTCACTGGTGTTGCCTGCGATATAGTATTTTCCATTAAGACCTTTACAGATATCGGGATGCCCTTGATAGTCTTCGAATACTCTTTTACCATCGTTCAGACGATTCCAATGCAGGCCATCCTCACTTACCGAATAATACAATCTACCATAATCTTCATGGGTCATGTGCGCAAATAGATATGCCTTGTTTTTGGAAGTTTCGCTCTTGGTTATTTGCCCCGGCGGGTCGGGTTGTTGCGCAACAGCCCGCATTGAAACAAGCATGATTAGCAAGATGCAAAAAAGTTCCTTTAACTTTCGAATGCCAGGAATTTCCAAAAAGGTTTTCATATAGTGTTTGGGTAAATAGTTCTTGTTCGTTTTCCTGAAAAATCATATAAACGGATTTCCTTCACTTTATCTTTTGGGACAAAGAAACCTCTGGAGGATTGGGTCAAATAGCCGCCGCCATAACCGATTTCCCTCCTTTCCGATTTGCCATTGGCAAAATCGATTTCCAAGGATGCCTCCTTAGGTTCAAGTGCGATGTATTCGCCAAGTTCTTGATAGGATGACCGCAACAATTGGGTCTCCGCATTGTTATTGGTCAGTACGATCAGATTTTCGCTTCCGGTATGGATGGTTCCCAATGCCTTTTGGTCATGGTCTAGGTACAATCCCGATTTGGTTTGTGGTACATAAGTAAAATCTCCGTTTCCGTTTCCCAACAAAAGGGTGCCCATTGAGGCATCATAGGGGCCGGTGTAGGTTTCGAAGGCTTCGGAATTGCCGACCAGCAGCACATCCAAAAATCCATCTTCATTAAAATCATTGGCCAACGAACCGAAAACTGGGGAGATTTGTGCCTCCATCGGTAAGGGTTTTAAAACAAATTTCGAGTTGCCCATATTCTCAATGTAACAGCTCCTCATTTCAACCGCAGAAAGCACCTGAGCGTTTTTTAATTCCTTTTCATCAAAAATATCATTGATCCCTGCCCTTGAATATGCATCGTAACTTCCGAAGCGTTTGTTGATAATGCTGCTCATTTGGTCGTGCATAATATCACGGACTGCGACGGGAACTTCATTTCCTTCTTTATAATACGTAATGATCGGGTCCATGGCGCCATTACCATCAAAATCGAATCCATACACTTTGAGAGGTTCGTCAATCGATGCCTTATATTGACTATTGAGTCCGAGGTTTCCAGCGATATAATCCAAATCCCCATCTTGGTCGAAATCGCCTGCGGTGATGCTGTTCCACCATCCGATTGAATCGGGGAGTGTTGCATTTTCGTCCTTCACCAGTTTACCGTTTTGGTTTTGATAAAAGGTAATGGGCATAAATTCACCGACCACCACCAGATCGAACCAGCCGTCTTGGGTATAATCCGTCCACAAGGCGGAACTTACCATACCAACTTTTTGCAGCCCTTCGCCCAAATCCTTTGTAACATTGTTAAATATGCCGTTGTCGTTTCGCAATAGATAATTGTCTGGTGCCATCGGAAATTCGCCTGCGCTGACGCGGCTTCCCCTAAAGAGATCAAGGTCTCCGTCACGGTCAAAATCCGCTGCAGTGACTACACTTCCGCTAAAACGGGTCTTGGGAATCCTATTTTGGGAACGTACCATATTGCCGCTACCGTCGTTCAGATATAATCTATCATTGTATATGTAATCCTTGTCCTTTAGGTTTACGCTTCCACCGCTGACCACATACAGATCTTTATCGCCATCATTATCCGCATCAAAGAGGAGTGCACCCATGTCCTCCAGATTGTTTTCGCCCTGCGGCAAAGCCTCAAAAGTGCCGGGGTTTTTTTGAAGGTAAATCGTGCGCAACTGGTTAGGATCCGCTCCGATAAAAATATCGTCAAGGCCGTTGCCATCTACATCGCCTATGGCCATTCCCGGGGAATGTTTGTTATATTGTTGGTGCAAAGAAAATGTTCTTTTGAACTCATCGAAGGCGTATTCCTCGTGTTTGAAGTTCAGGCCTAAACTATCGGCATTGAGCAGTTCGAAAACTTTTTGATCTTCTGTTTCGGCTAGCGGAAGGTTATCCTCTTGGGGAGCATAATCGATACTATGTAGTGTGTCGAGAGACAAATTTTCAATCTTCTGTACCTTGCCATCCGCCCAAGTTACTTCGATCTTGATGGAAGCGGCACTGCCCAACCCAAAAGAAAGTATTGGGTCTACGGATGACATATATCCCCTGACCGGAAGATTTTCTTGATATTTCAATTCTCCTGAAGGAAGCACGATTTTTACCTTGGCCCCAATGGCCTTATTGTCGTCCGTATTGGATTTTAACCGAAGTCGGACAAAATGTGTAGTTCCCTTTAAACCGATATTTTTGGTGGAATCGGATGAAATCAGTTCGTTTCTGTACACACCTGCTTCGGAATCGATATTATTGAAAATCAGATCCAAGTCCCCGTCATTATCAAGATCGGCGTATGCTGCGCCATTGGAATAGGCTTTTTCTTGAAGTCCCCAAGTATCGGAGACGTTGGCAAAAGTGAGGTTCCCGTTGTTTCTGAACATGTAGTTCTGCATTTTCATTTCGGGAAGCTCATATAGCCTTTTGATCCGATTCCGGCGCGCCTCTTCTTCGGACATTCCATGAAACGATTGCTCTTGGTTCAGGTAAACGGCATAATCAAGATTAGTAATATCACGTCGATACCCATTGGTTACCATCAAATCTTTTAAACCATCATTGTCAAAATCGGCCAATAGAGGTGCCCAGCTCCAATCGGTAGCATGAATACCGGCCATTTGACCTATTTCGCTGAATTGAAGGCTTCCCTTACCATTTTTTCCTTGATTAAGTTGAAGTACATTACGCACGTATGCATCCTGATAGCCAAGGTTCTCGGCGATTCGGAAAAAATCCCTATTGGTCTTCATGACCATCATCTTTCTTCGCTGCTCCAATTCGGGCAACATATCTACCACGCAAATATCAGGGAGACCGTCGTTGTTAAAATCCTGAATATCTACTCCCATACTGTTATAGGAAGTGTGTTTTAAAAATTCGGCGGATTTGTCAATAAACGTGCCGTCATGGTTATTGATCCAAATGACATCATTGGAAACAAAATCATTGGCACAATACACATCGAGCCAGCCATCTTGATTAAGATCCGTAATGCAAAGTCCGAGACCGTGACCTTCTTTTACGATACCGGCACTTAACGTCACGTTTTCGAAAACGGGATGGCCATTTTTAATACCCACATTCTCATACAAACGGTCGTTTGATGGGCTCTCCCCATTATTCAGTTTCTTATGCAATTGGTTACGTCCGGTTTTTTCCATGGCATTGGAGAGGATGTAACAATCAAGGTCTCCGTCTTTATCATAATCAAAAAAAGCCGATTGAATGGAAAACCCATCATCAGCAAGGCCATATTCCGCACTTGACTCCTTGAAAACAGGTATGTTTTTGTTATTATTTCCCTGATTGACGAATAACAAGTTGGATCTATCGACTTTGGAACCTGTTGCGTTGGCCACAGAAAGGTACACATCCAACAGGCCGTCTTGATTGACATCAGCGACCGAAACCCCTGTACACCATTTTTCCGTAGTGATTCCTGATTGCTCCGTAATGTCCTGAAATTTGAAATCTCCTTGGTTCATGTATAATTTAGAAGAAACCAAATTGCCCGCGAAAAAAACATCCTGGAAACCATCACCATTAAAATCACCTATACCTACACCACCACCGTTGAACAACACGTCATATTCAAGTGCGTTCAAAGTGTCACTTTCGAAAGGTTGGATCTGGTTGTTGAAATCAATTCCAGAATATTCGCTCAACACTAATTTGAAGAGTGTTGGTTTGTCGGTCTTTTCAGAACATGCAAATAGCACAAAAGGGATAGCACACCCTAAAAAAACTATTTTTAGTAATGAAAAATCAAACCATTTTATGTTAAAGCAAGTAAGCATTTTTTAGTACGGAAACAATCCCTGAAGAAATTTGTATACAATTTATCGAATTGAGAAACAAGTGCCATTGTGTTTTTGAACACAATGGCACATCATTTCAAGAGTTCTTAAACTAGGCCATTACCAGCCCGGGTTCTGCTCCAAACCGCCACCGTAAGCATCGATCTCTCGTAGTGGTATAGGTAGATACTCGGATTTTCCTTTCACGAAATTCTGGAACTCCGTATCAAAATCGGCTTCGGCCGCTGAGAGGCTTGGATCAGGCCCTGCAAGTTCGGGGCCTGCAATCCCGTAGCGTACCATGTCGCCAAAACGCAAACTTTCGCCTGCCAGTTCCACCACACGATCGTGCCTCAATTGCAAACGAAACTCTTCTTGGCCCATGGTCAACGGAAGATTGTTCATATTTGATCTTTGACGGACAAAGTTTGCATAAGGAATCGCCTCTTGGGTTCTGCCCAGTTCGTTCAAGGCTTCGGCATACATGAGATATACATCGGCCAATCGAATAACCCTGGTGTTGATTCCGGAAAAGTAACTTTCATAATCTTGCCAGTAATTTGTATATTTTCTCCAAAAGCGATCGTTCGGGCCTGCACTCCTTTCTTCATAAGTCAAACCGTATAGCAATTCATCTGGATGATCGTAGGCCAGGGTATATTGCAAACGGGGGTCTACATTGCCATTCTGGTCCGGTTCGATCAGAAATTGGTTCAATAACCACTTTGTGGGTTGGCCATCGGTCCATCCTAATGGACGAACCCCGAAGAACTGCGCCCTTTCACTGGTCTCGTCACCAGAAGCATTGTTATAGGTAGGGAACCCTCCTGTTTTTCCGTTGTTATTCGTGAACTGAATCTCGAACAGGGATTCTTTGTTGTTTTCAAATTCTTCGGTAAAATTATCCTTGAA
The DNA here is from genome assembly GCA_041743085.1 of Flavobacteriaceae bacterium. Classification (GTDB taxonomy): domain Bacteria; phylum Bacteroidota; class Bacteroidia; order Flavobacteriales; family Flavobacteriaceae; genus JAFMPW01. The sequence continues at coordinate 14,060 of JBGTNL010000013.1, forward strand.
CTCAGGCATGAGATCATAGGTTCCAGGTACCATAGCTATGATTTTTTCAAACTCTGCGGCTGCCTCGGTCCATTTTTTCTGTTGTAGATAAGACCTCCCCAAATAGCCAATCGCGCCGCCTCTTGTGGCCCGGCCTACATCGCCACCTGTATAACTATTAGGCAGTCCGGCCGATGCATCTATAAAATCTTGTTCTACCTGACCCCACACCTCATCAATGTTACCCTGCGGGTAGCGCGTATTCGCATCTTCGATTCCGGTGACCAAAGGTACACGGCCCCATAGGGTAGCCAATTTGTAGTAACAATGGCCCCTTAAAAATTTGGCCTCTGCCAATATTCTTGTCTTCAACGTTTCGTCCATTTCGATATCGGGAACATTTTCCAATACCTGGTTTGCCTTGTAGATGGTTCGGTACAATTCGCGCCATACCTCAAGAAGCCATGGAAAGTCATAATTTATATTGACAAACCGCCCTACATTGGCCAGATCAGTCCATGGACTTTGGCTATACCCTTCATCGGAACGCATATCATAATCGAAAATTTCCCATAGGCTGAGTTCCCGGTTCTGAATGCCTGCATATACGGCATTTACCCCTAAAATAGCATCCTGTTCGGTTTTCCAGAAGGTTTCCGGCGTGGGGGCGTTTGGATTCACTTGATCCAAAAGATCTTCTTCGCAGGATATGGTCGTCCCAAGGAACACCATAAATACTACTATTATCCTTATCTTTTTCATTGTTATATAGTTTACGTTTAACATCGATTTAAAATCCTATTTGGATTCCCATTATGCCAGATCTTAAGGAAGGGAAATTTCCATTGTCAAAGCCCCGGTTCAAAAAATCGCCATTGCCGTTGGCACCGACCACTTCAGGATCGTACCCAGTATAATCTGTAATGGTGAACAAATTTTGCCCTGTTACGTATAGCCTTAGCTTGCTCAAACTCAATTTACTAATTATATCCTCAGGAAATGCATAGCCAATCTGTAAATTCTTCAACCTAAAGTAGTCGCCTTTCTCCACATAGCGATCGGAATTCTGCGTAGGACTTAAAGAGGAATCCGCATGGATCGGTTTCGGAATCAGATTGGAAGTGCCGGGGCCGGTCCAATATACATCGTCGACCAGATAGTTGGCATTATCATCATAGCGTTGCGACCACCATTTTTGTTCGTTAAAGATACTGTTCCCGGTGACTCCCGCAAAAAATGCGGTCGCATCAAAGCCCTTGTAGGACATATTTAAGTTCAGACCATATTCAAAATCGGGCAGGGCCTTGCCTACAACGGTACGGTCATCAAAATTGATATCGCCGCTTCCGTCATTATCAACATATTTAACATCTCCGGGGCGGGCATTCGGTTGTACTCCCCAAGCATCGATCTCGGCCTGGTCCTGGAAGATACCGGCCGTCTCCAATACATAGAACGAAGCGACAGGTTCGCCCACCGCAGTACGCAATATCTGCCCTTGGCCAAAAATGGGCAAGTTGCCCGCCTCTTCCACCAAGGCTTTTACCTCGTTTTTTAAAAAGGTACCGTTTGCGGATATTCCATAACTGAGATCATTTGTGGTATTCTGATAGCCTAGGCTTAGTTCCAAACCTCTGTTCTGCACCTGACCTACGTTTGCCAATGGATCGCCTCCCGTGTTTCCGGAGGAAAGTGGGATCGGAACCGCCAAAAGAAGATCCTTTACATCGGCCACATAGTAATCGGCCGTAAGACTTAACCTATTGTCGAAAAAGCCTGCATCCAAGCCGAAATTCGTGGTCGATTTGCTTTCCCATCGAAGATTTGGGTTTACCAACTGAAGATTCGTGGCCCCGGGAACGACCTGATTGTTCAAGACATAATTCTGGTTGTACCTAAGTACGCTCTGGGTAGCATAATTACTAATAGCCTGGTTACCCACAATGCCCCAGCTTCCCCTGAGTTTCAGGTTACTAAAGATGGTATTGTTCTCCATAAAATTTTCCTCCGAAATCCGCCAAGAGGCCGATACCGATGGAAAGTTGGCATATTGGTTGTTCTTGCCGAATTTAGAGGAACCGTCTCGCCTGAAATTCACCAATAAAGTATATCGATCGTCAAAGGAATAATTGAAGCTGCCCAATATCGATCTCAAGCCGGCGACTTCTTCCCTTCCTTCGGTACGGGGACTTGTGGTACCATTGTCCTGTACCCAAAACTCCCCTGCCAAACCTTCGGTATGGGCAAAATTAACAGTGAAATTGTCTTTTTGGGTCGTATAGCCGACCAATGCCGAAATGTTGTGCTTTCCAAATTCTTGGTTGTAGTTCAAGGTATTTTCCGCCAATATATTGAAGAATTCCGAATGGCGGTCATCGAGAAAAGTCGCTCCCGGAGTGTTCTGCCGCAAGGCCCCGGCCCTTTGAAAATATTTCTCCCGAATCTGAGCATAATCAAGGCCAAGGTTCAGTTTATATTTCAGGAAAGGAAAGATTTCAAGTTCGCCATATGCGCTCCCCAAAACTTTACTGGTTACCGCCGTATTGCTATAATGTTCCTGTAAGCCGATCGGATTGGTCGCAAACGTACTGTTGTTGTCATCTCCATAGCCATAGCCACTCTCATTACCGGAATCATATACGGGGATGGTCGGCAGCATCCATACGACATCTATGAACGGGTTTCCATTGACCCTTGTTTGATTGCTCCTGCTCATCGCAATATTTTCCCCAAAAGTAAACCGTCCCTTCTTCGTTTCGGTATTGACCCGTATCTGGTACCGTTCGAAATCAGGGCCGACTATGGCCCCTTCCTGATCATAGTAGTTCAAGGAGATAAAATAGTTCGAATTTTCGGCACCGCCCGAAAAGTTCAGATTGTGTTCGGTGATGGTACCTGTTTTAAATAGTTCTTCCTGCCAATCGGTATCTACTCCTGTTCTTAAATTCTGTGGAGCATCACCGTTATTCGTATAGGCCAGATTATTTATTTCAATAAACTGTGCGGCATTGGTCAATGGTAGCTTTTTGTTTATGGTCTGAAAGCCATAGTAGAAATCATAGTCAATTTTTAATGGCCCGGACTTTCCCTTTTTCGTTGTTACAACAATAACCCCGTTCATACCCCTTGAACCGTAAAGGGCAGTAGCAGCAGCGTCTTTTAATACTTGAATCGACGCAATATCATTGGGGTTAAAATCAGCTCCCAGTGCAGAAATCAACATCCCATCGACTACATATAAAGGTGAGTCCTGCCCTGAAAACGAATTAAGTCCCCTTATCTTTACCGACGGTGATGCGCCGGGGTTGCCGGTAGAGGTTACGGTTACCCCCGCCGCCCTTCCTTGCAGCATCTGGCCCACGTTGCTCGCAGGGGCCTTAAGCATTTCTTCGGTATCCACCACGGCCACCGATCCTACAATATCACTTCTTTTTACGGTCTGATAGCCTATGACCACGACTTCATCCAAAGCATTGGTCTCTTCTGCCAACGTGATGTTTACCACAGAACGAGTATCTACATTGACCTCTTGGGTAATATAACCGATATAGCTAACGATCAAAACCGCGTTCGACGGAGCATTACCGAGTTCAAAATTTCCGTCAAAGTCGGAAGTAGTTCCGGTCTGCGTTCCTGAAATTACGATACTCGCCCCCGGCAACGGTACTCCATCAGTATCTTTTACAGTACCGCTGACGCTTGTTTGGTCTTGTGCATACCCTTGTTGCATAAATATACACACCAAGAAAAGTGGCATCAAGGCCTTTCTAGTAAGTTTAGTTAGCTGTTTTTTCATTTCTTTTCATTTTAAAAGTGTTGTAGATTTAGAGTTAGTGATTTAAAAAATTATGTATTATTTTGTTGATTGCTGAAATTCGACCAAAGGTCCTTAGGGATTACCCATTAGACAAAGAACTAATTTAGAAATTCACAATACCCTTTGTTTTGTTTCAATCTATCGTACAAATCGTTCAAGTTTTAAGAAAAGATTAAGAAAAAGTTGTTTTTGACACGAATTGTAGAGTGGTGGGATGAATTGTGGCGTGAACAATTTTATTGGAAGGCAGGATTAAATAGAAAATGCCAAATTTTTTAGACCAATTGTAACAAGCATTTTTTACACAAAAATTATTGGCGGAAAAGGATGAAGTATTGTGCAGCCATTAGATTGTAAACTAGCTGTTGCAAGGAATAAAGGAGTTGTAAAATATGAAATCTTACCGTGCTCTATAAGCTGGATCCATAGGGTCGCTGTTGGTATCCATCGTTAATAGCCCTAGCGCATAATAAGGTGGCCAACAACCGCTTGCCGAGTAAACGATATGTAATTTATCGCCATGCGCCAAGGCCTGTGGGCCTTCGTTAACGTAGATCGCATCGTCTGGATTAGAAACCGGGGTATTCCCATCGACGCTCCCATTCATGTTCGGCAATATTCGCAAGCTCTCGATACGTTTTTCAGGTACGGGCTCCAACCAAACTGTTTGCCAAATACCCGTAACGGGAGTATACCAAATGCCTTCCGGTTTGTTCACTTGTTTCCCCCTTGGCTGTGGTCCTTCATCGTTCGGATCCCAGACCCTGACCGTCATTTTCTGCAAACCATCTTTTAAAAATGGAGTAACGTCAAATGAAAATGGGGTATATCCACCCGAATGTGAGCCTATTTTCACATCATTGAGCCAGATGTCGGCTTTCCAATCCACCGCCCCAAAATGGAGTAAGAGATTTTTACCGTTCCAATCGGCAGGTACTTCAAAATCATTTCGGTACCAAAGTTCATTTTTGGAACCCACTTCTTTCATCACTCCCGATAAACTAGACTCGACCGCAAAAGGTACCAATAGCTGTCCGTCGAAGGTATCGGGCGTGGAATTCCCATAAGGTCGGATGGCATAATCCCAAAGTCCGTTCAGGTTTTTCCAATCGGTACGCTCCATAATGGGGCGGGGATATTCGCCCAACACATTGTTCGGGTCTATTTTTTCTGCCCAAGCGGTCTTTATTTTATTTCCGGCAGGTTTCCATTGTGCCGCTAACGGAACAAAAGTTAAAAACAAAGTCGCGGCAATCAGGATTTTTTTCATAGCGTTTTTAGTTTTTGTAATTTATATTTTTTAAGTTGGATTTTCCACTTGACAAGTAGCTAAATTTCTTGGTAATAAAGACCACTCATTGTCTCAATTTATAACACATACTGGTCAAAATACAAGATTACATTACCTTGAACCTGATTTTGCGACAATTTGACGAGAGATGGCACATTTTGTTGTGCCCATAATATTTAACTTTCAACCAATTATCAGATGTTTTGAAAAAAATAGGTGCTCTTACTCTTTTGCTTGTCCTTTTCCCTGTTCATAGGCTATTGGGACAAGAATTCTATTTCAAACAATATAAAGTGGAAAACGGTCTTTCGCACAATACCGTTCTTAGTTCTTTGCAAGACGAGCGAGGGTTTTTATGGTTTGGTACCAAAGACGGCCTGAACCGCTTCGACGGTTATTCGTTCAAGGTTTTTCAATACGATGCGGAAAACCCGAAAAGTTTGGGCAGTAATTTTGTAGAATGCCTCCACGAATACAAGGGTAAATTATGGATTGGTACCGATAGCGGACTGTTCAGCTACGATGAGCGTTATGAGAACTTTGAGGCCGTTGACGCCTCTATGAACCTTCCCATACTTGATATAGACCATGACAACGAGGGCAACCTATGGTTTGTGTCGGGTACTTCGTTAATGAAATATGAGGTCGAGACAAAAAAATCGACCCATTTCGATGCCGAAAAGTTCTTTCATGTAGAAGATATTACCAGAACTTCCAATGGAGGTATTTGGGCCGCAAATGACAATTTTCTATATCAGCACGATAATGAAACGAATTCTTTCAAAACTATCGAAGTACGTAGCGAGAACTACAATACACTTCCGTTACGGATCAGTAAAATATTTTCAATCGATACATCTACCTTGTTAATAGGGACGCAAAATCACGGGGTACTTTCCTTTAACATTTATGATCAATCCACAAAAAAATTGCTGCCCGATTCCGAAGATCCATTATATGTCAGGGATTTTTCAGTAAAAAACAAGGATGAACTTTGGATGGCAACCGAGTCCGGGCTTTACATCCAAAACTTAAACAATGGGACATATAAAAACCTGAAAAAAAGCTATAACAACCCTTATGCCCTTTCGGATAATGCCCTTTATTGCCTTACCGTAGACAATGAGAACGGCATATGGATCGGCAGCTATTTCGGGGGAATAAACTATTATCCGAAACAATATACCCAGTTCAATAAATATTTTCCCAGACCTGGAGAAAATTCCATTAGCGGAAACGCTGTACGGGAAATACAAAAAGATCGATATGGCAATCTATGGGTAGGAACGGAAGATGCAGGCCTTAACAAATTAAATCCGAAGACGGGGAAATTTACCAACTATTTACCGTCGGAGGCCGACCAAACACTTTCCCATTATAATATCCATGCGCTTTTACCTAAAGACAATATGTTATGGGTAGGTACTTTTGAACATGGTCTCGATATAATGGATATAAATACTGGCGCGGTAGTCAAACATTATGCCCGGGGCGATGGTAGCGGACTTTCTAGCAATTTTGTGTATGGCCTTTACGAAGATGATTCCGGCAATCTATTTGCCGTAACGGCTTCGGGCATACAATCCTACGATTTCGAAAACGACACTTTTGCAACACTTGATGCTTTTTCCGAGGACACTTTTTTTACCGCTTTTATGAAAGATGACCAAGGGGTGTTATGGGCAGGGACCTATTGGGACGGACTGTACACTTTTAATCCGAAAACGAATAAGAAAAGAGTTTTCAAACACGACAACAAAAATCATAATAGCATCAGCGGCAATGGCGTTAACAGCATTTTTCAGGATAGCCGGGACTCTATTTGGATTACTACTGAAAACGGACTCAATCTATACCGGGAAGATACCAAGGATTTTAAAAACTATACCGTCAAAGATGGTTTTCCGAGCAATGTATTCTACGCCATCATAGAGGACAAGAATCACAAGCTTTGGATAAGCACCTCGAACGGTCTTGTTGAATTCGATCCAGAAACCGATGAAAAACGGATCTATACCAAGGCGAACGGATTGTTGAGCGACCAGTTCAACTACAATTCGGCCTTTAAAGACGATGACGGAACCCTTTATTCCGGAAGCGTTGGCGGAATGGTAAGTTTCAATCCCTCTAGTTTTAGTGAGAATTCATACCAACCCCCTATTTTTATTACAGGCCTGCAAATAAACAATACCGAAGTTGAGGTTTCCGAAAATGATTCGCCTTTGCAAGAGTCCGTGATATGGACGGACAAAATCGAACTAAAACCCAATCAGGCATCCTTCAGCATCGATTTTGCGGCCCTGGGCTTCACCGCGCCAGAGACTATAGAATATTGGTATAAACTGGAAGGTTTAGGCGACGATTGGGTCAATTTGAAAAGGAAACATAGTGTATCATTTACTCAACTCCCAGCAGGCGATTATACTTTTAAGGTAAAATCATTGAACAACGACGGCGTATGGAGCAAAGAGGCTTCCGCTTTGCGAATAAAGATACTACCGGTATTCTGGAAAAGTAATTTGGCTTACTTTCTATATGCATGTTTGGGGGCATTGTCCATTTTTCTAGGGTTTAGGCTATACCACCAACAGATCAAGGCCAAAAATGTGCAAAGAATACGGCAATTGAATAATAGAAAGGAAAAGGAAATCTATCAGGCAAAGATTGAGTTCTTTACCAATATTTCCCATGAAATACGTACCCCGTTAACGTTGATCAAAAGTCCTTTGGAAAAGGTAATCCAAAAAGTACAAGAATTCCCTGGGGTATCGGAAAATCTATCCATTATTGAAAAAAATACGAATCGACTATTGGACCTCGTAAACCAACTATTGGATTTTAGGAAAACGGAGACCGAACGTGTAGACCTTACGTTTGTAGAGACCAACATTCCAGAACTTTTGGAAAACACCCTTGAAAGGTTCAGCGAGGTCGTTAAGGAACAGGAAATCGATTTTACCTTGCACACGGGCGAAAAAGAAGTATATGCCTTTGTGGATGCCGAAGCTCTACGAAAAATACTATCCAATCTCTTTGAAAATGCCATAAAATATGCTGAAAAACAAGTTAGTGTCCAGCTCAAGACCGACTTACATATGTTAGAATTGAACATTTCGAATGATGGAAGCCTCATCCCTGCACATTTAAAAGAAAAAATATTCGAGCCGTTTTATAGGGTGTTGGGGGTTGAAAATCAAACTGGAACTGGAATAGGACTTGCCCTGGCACGATCACTTACCGAAATGCATCAAGGAAGCTTGACCCTTGATACCAGCAATGGGACCATGAACAGTTTTGTACTTACGCTGCCTATCCATCAAGAAAAGGAATTTAAACTACGGCCTAAAACGAAACAAATATTCCAGACCGAAGTGCCTATATCGAAAAAGGATGTGACCGAAAACGGCAGAACGAGTATTCTACTGGTAGAGGATAGCGAGGAACTTTTGGATTTTGTGGCCAAAGAACTACAGGAGGAATATTTCGTGCTCAAGGCGACCAATGGCGATTACGGCCTGAAAATCTTGCAAGAGGAAAACATCCAGTTGATTATTAGCGATGTCATGATGCCGGGCATGGACGGTTTTACGCTTTGCAAAAAAATCAAGACCAATCTGGAATCGAGCCATATTCCCGTGATCTTGCTCACTTCGAAAAGTGCCATGGCCGCAAAAATGGAAGGCCTGGAATCCGGTGCAGATGCCTACATAGAAAAACCATTTTCCACGAAGCATCTAAAGGTACATATCACCAATTTGATAGAAAACCGTAGGCACGTTATGGAACATTATGCCAGTTCGCCCCTTGCACACATCAGAAGTATTGCCAACACTAAAACCGACGAAACTTTTATCAAAAAATTAGATGAAGTCATTTACGAAAACATGACTGATCATGACCTTAACGTAGAGACCATGGCAGAGATCATGAATATGAGCCGATCAACATTATACCGTAAGATCAAGGACATTTCCAATCTTAGCCCCAATGAATTGATAAACATTACCCGCTTAAAAAAATCCGCCGAACTTCTGAAAACAGGAAAGTACCGCATCTTTGAAGTGGCGGAAATGGTAGGTTACAATTCCGCAACCAACTTTGGCCGTAATTTTCAAAAGCAGTTTAATATGACGCCTACGGAGTATATGAACGCGGAAGGGGTGTAACGGATTTTTTCCGTGGGTTTAAAGTAAGTTAATCAGGGGTATTGAAAGGGGAAAATAAAAACTCTGGAACGGAAATTGTACCTTTATAAATAAAGATAGCAAATATGACAACGGTAGATTTAAGAAAAAGTGTCCTTACGTATATCGACAATGCAGACGATCGTCTTTTAAAGTTGATAAAGGCACTTGTGGAAACCTATCAGGAAGAGGAAAGCGATCATGAAATCTCAGAAGAGCAGCGAAAAATACTTGACCAACGTTTATCAAATCATAAGGCTAATCCTGAGGCGGGCAAAGACTGGTCAGCGCTAAAACCTAAATTGCGCAAGAAATATGACGCATAGATTGATAATCAAACCCGGAGCGGAAATTGATATAATCGAAGTACTTGAATGGTACGAAGAGGAAAAAGAAGAACTGGCCTTTGAATTTCTCGAACAGTTGGATGCCGAATTAATAAGAATATCACAAAATCCAGAACACTTTCAAAAACGGTATCGCCACGTAAAAATAGTATTCACATAACGCTTCCCTTATATTATACACTATACTTTAGAGAACGATACTGTTTATGTTCATGCGGTTATGCACACTAAAAGGGAGCCAAGAAAATAAAGAATTTCTTAAAAGTTTACCCGCCTCTGGCAGGCAACTATCCCTGCCTGCCCTTTAGGCTACAGGGGTATACCTCGAGAGGCCCGGCACAGGTTTCGCCGGTTTTTTTTCGACCTAAAGGTCGAAAAACGAAATCCCGTCATTTGGATTCCCGCTTTTGCGGCAATGACATTTCCGCAGCAAGCTGCGGGGAATTTTTTTCGATTAAAAGTTATAGGTCAACCCAACATTCCATTTAAATCCCGGCTCGGGAGAAATATTGCTTGCCAATGACTGGCTCAATTGGGTGGACAGCACAAATGGCAATTTTTTACAGCCAATGCCTAATGTGCCTGAGGCGAAAAGACCTTCCGTATCTCCATCCAGATTGATGTAAGTGAGCTGTGGAATAACATTGTAATAAAAATTGTTTGTTAATTGCAGCTCATTGAAATTTCCTCCGAGAATGAAAAAATTGCCACGTTCTATGGAAGCAGAGCCCAAACCAAATCCATGATAGGAGGTCAGGCTGATTTCAATCTTTTCCGATAGCTGATACCTTGAGGTAGATTGAAGCAGTGCATAGTGCTCCAGCTCGGTCGTTGATCGCAGCTCACTCTCCAGCAGCACTTCGGGATAGGAATAACTCAAACTATAGATAGTACCGATACTAAAGTCAAACTTTTTACTTTCGAGTGCCTTATACGTGAAGCGGGGATTGATAAACCAGGGTTTGCCCTTTGTAGAAAAGGCCAGTTCGGGATTAAAGCTGAGTCGTTTCCTGTCCACTGAACATGTTCCAATGATTGAGGGTTTGTCCAATGAAAAGGCCGGAACGGGAGATATACCATTGGTATTCAGGTTGATACTTCCTGAAAACTGAATCTTTTTGGTTTTAGACAACTCGGTTGCATCCTGTGAAAACATTGGTGAGGAATCCAACAGAAAACAACATACTGAAAATAACAGTGCCGATATAACGGGTTTATTCGGATTTGTGTATTTAAAGCCCCAATGTACCATTCCGTGGTAATTTTGTTGATATATTTCGATTTTTGAGCAAAAAAGGGTCTTGCCTGCACGATACAATTTGATGGAGGGAAACTCTTTTTTATCCGGTCAAAGGGGGGATCTTCAAACCCTTATCCAAAGGATGGCTACTAAAAAAAATGTTTTTGTAAATTTCCCTGCGCCAAGAGCGCAGGGCGTTTTGCCCGACATTACGCATTGATCACATCTCGAAAAGCTTGAGCTGTTTTATATCATCGACCCTACCTTGATTTTCTATGTACTTCTCGATCACCTTTCTGTCTCCCC
>JBGTNL010000014.1:0-2628 GCA_041743085.1 Flavobacteriaceae bacterium
CCTACAAACATAAGGGCTAATCATCAATTTGAATAGCTTGGAGGCATGAAGAGATTTTCCATTTTTTTTATGTTGCTTTTTTTATCCATGGAAGGCGCCAGCGGCCAAAAATCCATTGCACGCCAATGGAACGAAGTTTTGCTAGAAGCTATAAGAGATGATCTTGCCCGACCAACGATACATGCCCGCAATTTATTTCATGCATCCGTTATCGCATATGACTCATGGGCGCTTTTTGATTGTATTTCCGAAACCGTCTTCTTAGGCAAAACCTTTGGGGGGTTTACCTGTGATTATGATGAACTGGCGGCCCCGGACGACATTACCGGTGCACGGGAAGAAGTAATGTCCTATGCTATGTTTCGTTTATTGAACCATCGGTTTGCAGCTTCTCCCGGCGCACAGGAATCACTTTCGAGATTTGACACACTCTTTAGGTCTTATGGATATGTCCCAGAATTCACGTCCGTAGATTATAGCATGGGGTCTTTTGCTGCATTGGGCAACTATCTTGGACAACAAATGATAAGCTTTGGATTGCAGGACGGCTCAAATGAACAACAAGGATACGGCAATCAATTTTACACCCCTGTCAACCCGGCCCTGGTGCTTCAAGAATATGAAGAGAACATTGACATCGATCCCAACAGATGGCAGCCCCTTTCCTTTGATCTGTTCGTAGACCAGTCCGGTAATACGGTGCCCGTTGCCATACCTCCTTTCTTAGGCCCGGAATGGGGAGGAGTAACACCATTTGCATTAAAACCGGAAGATAGGCTTGTTTTAAACAACGGCTTTGATTCCTATTTGTATACGAATCCAGGACCTCCGCCCGCTATTCAAAATTCCCAGGGCAATGGTCTGGACGACCCCTATAAATGGAATTTTGCATTAGTGGCTTCCTGGTCATCGCATCTAGACCCGAACGACCCAACGCTTATCGATATTTCACCGGGTGCTTTGGGCAATGTTGAAATTACCGATTACCCCCAAACTTTTGAAGAATATAGATCATTTTACAATTTCGAGAACGGGGGCGACATAGGTACGGGCCATTTGCTAAACCCGGCAACCAATTTACCATACGAGCCCCAGTGGGTAAAAAGAGGTGATTATGCCAGAGTCCTGGCGGAATTTTGGGCGGACGGGCCAGATTCCGAAACGCCCCCAGGGCATTGGTTTACCATACTTAATTATGTGAACGACCACCCCGAGACCATCAAAAAATTCAAAGGTGGGGGAGAGGAACTGGATAATTTGGAATGGGATGTAAAAGGTTATTTGGCCCTAGCGGGCGCCATGCACGATTCTGCTATTTCCGCATGGGCCATAAAAGGATACTTCGACTATGTTCGTCCTATTTCAGCAGTCAGATATATGTCCAGTAAAGGTCAGTCTTCCGATGCTTCACTACCGAGTTATGACCCGCACGGCATTCCTCTGGTCGATGGCTTGGTAGAACTCATAGAAATCGGAGACCCCTTGGCCGGGGAATCCGATGAAAATATCGGGAAAATCAAAATTCGTGCCTGGAAAGGCCCGGATTTTATTGACAGCCCCGAAACCGATGTCGCCGGTGTTGACTGGATATTAGGCACTCATTGGTGGCCCTATCAGAGAGGTACTTTTGTAACTCCGCCATTTGCGGGCTATGTTTCCGGACATTCCACTTTTTCTAGAGCTGCCGCGGAAGTACTTAGCTTATTTACCGGTGATATATTCTTTCCTGGAGGTATGGGCACTTTTGACGCTCCGCAAAATGAATTTTTGGTTTTTGAGACCGGTCCGAGCGAGAGCTTGACCCTTCAATGGGCTACTTACAGAGATGCTTCCGACCAGACAAGTCTGTCTCGGATTTGGGGAGGAATACATCCACCCATCGATGACATTCCAGGACGTCTTATCGGTGAACAAATAGGTAAAAACGCTTTTGCCGCTGCAGAGGAGTATTTTAATGGTACAGAAATTTCAACACTGTGTGAAAATCAGAAATCCAGTATCCTTTACCCCGTACCATTTAGCAGCAATGTAACTTTAAATACTAGTTATAAAGGCATCATTGAATTCAACCTGTTCGGTCTAGACGGCAAACAAGTTTATAAAAACAGGTATACTATCACCAATACTACTACTAAAATCGATCTTCCTGAAGTAGCTCCCGGGCTCTACATCGTAAAAATTTTAGATGAAACAAAAGAGGTACTTCTTTCCAGTAAAGTTTTAAAGAACCCAAAATAATTTTCATCTGACAGGATTTCGACCTCTCAAAGCATTTGCAGTGTTACCTCCATCTGTACATCTAAAAGTGACAACAAATTGAGCGTATGGGTTTTGAATAAGACAGAGATCGACGCAGGTAAACAATAGGGTCAATGTTACAATTTTCATATTCATGTCTTTGTTTTTAATCTCTATTGGGATTAATTCCCCTAGGCTTGCCTAGTATTTTAGAGGAAAGTTTGAAAACGGATGGTTTTCATCAATCAAAAAGATATATTCCCCTAAATGCCTCGTGGGCTTGCCCCGAGGATTATTTACTCTAAAAGCCAAATTTAAAAATTTGGTGGATTTGGTTGCACGCCCAAACCATCGCCCCGGCACCGAACGCCTGCATTGCTTATAGGCCAT
>JBGTNL010000015.1:0-6319 GCA_041743085.1 Flavobacteriaceae bacterium
CTTCGAGTTTGTGCCATCTCCGGGCTTTCTGTGATGTTCCAAATAGGCGTTCACCATTTCGTCCGTTATGTTCCCTGTGCTCCAGCAACCGAATCCGATCGCCCAGAAATGGCGGCCCCAATATCTCTTTTTCAGCTCCGGGAACTCCTGCTGCAGCTTCCGGGAACTGCGGCCCTTCAATTTTTTGACCAGGTCGCTCACGCTCAGCGAGGGACGGTATTCCATATGCATGTGGACATGGTCCTTGGAGACCACGCCCTTCAGAATCGATACGTCCTCCGCCTCGCATATCTGGATCAACAGGGTACGACAGCGTATCTGGATGTCGCCCTTCAGAACGGAATACCTATATTTGGTGCTCCAAACAACGTGGACGCTGAGCCGGGAAACTGTATGTCCATTGCTCCTTACTTCTGCCATGGAACAAAAGTAGGTTTTTTTAGAAGCTAAAGCGAGATGCACTAAAGTGCATAGCTTAAACTAATTTTTGAGACCAGTTAAAATTAAGTTAAATAAAACAGACAAGTCGGTACGTTTGAGTATTATTTATATATTTGCAGCATGAAAGAGCAAGGTGTAAAAGAACGGATCATGGAAACTGCCTCTAGGTTGTTTTATTTTAAAGGATACAACCAAACAGGTATCAACCAAATAATCGAAGAAGCCGGTGTTGCAAAGTCAAGTATGTACCAGCACTACAGGTCCAAGGAGGATATTGCCGTTATCTATTTGCAACGCAGACATGCAATGTGGTTTGGGGAATTAATCGACTTTGTAGCGGATAAAAAACATTCCAGGGCTAAAATCCTTGCAAGCTTTGATTACATAAATAAATGGCTTGTGGAAGTCAATTTTAGGGGATGTAGTTTTCAAAATATTATTGCTGACCTGCCCAAAGGACAAGAACGCATATCAAATCAAGTTCTCCTGCATAAGAACGAGTTGAAAAAATGGATTCAAAATATTTTAAAAGAAGATCCAAAATTTAAACAGAAAAGTGAGGAACTTTCAAATGAAGTTATGGTGCTAGTCGAAGGAGCAATAATCCTTTCCCAAATACAAAAAGACGCTTGGCCGATTTCGTCCGCAAAGAATGCATGTAAAAAAATATTGGAATAATATTTTTTTTGATATGTAAAATACAGACTTGTTTGTACGATTAATGAATAATTAGACTAACAAAAGAAGATAATGAGTTAACGCCATTAAAAAAACAGACTTGTCTGTACGATATTATTCAAAAAATGAACAATGGTACTCATCATAATTCATACAGGTAGATAATCAAATAATACGACAATGAAAAGAATAGTCCCTCCTTTTACAAAGGAAACCGCAGCAGAAAAAGTACAACTGGCCGAAGATGCCTGGAACAGTAAAAACCCTGAAAAAGTTTCTCTGGCCTATGCCATAGACTCCCAATGGAGAAACAGAGTTCAGTTCTTTGTAGGTAGGGCGGCAATTGTTGAGTTCCTAACCGCTAAATGGAAAAAAGAACTGAACTACAAACTCAGAGAACACTTGTGGTCATTTACAGATAACAGAATTTCGGTCCGATTTGAGTACGAGTGGCAACATGCCGTAACTGGACAGTGGTTCAGAACACATGGCAACGAGCATTGGGAATTTAATTCCGAAGGGTTAATGCAAATACGGGACATGAGTGCAAACGACGTTAAAATAACAATAACCGAAAGAAAATTTTAAACAGCAATTCAAGTCAAATTATTAATCTATAAATATTTATTCAAATGAAAACTTTAAAACCTTTAAGCTTCGAAGAAGCAAATGTAGATTCGCAGACCATTTTTACGAATGTAAAGGCCAAAATCGGAATGGTTCCCAACCTGTATGCCACAATGGGCGTATCAGACAAACTTTTGGGTGGATTTCTCAACTTCACAGAAACTTTAAAAAGTGGGGAATTCTCCAAAAAAGAGTATGAGGCCATCGCCTTAGCTACCTCGCAGGCCAATAGTTGTGCCTATTGTCTTTCTGCACACACAGCACTGGGTAAAATGAACGGTTTCACAGAAGAAGAGACCTTGGACATCAGAAACAACACCATTGCCGACCCGAAACTAAATGCTTTAGTAGGCCTAGTGGCCGAAATAGTGGAAAGGAAGGGCCACCCTTCTGAAAGTGCAGTTCAGACTTTTATTAATGCCGGTTATACAAAGGCCTCATTCGCAGAACTGATCGGAGCCATTGCCTTGACCACGATCACCAATTATGTATACCATAATGGGGGCTTTGAGATTGACTTTCCAAAAGCCCAGGGAATAGAAAACCTCCAAACAGTATAACATCAATTATATAAAATATAAAATCATGACAGCAAAAACAATCAAATCAGTTTTGGGAACGGCCTTTATTATGGCCTTGATCCTTATGGTATCCTCATTTAAAATTTCGGATGCTAGTACAGAACCCCCCAAGTCATTAAACGCGGAGCAACCAACATTCCACAGGAGCGTGGATGTAAAAGGAGTGGAAATCTTCTATCGAGAGGCTGGAAGGAGGGGTAAACCGACCATTTTACTATTACATGGCTACCCTACCTCTTCTCATATGTTCCGAAATCTAATTTCAGACTTATCCGGCGAATATCACGTGCTTGCTCCGGATTATCCTGGTTATGGTAGAAGTGAGCAGCCCGCCATGACCGATTTCGAATATACATTCGACAATATCTCTTCCATTGTAGAGGGATTTTTGGAAGAATTGCATGTAAAAAAATACAGTCTCTACCTTATGGATTACGGCGCCCCTATCGGTTTTCGCATTGCAGCCAAATTTCCCGACCGTGTTGAATCATTGATTATCCAAAATGGGAATGCCTATGAGGATGGGTTACGCGACTTTTGGGTTCCTATCAAGAAGTATTGGAACGATTACACAGTCGAGAATGGGAAAGCCCTGGATGGGTTCCATTCGCCGGATGGTTTAAAATGGCAATACACCCATGGTGTACAGGATTCCACCAAAATCAGTCCTGATAATTGGAATTTGGACCTACAACATCTGACCAGAGCGGGGAATAATGATATTCAGCTAGCAATGTTCTACGATTACAGAACCAATGTGCCGCTATATCCCGAATGGCAAAAATACTTTAGAGATCATCAACCCCCAACCATAATTGTCTGGGGGAAGAACGATTACATTTTCCCAGCGGAGGGTGCCTATCCCTATAAAAAGGATTTGAAAAACTTGGAATTCCATTTGTTGGATACCGGCCACTTTGCACTAGAGGAAAAAGGGGTTGAGATAGCGGGTTACATTAAGAAGTTCTTGAAAAAAAACAACATAAAATAGGAAGTATTAGGGGATAGGTGAGGTCTTTTGGCGACATCTATCCTTAGAATACTATAAACTTTAAAACAGGAAATAATGAAATGAGCCATAACATGAGGTTAATTTTAATCGACGTGTTATATGGCGAATTACACCAGCCTGCCGGACGGGCAAGTCTGACAAATAAAAACAATTAAATATAAACAGATGAAAATAATAAATTGGAAAAGGGCCAGACCGGCCGGATTTTTAGGAACATTATTATTCGATTTGCTAGGATTGTTACTTACAGGTACCTAGTGGGATATTCCGGGAATACTAGGTTCAAAAACCGGATTGGGATTGGCCTATGGTGTAGCAGGGCATTACCTTTGGTTTTGGAGGGCATATAGCCTCCACCTTATTTAAAGCATACAAAAATGGATAATACTAAAGTTGATATTCTTGCATTTGGTGCGCATCCAGATGACATTGAATGTGCTATTGCTGGAACGTTGCTAAAGAACATCGCTATGGGGAAAACAGTAGCGATTGTAGATTTGACGGCTGGAGAAATGGGAAGTTATGGAACACCAGAGACAAGACTCTTTGAATCTAAAAAAGCCGCTCAAATAATGGGGATTTCTTATAGAGAGCAATTAGGCATTAAAGATGGTAACATTTTAAGCAATGAAACAAATCGATTGTTGGTTATTAAAGCAATTCGCAAGTTTCAACCAGATATTGTATTAGCAAATGCTTTAAAAGATAACCATCCTGACCATGCAGTAGCAGCCAAACTGGTTTCGGATGCTACTTTTTTATCGGGTTTGAAAAAGATAGAAACGATTGAAAACGGAAAGCTCCAGGAAAAATGGAGGCCAATCGTAGTTTACCATTACATACAAGATCAGTTTATCGAACCCGATTTTGTAATCGACATCAGTGAAGAAATGGATAAAAAATTGGAATCTATAAGGGCATATGCTTCCCAATTTATATATCCTAAAACAAATAATCCAAATTCCATAGTAGGATTAATAGATCAAATAAAAAACATGAATGGTATCTATGGAAGACCCATAAACTCAAAATATGCCGAGGGGTTTAATGTAAATCGATATATCGGAACTGAAAATTTTTACTGTCTTATCTAAGAATATCCAAAATGAGTCCATTAAAAAATTTAGAAGAACTAGATTTAAAACTTCCAGAAATATCCAAACCTGGAGGATCTTATGTTTCGGTAAATATTAGAAAACATAACCTATGTTGCCATTCAATTCCCAATAAAGAATGATAAGTATTTTTTTCAAGGCAGATTGGGAAATGAAATATCTACGGAAGATGGCAATAAAGCTATAAAATTATGCGCCTTAAATGTGCTCGCCCAAATTCATTCATCAGTTTGGTGATAAATTATTATCTCCAGACTTTAGAGGAATAAATAAATCATTAGACTAATAGATGTCTTAAATACAGTCCCATAAAACGGCAGTTTTACGGAACGGTCCGATTGCTAGGAAAACAAATTGGTTTCCAGTTCAATTTGTCGTTCTTTTTAGTAGTTCCGGTAATTCACCTTTTACGGAACTAAAAAAGTATATTTAAACGGCCCTCAAAAGTAAACGAATGCCTGTTTTGGGAAGTTCAAATAAACGTGGGTTTTAATATCAAAAGTTCAACTAAATGCCAATAGGTTTATTTGAACTTTTAAGAATGGGATTAATACTTTTTGCAAGAAGTATGTGCTTGAGTACATGCTAGTTTAAAAAGCACAATAATAGGTAGGGTTAAGAATACCCATGAATTAAGAATACTTACTCCAAAAAAAATCGTCTTAAGAGGCTCTGGATACAAATCCAAGATTGTTAAATTGGTGTTGTTCATATTCCTGGGTATAGATGTCATCAATACTCATAGGTTATGCTTTAGGGTTAAAAGTTAACCTTTTGAAGGTACCTGCCGGTCAAAAATTATTGTAGTTTTCCCTAATTCTTGAAAAAGGGAACTCCAATTTTGGTGGTGGTAATGGACTCGTTTTAGGTAACATGAATGGCCAAAACGATATGATGAAGGACAAAGCGGCAAAGAAAGGAAGCGAAAAAATGGAGATGTAGATGTAGGATATGAATGTCGACGTGACGAATTGGCCAGAGGCCTCAAAGATGGTGGTAATGAAAACTACAAAAGCCTACGGCGAACCCGCTGGCATTACCGAGAAAGAGCTTATCTGGTCCGATGCCGGACCATGGAAAAAGATACGTATCAGTAAAGAGGAAACAAAACACAGCTTACCGTTGGAGCATACTGATATGTTGCAGATGACGGTTATGTACGATGTGCCAGAGGACAAAATGGACGAACCCGGGCAATAATTAGATGTATGGTCCGATCCTGAAAATATCAATAGTCTTGTAAAAACCTCAAGAGTCTGACTTAGTCTTAAAGGTAATTGTCCCGAATTAGGATAAAATGAATAATCAAAAATTAAAATATTATGAAAAGTAATGAATGGGAAATTATCAAAGCCGCGAAAGAAGCAGGAATTCCAGATCCTGGATTTGAAATTGATAAAAATACCGCGATTGTAATCACAGATCCTCAAAATGATTTCCTGAGATCCGATGGAGCGGCATGGCCAATCGTAAAAGAGAGCGTGAAGGAAAACAATACCATAGAAAATATGAGCCAAGTTTTTAAGCTTGCACAGGAAAATGGTATAAAAGTCTTCATTTCCCCACATTATTTTTTCCCTACTGATAAAGGATGGAAATTTGGAGGGGCCCTAGAAAAATTCATGCACTCTAAAGAAATGTATAAACGAAAAGGAAGGTTGGATATGGAAGGTTTTGAAAATTCTGGTGCAGATTTTTTAGATGAATTCAAGCAATACTTAGAAAAGGATAATATTATTTTATGCAACCCTCACAAATTATATGGCCCACAGAATAATGACCTTAGCCTGCAATTAAGAAAATATAAAATTCAAAAGGTGCTTATGGCTGGAATGTCCACAAACCTATGTCTGGAGTCACACACC
>JBGTNL010000016.1:0-1998 GCA_041743085.1 Flavobacteriaceae bacterium
AAGCAGGATTTGTTACTGAGCCGGTCGATTGGAAATACAGTAGCGCCAAGAATTTTCAGGAGGATAGGACCGTTTTGGAAATTGATGATGTTGGCTTTTTAGGATGAGTTAAATACCACCAGTTGCCCCCGATGGCTATCGGGGTGGCGGTAGTGGGGGATTTGAGTAAGGGTGATTCTAAATTGCACGATAAGTTTTGGGTAGAATTATGTAATTGTTTGATCAATTTAGGGTAATATTTCTGAAATAAACCGCTAACAACAATGACTATAATTCAGTCTTCCCCCTTAAGAAAACTTGAATATCTTACCTTTAAACGGCTTGATTTCTTAGTCCGAATTTACTACCGTAAATTCCAGACCGAAATCATAGCCTTAACGTTATCTCTTATTTTTAAAGAAATTATGCCCGCCTCTAACTTACGGGATTGAAACTTTAAAACCATGAACCAGCGTTACGTTGATTCCAAGATATAATTTTTGAAAAGACCTTTAAAACTTTTAGTATTGATCGCTATTGCAATCGCCCCATATTTGGGTTATGGTCAGGAAAACCCTGTCCAAATAAAAGGTAAGATTATAAACCCGAAAAATGACGTTTCAAACATTTTGATAGTAAACGAAAACTCAAAAGAATCAACTATAAGCGACTCCTTGGGGTTTTTCACCATTGCAGTAAGATTGAAAGACTCTCTACGATTCACCGCCGTTCAGTACCGGCCAAAAAAAATCGTTGTTACTGATTCCATCTACGCCCAAAAAACCATTTTGGTAAAATTGGCGGAGAACACGATACAATTAGAGGAAGTAGTCGTTACGCCATACAATCTAACCGGGAAACTGGGTCTGGACATAGAAAGCCTGAATATGGAACCTATAATAAGTTCCTCGACATTGGAACTGCCAAACGCAGGTCTGGAGATAATGACCCAAGGCGAGCGATTACTGCTGGAGGCCGACCGGGGAAAATATGTCCATTATTATGGTCCGGCCCTGACGATAAACACGCATAAAATCATGAACAAACTCTCTGGGAGAATCGGTAGCTTGGAGAGAAGGGTAGCCACCGATAAAAAAATAGAACTCCAAAAAGAGATCATTTCCAAATTCCCGAAAGAAACGATCTGCGAGGGTTTTAACATTCCGCAAAAAAAACTTGAAGAATTCCTTACCTACTGCATTTCTCAAACAGACTTCCTGGAACTTTCGAAAGAGAGCAACACTGAGGAAATATGGGAGTATTTACGAACAAAGAGCATCCGATTTAATAATTTGACCGGTCTATATAAAGTGCCAAATTGAAACCCCCGCTACCGCCAGTTTGCAACTGGTGGTAAATAGAAAGCAAAACTACGGTTGAAAGACGGTGGTTTTTACACAGCTATCTGCAAGGCTTTGGTAGTGTGAAGGCTTTATTTGGTGGAATGAGTCGAAATTACAAGTTCTACAGCCCGGCAGCAGCCTACTTTGTTTCCTTTGCTACGGTGTTTTGGATAGATATTTTTACGAGGTAGCCTTATTTCAGCGTATTGGAAAAAGCAATATCATATTACAGAAGAGAAAAAGGAATGGAACTTTTTGCTTACTGCTTTATGCCAAGCCATGTACATTTTGTTTTTCGGTCAAAAATGAAGACCCTTCCGGGCTGTTGCGTGATTTCAAGAAGTATACTTCGAAAGAAGTTGTCATTGCGATCCGCGAGAATGTACATGAGAGCAGAAAGGAATGGCTGTTGGTACTTTTGAAAAAGCGGCACGGTCCAAAACCAATGTTCAGGACTATCAGCTTTGGCAACATCATAACAAGCCTGTGGAGCTGTGGAGTACAGCGTCAATTAAGCAGAAAATAACCTATATTCAAAACAATCCGGTGCAAGCAGGATTTGTTACTGAGCCGGTCGATTGGAAATACAGTAGCGCCAAGAATTTTCAGGAGGATAGGACCGTTTTGGAAATTGATGATGTTGGCTTTTTAGGATGAGTTAAATACCACCAGTTGC
>JBGTNL010000017.1:0-31040 GCA_041743085.1 Flavobacteriaceae bacterium
CTGCGTTTCCATTTGATGGATCTGTACTGAAGATTCTTCTTTGCTCTGATAACGAAGTAGGCCCCTATTTGATGTATCTTATACAAGATCTTAAAGTTATTGTAAGCTCGATCGAATATGTAGTAAGAGTCTGGTTCATAGGGAATCTCTTTCATGGCTTTTGAATCGTGCACAGAAGCTTCGGTAATATGGAAGAATGTCGGAATCTGTGTTTCTACATCATATAATGTATGGACTTTGATGCCACCCTTGTTCTTACGGAACTTTGCCCACCAAAATACGGAAAGGCATAGGTCGATCGTCGTCGAGTCGAAAGCGTAGACGCTACCACCGAGATCGAAGATGTGGGCAGTTTTCTTCTCTCTTGCTTGGTTGACCAAATAGTAGGCATACTCTTCAAAGATATGATAGTCCCTGTCCTGATTTGCTCTTGCCAAAGATGATTTTGAGACATTCTTGCCCATTCCAAAATGATAGCATTTGGAGTGATGGGCGTCCAAGGCAACAATCAGGCTCCTTAAACTTTCACGACTGGAGAGCTGGCCGAACATTAAAGCAAGCAGTTGGTTCCAACAGCTAAAATGCTTCACGTATTTGTCCCCTTTATACTTGGAAACAATACGATTGAACTTACTCCGATTGAGAAACGAGACCAACTGGGCGAAAACATATTTATCTTGAAACATAGACTGTCAGATTCATCTGATACAAAACTATATTTTCAAGTCCGTTCGGTCGAAAAACCTCTGTAACTAACTATATTTCAAATATTTCAAAGAACAATTTTAAACTTTAATGGGACAGCAATGACTTTGTTTAATGAAATATAAAAGATGGTATCCGGGAAAGAAGGCGAAGTAATTCCCAGGAAAATGAAAGATTGAATATTATCAATGCATAAAAATAATTTGAGACTGTGACTTTCTTTAGAGGGCGAAGGGGATTCCCTGAAAATTTGGACATGGGGGTAAAAATGAAGGATTCACCTACAATCTGGTTGCTTTCGCACACCAGGGAATAGCGGTTGTAATAATGACCAACGGAGATAATACAGGACAACTTGTAGGGATCATATAATAATAGATTTTCGATCATTGTGGTTGGTGAGATCATAATCTGTAAGCCTTGGTCACTACGCGTATCTTTACAAAAAACGAAGGAAATATTTGAACCGTCATCTTGCGGTTGCAGGCAGACCAATACCACGCCAATCCATGTCATATCCCCATAGGTATAAATCAAGAATTCTAAAATACGGCCCGGTAATACTAAGAGTGATCAGGTTACGATTTTTTGGTGCAATATAGCCGACATGAGCCATGGTAATTTAAAAGGTGGAAGCATTGTGGCACATTAAATGCACTGGTATGCCCCGCTGGATGTGAAAGATCAGGTTGGCCGGCAATGTTACGTATTACCTGCAAAGTGTGACTATTGAAAGTATATAAGCATGTGTACCATTTCCTCGGCATCCGGCACGTGTCCTCCCCCAAAGGTTTTCCCGTTGATATGATAAAGAACCGGAATTACCAGGGCTGCATGATCAGTCAAAATGCAGGAGGGATGCTCAAGTGTAACATTCACAGTGCCATCCCCTGCGGCTACCACGACATTCCCGGATCCATCCGATGGCCCTATGGGTGGATTTGTAAAATTCACAAAGTCGTTGGCAAAATCGATACTCTCACTCACTTTCCTTTTCTTTTTCAGATACGCGAGCCAGAAGGTATAGGTGCCATTAGGGATCATGCCTTCCAATGAAATTTCTACCATAGACGACTTTCCATTACAATTCACAAATATTTCTCCTTTTGCTTTCTTAAATTCAGATAGGGTCACATGGTGGCCATCCGGGGCCTTGATTGCAGTAAGCATACCCAGGGGAGCATCAAAAATGTTTTTCGCATACAAGGGATCAGTTCCGGATACGGGAGTATTTCCATTCAGATTTACAATTTCTTCCAGTAACTGTACATTACCAAAATTAATATGGGCTTCTACAGGATGCGTTTTGATGACAAAATCCACAGTGCTGACCTGATCGGCCTGTACATTGGCCATTGCAGGATTTTCGGATATGGCTTCGGCAGACAATGGCAATTCCATTTCTACCTCATAAGAGCCGATATCAGTGGTGGTTAAACTGTAAATTCCCTCGGGGTTCGTCGACTTGGTATTTTCATCGTTACCTTTTGAAATCGTAATCGAAGTGCTTGGGTAAGGATTTCCGCTTTGGTCTTTTACCGATCCCCGAATTTCCCCGTTCTGGTCTGATTGAGGACCGGGATTGTAACCCCCCTTGCTGCATCCTGCTATCGACGTACACAACATGACAACCGTGAAAAAAAAGGAGTTGATGGTTGAGATTGAATGATTGCCTGCAGGTCGGCTCCTGGGAAATTGTGAAAGATTTTTTTTCATTGTATTTTAATTTTAAATATGACTTTACAATTGTTTTAAATACTCGCCTGATCATCAGCAGAGGAATGCGGGGCGATGCTTACAACCGAAATGAGAACTATTCAAACCTAGAAATAACCGACCGCTTTGACTAATACCACAGTTCCCAATCCTGTCAATATGGTATCAACACCTGATGATCAAATAAATCTTATTTTAATTAGCGATTTCTTACCAAAGGAGTCATCTCCGATGAATTGAATAAATGTATGGTTTGAAGGGAAAGAGTAATTACAAATCAAAATATGCTCCCCTACAATGGCATGGTGAAGTTATTTTCTGTAATACGGAACGAATCTATTACGGAAGGCTATCTTTTCGGATCGTATTCATAGTTCTTCCTGTATAATACTTTATTGAGCGCATCATGACCACACGAATCTCCTGGTAACGGAACTTAAATTTTTGAAGGAATTTTAATCATTTTAGATTATGGTAACAAAGAGCAATTCAGTTGTATAAGGATTTAGTCCACCGCCATTTTCAATATTTGACAATAATTCAATCCTATTATGATAAATGCCATTAAATCCCCGGTTCACCTTAGGCTATGTGAATCTTTGGAAAGACAGAGATTTTACAATTTGATGAAAAAATGAATGGTTCGACACGACACTCTGGGGCTCCCCATCAGTATATTTTTGTTTTCTTCCTGTTCGCGGGAAACCCTCGAAACTTCGTCTCCTACCCTTCTCCAGGATCAAACCCAAAAGCTGGCTTTGGCCCCAAATCCGGCAAATTTGATACAAATTGAAAACAAATCGGGTGATTCGGGAAATTCAGCTGCGCAAAAAGGCCCCAATGACCGGGGGCGCTTCGATATATCCCTGAAATATGTAGTCCAGCCCACTCCGAGGCAAATAGAGGTATTTGAAGCGGCTGCAGCTCGATGGGAACGAATAATAATTAAGGACGTTCCTTCTATAGAAGGCCCCGTTCCCTCAGCGTTTATTGGATTTCCGGATATTGAAGGTACCATTGATGACATTGTTATCGAATTGGCGATCGCACCCATCGACGGGCCAGGAAGAATCCTTGGGCAGGCAGGCCCCAGGTTTGCCCGGCTGAGCGACTATCTGACCCTAAGCGGGTTCATGCTTGTTTGGACGTGGATGATTTGGAATTATTGGATGAGCTGGACTTGTTTGAGGAGGTGATCATTCATGAAATGGGCCACGTGTTAGGGGTAGGTACCCTTTGGAACATTGCCGACAGAACCTTAAGGGCAGGCCCCAACAGTAATCCTTACTTTACCGGTAAAATGGCAAACGTGCATTGGAATGCCGAGGGCGGAACAAACGAATTGCCTGTAGAAAATATGGGCGGTCCCGGAACCGCCTTGGGACACTGGCGGGAGGCTTCGCTGAACAATGAACTGATGACGGGCTTTTTAAATCTTGGCGAAAATCCTTTAAGTCGAATTACCGCAGGGTCAATGAGGGATCTGGGCTATGGTGCTGCCATGGTTGGGGATTCTTATGATCTGCCAGGTGGAACACCGGGGGTTGACATTGACGGAAAAAACTCAATAGGTGATAACCAGGGCTTGCACATTGCAGAACGGGAGGTATTACTGGAACCATGGGTGTTGTTTCGGAGATAAAATAAAATATTTCCTTAACCTTCTTACCAAAAATTGATCAACTAAATCAATTAAACTCGTTAATAGGGTTCAAATGCACTTCCGGCAAATGGCTTCCATGCCATCCGGAACAGTTCAACGCTTAGATTAAGTTAAACTTTGTTTAATGTAATTAAATATACATTAAACATATCGTATCTTTTCCGATAGAAGAGGATGCCATGGCAAAAAAGAAAACCGTTTCAGAGAGTGACATTATTTCATTTTATATGAATTATGTCCTTGAACACTACGAAAACCCGAAGTCGGTTTTTGCATTCGCGAAAGCGAACAATTTTGAGGAATCAAAATTCTATACGCATTTTGCTTCTTTTGAGGCGGTTGAAAAGAAAGTGTTCAAGACATTTTTTGACAACACCATTGTCATGCTCCTTAAAAGCGAGGAATACGGCACTTTTGACGCCCGAAATAAACTCCTGAGTTTCTACTTTACCTTCTTTGAGAACCTGACCGCAAACAGAAGTTATGTTCTTTACGCCTTTGATCACAACAAAAACAAGATAAAAAACCTGTCAATTCTGTCAGAGTTAAAGCAGGGCTTTACCGATTACATCGCCGACCTGGACATTAAAACTCTCGACATTAAACAAGTGGAAATCGATAAAATTCAGAAAAGGGCATTGAGGGAATCTGCATGGCTGCAATTTTTGTCGGTATTACAATTTTGGAGAGAAGATGTTTCGCCATCCTTTGAAAAAACCGACATTTTTATTGAAAAATCCGTCAATACAAGTTTTGATGTTCTGAATGTTACCCCTTTAAAAAGTGTCATCGATTTCGGAAAATTTATTTTCAGGGAAAAAATGCAGTAAAAAAATGTAGATGAAAACCATTGATCATATTCCTATTTCAAAAATTCATCGTGCATCAAAGTTGGTATCCACCGGGGCGAAAGTCGGGGTAAACTACCTTAAATATTTCGGGGATAAGCTGAGCAAAACAGAGCTCCAGGCCAGGACCCGCCTCAACGAGAATAATGCTGATGATATCTATAATGGTTTAAAACAACTTAAAGGCAGCGCCCTTAAGGTGGCCCAGATGCTCAGTATGGAAAAAAGTATCATGCCGCAGGCGTATGTCGAGAAATTCTCTTTGGCTCAGTTCTCCGTGCCACCGCTATCTCCGCCTTTGGTGCTTAAAACCTTTAAATCCTATTTTGGAAAATTGCCCAATGAATTGTTTGATTCGTTTAATCCAAACTCGGTAAATGCCGCCAGTATCGGGCAAGTTCATGAGGCGGAGAAAGACGGAAAAAAACTAGCTGTTAAAATCCAGTATCCGGGAGTAGCGCAAAGCATATCTTCAGATTTGGCTATGGTAAAACCGGTGGCTATTAAAATGTTTAATATCCAGGGAAAAGATTCTGACAAATACTTTAAAGAGGTGGAAGGAAAACTTCTTGAAGAGACCAATTATATTCTGGAATTACAACAAAGCGAGGAAATTTCACAAGCATGCGCACATATTCCAAACCTTCTCTTTCCTAAATATTATAAAAATTTATCCTCTGACAGGATCATCACCATGGACTTTATGGAGGGCGTACACCTCTCTGAATATACCACTTCCGGCGCACATCCGAGAGGGGCCAACCTGATCGGGCAGGCACTATGGGACTTTTATATGTTCCAGATCCACCATTTGAGGAAGGTACACGCAGATCCGCACCCCGGAAACTTCCTGGTTTCGAAGGATGACAAGTTGATCGCCCTCGATTTCGGGTGTATGAAAATTATTCCCAATGAGTTTTATCGGCCCTATTTTGAACTCGCCGACCCAGATAGTCTTGAAAATGCCGAATTTTTTAAGTCAAAGTTGTATGAGCTCGAAATTCTGCGGGAAGACGACTCCCATGCGGAGATTGCGTTCTTTACGGATCTGTTTCATGAACTACTTGGTTTATTCACCCAACCGTTCCATGCAGAGACCTTTGACTTTTCTGATGGGAAGTTCTTTGGCAAAATTGCCGAACTCGGACAGCGTTATTCTAAAAGCAGTGAACTGCGAAAAATGAATGGCAACCGGGGCTCCGAACATTTTATCTATATGAACAGAACCTTTTTTGGTTTGTACAATCTAATGTTCGATTTAAAAGCGAAAGACATCAGGATCAATAATTATAAGCGCATGCAAGGTTTTATCACTGATGTTAAAAACGGACAACCTGCCCTTATTTAATGTGTTTCTTAAGGCAGACTTGCCTTTTTATATTTGCAACTTTATATAGAACTCTGCATACTTAACCTTGGCAACAAGGTCGGGGATGGTATAGTTAGATGCTAATCATGTCCCGTCCTTTTAAAGGTTCATAGCTGCTGTAGTCCGGACGAACTTTTTCCGCCGGAGGGGTAGCCCTGTAAGTAAGGTGCCAGTCCCCTTGCTATTCCTGACGGTTTTAGAAACTACAATTCCGACTGGGCAAATGTTTTAAATTTAATAGTTGGTAGGATCATTAAATGCTTAAAAATAACTTTCTTTAAGCATACTTTCACCTGGCAATAGGCCCCGTTTTTTAAGATGATGGGTGATAATCATAGGGCAATTGAAACGAATTTAATCATCCCTCAAAACTTTGAAATTCAGGCCAAATCATAGACCGAATATGAAAATGAAAACACCATTCAGGCACTTCCCGATCCTTATAATCATTTTTTGTCTTGCCTCCTGCGGTACGACTTCCCGATTGACAAGTGCGCAACGCTCTGCAGGTAAACCAAAAGGAACATTAATCCCCGCTGAAAAATTTGTATTCAACTCCTTTGTAGATTGTAATATGGCCACGGTTTGGGTAAAAGATACGTTCCGGATATTTCCGGGCAAATATGGGGAAGATCCTTTGTGGGGTGAGGCCCATGAACTCAAATACGCCAGTGGCTTATCTGTCGATCATTCTTTTGGGCGGAGCCCGGAAGAGTTTACGGAACCTGACATGCCCGGAAATGTCCTTCCTGGCGAAGCGGGTCTGCACGGCGCGGTATGGTTTGAAACTGTATATAAAGACCCGGGAGATAAAAGTGAAAAAACACTTTATGCCTTGTATCATAATGAAAACTACCCTTCCACGCTCCCCTTCAATCCTGTCTCAGGTGAAGGTTATAGGGAATTTAACTGGCCTCAGGGACTACTTGGTCCGGATACAAAGACGGCGGTATGCCGAATAGGGATTATGAAGTCGGTAGACGGTGGCTTAAGTTGGGTCAATAAGGGGATTGTTTTGGAGGATTTGATGCCTCGACTTATACTTAAGCCTCACAACACCGGGATCAATTTTGCCGGCGGGGTTGGTGATCCTTCGGCAGTAGCCAATGGCGATTATTTGTATATATTCTTTGGCGAATATGGTTATCCGGGCCAATATCGTGCTGCCTCTTACAATCCCGAATTGGAATGGAGTGGTCAATGTATCAGTATGGCACGCATTCCCCTGGCTTCACTTGATAACCCAGTCGGACAGGCTAAAAGGTGGGGTGGCAAGGCTTTTGATGTCAGCCCGGATGGGATCGGGAAACCCATTAAATCAATTCAAATCGCGCTTGATGAAGGTGGGGCGCCCACCTCCTCCCCTACGGCCAAATATTATTGGGGTCCCTCAGTCAGCTGGAATACCTACTTAAACTGTTGGGTAATGCTGATGGCAAAAGCAGAAGGACCTTCCTGGAAAGGAAGCAGTATTTATATCTCGTTTAATAGAAACAAAGACCTGGACGCCGCCAACAATTCTCAGGAATGGTCAGAACCGGAATTGCTGTTAGACAAACCGGGCCATACGATTTGGTATCCCTCACTTCAACCTTTCGCAAATAATAATGACAGAGAAGAAAAATATACCTCTGTAAAGCTCGGACAGAAAGCAAGATTATTTTATAAAGACAATTTTAATAATCAAAGTCCTTATTTATCGGAATACCATATAGAATTCGGAATGGGCCTTCAGAATTGATGCTCTTGGAAGGGGCGCGTGCTTTTAGCAAGGGGAATGGGCACCGGAACCATTGACATGAACGCTTCCGTCAAAAGTTCATCCGGAAGATTTTTTCTACCTTAAGTTGCCTCAAACCCATAAAACGGAATGATTTAAATCCAGCTATGAATAACCCTGTTTAATTATATCTGACCTCCTCGAATTTCAGGTCCGGATTAGAAACATATATAAGAAAGTCGATGAGAGACTTTATAGGAAATGGGAAATTGTCAGCCCTTACTTCCCCATTATTGACCAGGGAACCTTTAGTGTTTATTGTAATAACGTTACTCATAAAAGATCCTCCGGTAAATTTTGAAACAAGGTGAGTGTGTCCAAATCACCATGAATATTTAGGACATTTAAAACGTATTCATAAACTCTGTAAACCATTAATCGCTTCTGTAATTTTACTGGCCATCCTCCGGGAAACTAGGCGACAGGTGCAGCCGATACTGTGCATAAACGTGGTGGATAATTTAAATTTAAGAGTAAATTGGAAATAAGGAAAGCCAATGATTCGGACTATGACCAGGTTTGGAATATATTTTCGAGGGTCATTGAAACTGGAGACACCTACGTATTTGATCCAAAAACTTCCAAGTCTGACTTAAGAAGACACTGGTTTGCCGATTATATGCAAACCTTTGTTGCGGAAGATAAGGGCCTAATTCTCGGAACTTACATCCTAAAACCAAATCAAATAGACCTGGGAAACCATATTGCGAATTGTAGTTATATGGTGAGTCCTGATGCTCAGGGGCAAGGAATTGGAAAAATTCTTTGTGAGCATTCCTTGCAAGTCGCCCGGGAAAAACGATATATAGGAATACAATTTAACATTGTGGTAAGTACAAACAAAGGAGCGGTGGAACTTTGGAAAAGGTATGGATTTGAAATAATCGGCACTACACCAAATGGATTTCGACACACCAAATATGGTTTTGTAGACACTTACATTATGTTTAAAAGCCTCGATTAAAAATTATCATGAGCGTCCCTCTTAAAATAATGCGCGTTTTAATTATTTACATTTCCCCACTGACTTGCAAATTCTAAATAATAGACCCAGTCCAATATAATCGTATAATTTTAACTAAACCTCTGGTCTAAGATTTGTGGAGTGTTGCGTTTCACTCGTGTCAGTGATCCTAATTATTAGAAATAATTTGCTCCCCGGTAACATGATTTATCTAAAATGAAGTGTCTGTCTTCAGGAGGTTACATGCTCTTATTTCAATTGCTGTCATTAATGGACACTATGAAACAGTCCGTCCGTTACTATGGGCAAATAAAGCCTCGTATGTTAAAAATGGAAATAAGACCAACTGGCAGATACGATGTACCTGTAAGCTATCCTCCTGGTTTCTCCGAAAACCTCAACTGACGATCCTAACCTATTTCATTGATTCGTCATGTTGGTTAAAAATGTGGCAGATGATTTCTTTGTCTTAATCTTCCAGATACCCAAATTTGCCCAAGTTGAAGTCATTAAACGCCTCTGAGAGCTCTTCCCTGGTATTCATTACAAAAGGCCCTTGGGCGGCAATCGGCTCTTTTATAGGCTCTCCACTCAAAATAAGGACTACGGCATCCTCTGTTGCCTCGATCTCAAAGTTTTCACCATCGTTCGCCATGAGCACCATATGATCGGTCGGTGCATTTTCCGAACCATTGACCACAATACTGCCTTCTATCAAAAGTAAGGCGGTGGTATACTGGGCAGGAAACTGAAAATCGGCTTTTCCGCCCTTGTTCAACCTGGCATTGAACATGTTCAATGGCGTAAAGGTTGATGCAGAACCTGCTGTGCCCTTATATTTGCCCGAAATCACTTCGATAGTTCCGGTCTTGTTTTCCAGTTCATATCGATTGATGTCACCATATTTTATGGCCTGGTATTTCGGGGCGCTCTTCTTATCTCTGGCCGGAAGGTTAACCCATAATTGCACCATTTGAAATTCACCCCCCTGTTTGCTCCATTCCTCTTCATGGTACTCTTTGTGGAGTATGCCGTTGGCGGCAGTCATCCACTGGATATCTCCCTCGCCTATGACACCACCACCGCCACTGCTGTCGTGGTGGGCCACCTTGCCCTTATAGGCAATGGTTACGGTTTCAAAACCTTTGTGCGGGTGTACTCCCACGCCTTTCGGTTTTTCGGATGGCGGGAAATTATATTTGGAATTATAGTCCAGCATGATGAACGGATCCATTCTCTGCATATCCATCCGGAAGGCGCCGGGAATAAAGTTATGGACCCTGAATCCGTCCCCGACAAAATGAGGCGTTCTGGGGCTTGTAACCAGTTCAACTGTTTTTGTTTTCATTTCTTTCTCTGTTTTTAATATATGATTCATGAATTTCAATTGATATTTTACGATAAATCCTTATTGAGCAATAAAGCATTCGCATGATATTCGCGATGTCTCTCAGATGCCATGATAAATGGCCAAGCTGAATTTATTCCAGGGTCATTCTCTTCTGTATCTTCCACAATGCCTTTCGCATTAAACGAGCCCAGGCCTTTGTCATCCAATTTTATGGCTGCATCGGTATGGATGTAGGCCTTTCCGCCATCGAAAAGTCTGCACTCCTTTAAGGCAAATTAACCCATTACTTGCACCTCTAATCATCTTTTCTACCAGCTATTAGTTAGTTGAAATTATATATCCGTAAAATTTGTATTCAAAATTACCACAGGACAACCCCCTGCGCATTGATGTATGATAAGAAACAAAAAGGATGAAGCTAGTAACTATTGAGGGTTGAAGTTTCTGTCCGCCAATCCCTTTCGTACCCTGCTCAGGCTCTCAGGGGTTATACCAAGGTAAGAGGCCACCATCCATTGGGGGACCCGAAGGAGGACATCGGGATATCTTTTGATAAATTCCAAATACCGTTTCTCGGCGGATGCCCCCAGCAAAAGGGAAATCCTGTCGTTCAGGTGACGGATATGGTTGTGCAATAACCTTTCATTTTTTTCCCGGAAAGTGGGGCTCATATTGGAAATTTTATCCACAAAGCCAGTGTCGATTGGTATCACGACCGAATCCTCGACCGCATCGATAAAAAAATGGGACGGCTCGTTAAAAAAAATACTTCCACGATCGGCAACCAACCAATTTTCAGAAGCAAACTGCAATATGCTTTCTTTGCCATCTTCGTTGATGGCATAAAACCTCAGCAGTCCTTTTTCCACAAAAAATGACATAGTGCAGACTTCCCCTTCCCTTAACAGGAACGTTCCCTTCTTGACAGGTTTCGTTTTGATGGCATCCGACAATTGCCCGACCTGATCTTCGGTCAACCCCCACTTGTCACTTAGGTATCGACTAAAATTTTCATGCATGTTTAAAAATAGGGAAAAATAGAATGATCCTTGCCCAGTGGCGAGCGGTTTGTATCTTCAGGATAGTACCCGTAAACGGAGGATTAAAAGGTCTAAAAAAATATCAAATTCACAAAAGACTTTCCTTTTAAGGAACTGAATTCAATTTGAAATTTATAATTCGAAGAACAAATTCCCGCTAATCTAAATCTCAACTTCATATCGGGCATCAGGATGCTCCAAAAATTTAGTGTCCCGGGTGGGTGCCAAAACTAACATACCAACCCGGACGTATCATTTACCCGGCTGTTTCTGTGGCAAAATTACATGAAAAGCTGCTCCCTCACCCTCTTTTGATCGGGCGAAGATATCTCCATGATGGGTTTGGGCTATCTTTTTGCAGAGCGCCAGCCCGACCCCCGTGCCCAGATATTGGCTGGTTGGGTTGAGTCTTTGGAAGATGGTGAATATTTGCTCCTGATATTTGGGACCGAATCCGATCCCGTTGTCTCTTACGATCAGTTCATAATAGGAGAGTTCCGGAGACAGCGATGGATGCTCCTGCACTTCCTTTTGGGAGTATCTTCGGGAGGTTATGGATATTATAGGAGAAACGTTCTCTTCCGAGAATTTTAGTGCATTGCTGACCAGGTTATAAAAAAGCTGGTTGATCTGCAAGGGTATGGCATCCAAGGTGTGAAGTTGGCCTATGTTTATCTGTGCGCCTTTCTGCTCTATCAGCAATTCGAAATCGGCGATCACATCGGTCATTATTCCATTCAGGTTTACTGTTTCAAAGGACTTGGCGTCATGTGCAAGGCGGGCGTAGTTCAGCATGTTTTTGATCAACGCAGACATCCTTTCCGAAGAAGATTCGATCTTCTTCAGATACATTTCCATATTTTGGGGGGAAACATTTTGCCCTCTAATGATCAAACGGTTGGCAAAGGTCATGATCTTCCGAAGGGGTTCCTGAAGATCATGACTGGCCACGTGGACAAACTGATCTAGTTGTTCATTGGTGGCCCGCAGTTCCTCTATGGTAAGAAGATACTCCTTCTCAACCTTTTTTCTTTTAGTAATATCCGATATTGCCAGAAGGATCAGCTTGTCGGACCTCTTTTCGCGCAAAATTTCCCTGGCGTTAAACACCAAAATTCGCTCACCGTCCCCCGGCAGGTTGATCAACATTTCCTCATCAATGATCCTTTGTTTTTCCGGAAGCATTTTCTGCAGCAGGGAACGCAGTTCGGCATGGTCCCATTGTCCGTCCTGAATCTCGAAGAAAAGTTTTCCATCAATTTCCTGCTCCCCCGTGTCGAACCTTCTGTGGTAGGCAGCGTTGGTCTTTAGGATGCGAAGGTCCTGGTCCAATACCAGGAACGGTTCCCGGACAGTTGAGATAATATTATCGGAAAATTGCAATGCTTCGCTTAGTTCGTCCTGTTTGTCAAGAAGTTCCCTATTTACTACAACTAGTTCCTCATTGGTGGACTGAAGTTCTTCCTTGGAGGTTTCCAGTTCTTCGTTCAGGCTTTGCATCTCCTCATTACTGCTGAGTAACTCCTCGTTGGCACTCTGTAGCTCCTCGTTATAGGCGTCTTGGTCTTCACTGATCCTCCGCGTGTCGTCCCGCAACTGTTCCATTTCCTTTTCCAGCGTAGTATTGCGCCGCAGGATAGGGTTTTGTTCTGAGGTCTTGAAAGTAGGGCCCAGTTTTTTCAGGACTTTGTCCATAAAAGACTTGTGCGGCGTCCTTTTCCGGAAAACAATCAGATAGTAAGGGTCGGGTGAACGAGTTAAAGGGACGATCTCAAGATCCACCAAGAATTGTTCTGATTCAGTCTTCATGGACACAGCCTCTTTAAATACTTTTCCCCGCGATTCCCTGGCTTTGTGAAGGGCATTGCGCAGCTCGAACGCCAATTCCTTTCGTGCCATTTTCAGGAGTTCGGAAGACGGTCTGCCCTGTCCAACCTCTAAAAAAGGACCTATATCTCCTTCTACATGGACTACTTCCGAGCGTTCGTCAACTATGATATGTGCAGGAGTATATTCCGATATCAAAACGGCCTCAGCATCTCTTCTGAAATCCATTTTGACCTCCATGGAGGAAGGTTCTTTTTTACCAGTGGGATCCGTTTTTGTCTGCTCGCGTTTTGTGGAGGATTTCAAAAACCGGCCCCTTCCGGGCTTCCTTGAATATAATTTGGTGCTTTGGGAAAAGGGAGCGAAGAGGGCCATAGGCTTAGCGATGGACTCGGACTTGCCTAAAAGCAACAGCCCATTTTCCCTAAGGGCATAGTGAAAGATAGTTAGCGCATTCTTTTGAAAGAGAGGGTCCAGATAAATGAACACATTACGACAACTGATCATGTCCACATTGCCGAAGGGCGGGTCCTTTATAAAATTATGTACGGTAAATACTATCGTATCGCGGATGGATTTTATGACCCTATAGTTGCCATCAGTCCTGGTAAAGTAAGTACTGAGCAGTTTCTCTGACAAGTGCTGCAACTCGTTGGCGCTATACAAGCCGGTACGTGCTTTGTTGATAGCGGACTCAGAAATATCGGACGCGAATATCTGTATCTTTATGCCCTTGTGGTCCCGGTTGCGGGCAGATCTGTTAAGTGTATCAAAAAGGCAGATGGACAGCGAATATACCTCTTCGCCGGTCGCACATCCTGCCACCCACATACGAAAAGGATCATCCTCGGATTTGCCACTTAAAAGCTTTGGGAATACGGTCTTCTCCAGTTCTTCGAAAACATCGGCATCCCGGAAAAAAGACGTTACCTTGATCAAAAGGTCCTGAAAAAGCGCCGCCTGTTCCGTCGTGCTTCCGCTAAGGTATTCCAGATAGTCTCGGTGCCCTGCGATTTGATTAATCGCCATTCTGCGATCCAGGCGTCTGAGGACAGTCGGTTTTTTATAACAATTGAAATCCACACCACTCTTTTGTCTGACAACAGATAAAATTTTTTTAAGAATGTCCCCGTCGACCTCGGGATCCTCCGAATATCTTTCAGGCCCGCTCATGCCATAGGATTCTTTTACCTGCATCAGCTTTGCCCGCATCTCCTCGGGTAACAGGATAAAATCCACCACCCCAGCCTCTATTGCGTTTTTTGGCATCCCGTCCCATGTCGCGGATTTTGGATCCTCGGCAAAAGTAATACCCCCGTGCTCCTTTATGTGCTGTAACCCGACTGTTCCGTCTCTGGCTGTACCTGAGAGGACGATCCCCATCGCAAGGTTATTGTGAACTTTGGCAAGGGAGGTAAAAAAGACGTCTATGGGCATATGATGAACATCATTCTTTCTAGGGGTAAGTCTCAGGGAATGATCGGTTACCTCGAGCATGCTATTCTCCGGAATGACATAGATATGGTCCGGTTCGAGTTCGCAATCATCGGTTATTTCCGAAACAGGAACATTTGTAGATCTTGAAAGGATCTCGGGAAGCAAACTCTCGTGAGAAGGGGAAAGGTGCTGCACCAGAATATAGGCCATCCCGGAATTGTCCGGGACCGCGCCCAGGAACCTTTTAAAGGATTCGATGCCCCCCGCAGACGCCCCGATACCGACCAGGGGAAATGTATGCTTATGAGATGATTTCGCCATTTTATTTGATTACCTATCCCTCGATGAACCGATCATTTAAAGGTAGACATTATAACAAGCGGAAAAGTGCGAATAAAAATTCATTTTTAACATATATAGGTTAATTATCGTTACCTTGAGAAGGTAATAATCTCCCTTGACATGACCATTGATCCGACCTTTCTTATCGTTGACGACGATCTGGATGATGTAAGCTTTTTCCATGAGGCCATAGAGGCCCTATATCCCTCCCCGGTTTGCCGGAGCGCTGTCAATGGAGAGGATTGCCTGAGGCTATTGCGTATGGATACCAAAATTTTGCCTGACTTAATCTTTCTGGACTTGAACATGCCGAGGATGGACGGAAGACAATGCCTAATCGAATTAAAACAGGATGAGCGATTAAAGGATATTCCTGTGATCATATATACTACTTCTGACCACCAACGGGACAGGGAGGAAATGCTCAAGCTGGGGGCGGCTTATTTTCTTACCAAATCCACTTCTTTTGATAAGCTGCAGGAGGGCATTTCCGGGGCAATCGACAAAGTACGCTCAGCTAGCAACGGTGGCGCTTAAATTATTTCAACGATCGTTACGGCCGACCTTAAAGATCTGCTTCTTTTGGCAAAAATATCTATTCATAGTTCGACAGAATGTCAACACCTCGGCTAGATCAGCAGCAAAAGATCTACCTGTTTTAAACAGTTCGGTTTTAATGGGAGCTTGCAAGTATTTGGAATTTATGATCATATTATGGATGATTTTAAGTTTATATAACAATTTGTTGAACAGGAGGTTCCTTTTTTCTATTCTGCTATTCGGAGTAGTTTCAGGATGTTCGGATGGTGAAACTCAAATTGAAGCAGGAATAAGTTTAGCCAAACCTGATCCTACCCGCTTCATACAGGAAGTTTTGGTGGATGGGCTGGATGAACCCTTACAGGTGGAATTTGATGAGCGAGGCCATATATATTGGATTGAAAGGAAAGGGTTTATTAAAAGAATAAATGAATTGTCGGGGGAAGTTGAAGTACTTGCGGAAATACCTATTGCAAAAAGCCCTGCGCCAGGTTTAATTGGGTTCCTCCTCGATAAGAATTTTGAGCAGACCCGGCAGCTTTATCTATACTATTCAGCCGATGAGGATAAGGGTGAAATAATACGGTTGTCCCGTTTTACTTTTAATGCTGATGACAAGACGGATATGGACTCGGAAATCGTGTTGCTTCGGGTACCATGGGAATATCCAGATTCTCATCACTTTGGTGGTGGAATGACGTGGGATGGGGGCGGAAACCTTTATCTTTCCATTGGAGGTGATTCACAAGCTACGCAATATTCACCTTTAACCTTCACAAATCCAGACGGTCGTGGCGAGGATGCAGCCCGTACAGCGGGCAATACAAATGATTATCGTGGATCTATTTTGCGGATTTTCCCGCGGCCTGATGGGAATTATATCATCCAGGAAGGAAATTTATTTCCGGAAGGAATCCCTAAGACCAAGCCTGAAATTTTTGTGATGGGTAACCGGAATCCATGGCGCTTATCCATAGATTCAAAAACCGGATATCTTCACTGGGGAGAGGTGGGACCAGATGCAGGGGTCGATTCTAAGGAATTCGGTCCTAAGGGTTTTGACGAGTTCAATGTTGCCAAAGAAGCAGGTAATTATGGATGGCCTTTTATGATTGGTAAAAATCAGCCCTACAACCGGTATGATTACGCCACTGATACTTTTATGTCTCCTTTCGATCCGGAAGTTCCTATTAATGATTCCCCTAACAATACCGGACTGCGAAAACTTCCTCCCGCAAAGCCGGCATTAATAGCCTATCCGTACAAGGTTTCTGAGGAATGGCCCATATTGGGCAGTGCGGGTCGTTCCGCTGTAGGTGGACCTATCTTTAGGGCGGTAGATTTTGACCCGGATGCACCACGTGTATTTCCCGATTATTATGAAGGAAAATGGCTGGTGACCGACTACGTCCGTAATTGGATCATGGTTATATCGATGAATGAAGAGCGAACCAAAGTTCAATCGATAGAACCATTGGTGCCTCTCGAACGACTTTCTCACAAGCAACCACTCGATATGGATTTTGGTCCTTCCGGTGATCTTTATTTAATTGAATACGGTACAGGTAACCAGGGTCGCTTATCAAAGATTAGGTATAATGCAGGGAATCGCGCACCCATTGCCATTGCAAATGCTGAACCTCGGACAGGTAATATGCCCCTTCAGGTTCGATTATCTCATGCTTCAAAAGACTTCGACGGGAATGATTTGGATTATAGTTGGGCAATAGAGCCTGCTGCCGGTGGGGAGGCGGAAATATACGCACAACAGAATCCTGTAGTTTCAATCAAACAAACTGGAAAATATAATGCAGTACTAACAGTGAGAGATCCAACTGGGGCAAGCGATACCGATACCGTGGAGATTCTAGCCGGGAATGAGCGGCCGATAGTTGATTTTGTTATTGTAAGAGGAAACCAGTCTTTCTATTTTCCGGATAAGACGATAGAATATAGAGTACGGGTGAGTGATCAGAAGGAAGGGCGCTTGCAAGAATATGGCATGGCTCCGGATGAAATGTCTGTGACCGCAGAATACATTCCTTCAGGAATGACTTTTGAACAGCTGTCTGTATTTAAGGCTGAGGGTAAAATCCGATCAGATATTGATATTCGTCACCTTCAGGCAAAATCCTTAATCACTGATAATAATTGCATAGCCTGCCACCGGATCGACGCACCACTTGTTGGTCCTTCTTTCATGGATATTGCAAAGAGATATAAGGAAAATGCGGCAGTTTTTGAAAAATTATCCAGTAGTATCATTGAAGGCAGTAGCGGCAAATGGGAGGAGTCTACTATATCCATGCCGCCGAATCCTGTGCTTACCAAGGCAGAAATTCTACCGATTATAAACTACATTCTTGACCTTTCTGCTTCCAAAGAAGGGAAAGAGTCATTACCGACTGTGGGTAAATTCAAAACTAGGGCCTATCCACCTTCTGCCATGGGTGGAGGTAGGTTGGCCAGATTTTACTCAATTCCGTTCGAGATGGGTTCTTATTTGCTTCACGCCAGTTATACGGATAGGGGAAACAGCGAAGTGGCAGGATTGAAATTGACGGGGGATGACAACGTTCTGTTGCAATATCCATTGCTGCCACCTGAGGAAGCTGATGTATTGCCTGAGGAAGGAATATCATATACCCCCTCTACCGACGACCCCGGCTTTATTTTTACCGGTAAGGGTAGCTATATTGGTTTCAAGAATACCGATCTTACCGATATAAACACGATTAAAATTGGAGCAATTACTAGGTTCTGGCACTGGTCTCACTTTATCGGTGCGACCGTTGAGATCAGGCTGGGTTCTCCAACTGGAAAATTAATAGGTGAACCTTATAAGCTAATACCGCCGGATACCGAGGAAGGAGATGGGCCTTTCTTTAAAGACGATTGGGAGGAGCCAATTTCTATAGATGCTTCGGAAGTGAATGGAATCCATGATTTATATATTGTGGTTCATAATTCAGAAGCTAAGGACACTGACGCTTTGATTATTATGACCGGAATTGGATTTGAACAGTAAAAAATAATGGGACCCTACTCCTTAATAAGTATAAATTGAAACCAATAAAGATGGATATCGGTTATTCAAAAATGCCTTCTCAGATTGTTTTTTACAACATAGGTGTCCTAGGTAAAGGATTGTCCTGTTGGGCCATGATAATTGCAATAACCGCGCTCCAGGCTCAAACCGGAAAAACTCCTGAAGGTCTTACTTCTATATTTAACGGGAAGGATCTTTCGGGATGGCATATCAGCAAAACCAATCATCATGGAACTACAGGTAACTTTTTTATAAAGGATAATACCTTGGTCATGAAACAACATCCTTTTGGTCGAGGTGGAATTTTACTCACTGATAAGAAGTATGGGGATTTTGAACTATATCTTGAATTCAAGGGTGAGCACGGTACCAATGGCGGGATTTTTTTCCGTTCCAATGAAAGTGGTTCTGCCTATCAAGTCGAAATTTCCGGAGATGGAGGAAAGGGCACTGGAAATCTTATAGGAGAAATGCTTCACACGACTACTATGGCGGACGCAACGGATTTAGAACGGGTATGGAACGAGGGTGGTTGGAATTCCTTCCGTCTTCGGGTTGTTGGAGAAAAGCCACACATAACTTTATGGGTCAATGGGTTACAGATGTGGGATGTACAAGCAGAACGCAATGATTTGATCGCAGATGTTACGGAAGGAATGATTGCTTTGCAGTTACATTGGAGCCAATCTATTTCTCCAGTACCCGGGGGTGACTGTTGTGATTACTCATGGAAGCCCGGAGCGGCACATTCTTATAGGAATATTGCAATAAAAGAAATGAAATAAATCGGTCCATTTAATATTTATATGGAAATTATAAATCGAAGAAAAGATATATGAGGGCACATTTGGTATTGATATTGATCACGATCATAGCCACAACCGCTGTCTTGGCTCAGCAGAAAGCCACAGATAGCACAAGACTTATCTGGACCAATGGGATAGGGATGGAATTTCGGTTGATCCAGCCGGGGAATATGACAGTAGGCCGCATGGAGCTTGAATGTCCACACCCGCCCGACGCGAGGGACGTGGATGAGAAGTTAAGGTGGACGGAAGAAGATTTCGAATTTTGTCAAAAGTTGGCAAAACACCATTCACGACCAGGATTTACAGTAACCATTGAAGAACCATATTTCATTGGTAAATATGAGGTGACCCAGGGGCAGTGGCAAAAAGTAATGGGCACAAATCCTTCCTTTTTTCAGTCAGACAAAATAGATGGTGAATCTGATCAACTTCCCGTTGAGAATGTAACTTGGTCACAGGCTCAGGCTTTCATTAAAAAACTAAATTCCTTGGATTCCACTGCGGAATACCGACTGCCGACGGAATTTGAGTGGGAATATGCAGCCCGTGCTGGAAATGAGCAATTGCTCTCATGGGAAGAAACTCGTGTACGTGCTTGGATTCAGAATACAAATAAAGGCAGTACACGTTCTGTTGGCCAGATGAAACCCAACGCATGGGGTCTGTACGATATGTTGGGCAATGTATGGGAATGGGTAGCTGATTATTATAACAACAAAACCTTTCCGGACCCTGTTCCTCCAGAATCCGGGGAAGTCCATGTATTGAGAGGAGGAAGTTTTATCTCTGATGTAGCCAATGCGAACTATTTCTATCACGCCGGGGGACCAGGGAATGGTTACGATGTAGGGTTTCGGATTATAAGAGAGGTTAAATAATTTAATTATAAAATGGCTCCCTATTTTCCATTATTCCCGTTGATATACAGGCTTTTTCTTTCTTCACCCTATCCACAAAAGCACCCTTGAGGGGGCAAAATTGCATATCCAAAAGCGCCTAAATTAATTTTACCAGACAGCCCTATGTTCTTGCCATTCCGCCTAAGTTTTGTGAAATCCGCAAATTCGTCTTTGAAACCATTGAACATCCCTTCCGGGCTACTACTACTTCCCAATAACGAACTGATCACATAAACGCCTTACCGTAATATGAAATTGTGTTGGGCATACGTTGTCCGTAAAACTACCTCATTCAAACATTTGCGTAGCCCATTGTCCAAATGATGTTGCGCTATTTCCCGATGCAGGTTTGGGTAGGTCCTTTAGTTTGTCAGCATAAAAGCGGACTCGTCGTAGACTCCCTTTTCCATGAAATGGCCAGTCCATAAATTCTTTAAGTTATTCCTTTATCTCATTTATTTGGCCGCTCTTCTTTTCTTTATAAAAATGGGATAGCAGCACCAAGTCCAAGTTGGCAAAACATGTTGTCCAAAAGGCCCTTAAAATGAAGCACAATGAACTTTTAACCAAATCCCTGAAGAGAGATTTATGGCCATACGACAATAAGCAACTTAAACTAACATAAACCGTAACAGAACTTAGGCTAAAATCTATCCCATGAAAGCGAGGCTGCTCAGTTCTAATTCATGTTCCCCGGGAACTCCAATGTTAAAACTCATTGTTTCCGCACCTTCCTGAAATAAACAGTCGAAACAGGACAGGTCAAAGGACGCGTTCGTAATGAAATTTAACCTTATTTTTTATGGTTTGAATATTGTTCAACGGACACTGCTTCCTGCCATTCAACAATCCCCTGTTCCGTGTTCGGAATGATATATAATTGTTGTAAACCAACATCTGGACTAGCGCCATGCCAATGCCTTACATTAGGCGGGCACTTTACTACATCCCCTTTTTTGATGGTTTTTATTGGTTGTCCCTCCATCTGATGGTAACCAACACCGTCCGTTATAATCAGTATTTGACCGGATGGGTGTAAGTGCCAATTGCTTCTTGCACCGGGCTCAAAATAAATGTTCCCGACCGCTGTGGTATGGGAAGAGTCCGCATCTACCAGGCCTATGTGAAAAACGTTTCCCGTAAAGTATTCCTCAGAACCTTTTTGACCTTTTGGAAAAATGGCGTTCAGTTCATTTTTATCGGTCTTCATATCAACTTTTGTAAATTCTGTTTTTGTGTTGCAGGAATGTCCCAGGCTCATTAGGACCGCAACCGTCACAATTGTCATTTTTTTCATCTGAAATCATTTTTTTTGTTGTTCTATTCCACTTCAAAGGTGATGATAACATTCCCCGAACCCAATGCCTCTGCTAAACCTGTTGGGTCGCTTATTTTACCAATTTTGGTATAGTTGTATGAAGTTGAAAATGTTTTATAAAAAAGCACCAAAGTGTTTGAACCGTATAACATCAAATCGCCGTTTAGTATCGTTCCGCGGTCGGCAGCATCAGAGGGCAAACTTATCTTTAAATCAGCATGTTTCTCATTATTGTGCAATTCGTTCATTTTGAGTATCAAGGGCAACTGTTTAATAAAAGCACTTGTGGTTACATTGTTTTCAAGCGTCGCTGAAAAAGATGATGCTCCAAAAGTGATTTTTAGTTTCATCGTGTTCATGTTTTCGGTTTCCCTTTGGTTTTTAATAGGATGAACTTCATTCTCCTGTGCACAAGCAAATAGTTGGACACAAATAAAGCTTGCCAAAAGAAAAAATATAATTCTTGCCTTACTGTTCATTCTTTTATGGTTTTGATGATCATTGCGGGAATACCCCCGACAAGTACGTTATCAGGCACATCTTTGGAAACCATTGCACCTGCTGCCACTACAGAATTTTTACCAATGGTAACTCCCTGTAAAATCGTAGCGCTTGCCCCGATCCAGGCGTTGCGTTTAATGTGGATTTTGCCTGTTGTCAGCGTTTGTCTGTCTTTGGCAGAAATAGGATGGCCTTCGGAAAGCAAACTGACTTTAGGGGCAAGCATCACATTATCTTCAATCGTTATGCCGCCCAAATCCAAAAAGGTGCAATCAAAGTTGATGAATACGTTTTTACCTATTTTGGTGTTCTTTCCATAATTGATTTGAAACGGTGGAAAAATGGTTGTAGTCTCATCTATTTGGGAAGCGGTTATTTCGCCTAACAAGGTTCTTGCCTGGTCCAAATCGGCTTCGTTGTTCAGCTTTACGAGTAATTTACGTGTGCGGGTACAGTCATCCCCAATTTTGAA
Source organism: Flavobacteriaceae bacterium (assembly GCA_041743085.1). GTDB lineage: Bacteria > Bacteroidota > Bacteroidia > Flavobacteriales > Flavobacteriaceae > JAFMPW01. Next base: position 22,631 of record JBGTNL010000017.1, read on the forward strand.
ATAATCCGGATCGCTCAATGGAACGGCCTCTCCTTTCAATAATCTCTTAAATATATTTCTGGCTTCCATTCATTCATTGCTTTTGAATTAAAGCACAAAATTATGGAAATCGTTCATTACATTTGTTACACTATTTACGCGCATAATGTTCAATATCACTTATATTAAGGAAGAACGATTCAATGAATGCGAAAGAAAAGTCTCCACGTATTGTTATGCTGAAAGTGTCTAACGAAAATGACTTTCCTGAAGACTTTCAGATAAACTATCATACGCATCTATTTTGTCATGGTGGAACCCTTACTTTTTTGTTTAACGAAACAAGGATGAAATGTAAAAGCGGTGAATTTGTATTTTGGTTCGCAAAGAGCAAATTGACCGATTTACAATTTTCAAAGAGTTTTAGGGCATCGGTCTTGCTTGTAGAAAATCAGTTCCTAAACGATAATTTACCCGACCAAAATTGGGGCATTGATGCGACTTTACATTCCCGTCGGTATCCTGTTAAACAACTGAATGAAGAAAGCGACAGGCAAAGGGTACTATTGAATTTTCAATTGTTGCATGACAAATTTCAGGACAGGGCACATCGTTTTTATGAAGAAGCTTTAAAATTGCAAATGCGACTTTTCATTCTCGATATGTGGCACACCTTCGCCAATGAATATGAACGCCGGAAACGCACCCTGCAAAGTGGCAGTTTGTATGAGCGGTTTATGCATTTGGTTCAAGAGTATTGCATGAAAGAGCGTGAAGTTCAGTTTTATGCCGATATATTAAATATAACTGCCAAATATTTGAACTCGATTTGCAAACAAAATTCAGGAATTACCGCTTCGGAGTGGATTCATCGTTACACCAAAGAACGCATCGTGATGTTATTACAAAACGAAAGCCTGAACATTGCTGAAATTGCCGATGAAATGGAATTTTCCAGTCGATCATTTTTTACTCGTTATGTGAAAAAGGTATTGGGTGTTACCCCGAGTGGATACCGTAACCGGTTGGGCTAAAAGGCCATGCGAAAAGAAATAGTTTTGATTGAGCCTATGGTTGGTTTTTGATAATACCGACTGTTGCTATATCGAAAAGAGAGCAAGTAAATGTGTGTTGAAGAAAATCTTATGGCCGATTGAAATATATTCCCTCGATACAACTTCTGGTTGAGATGCTTAATTGATCCAATTTCCCATACTCTAAATTGAATAACCCATTTTGGTAGTAAAAGGTGTGGATTTGGTTCAAAAAATAAAGTTCCATAGGAATTTAATTGAGGAGCTGGCCACAAAAAAACGGCATACATGATTCAAGTTAAAAATTCTTTGTAAATTTTGAGTGTATTGTTTGAATACTTTAGTTTTTTTAAAATGTCCTTGATATTTGTATTTCCTTGTTTAACCAATTCCTTAGCTTGTTATGGATAATTTTAGCCTTACAGTAAATGGAACGCGGAAGGAAGTTTCCGCAGACCCCAACATGCCCTTGCTTTGGGTCATCCGTGATCTATTGCAACTGACAGGTACTAAATTTGGCTGCGGCGTCGCTCAATGCGGTGCTTGTACCGTTCATCTAAACGGAGAGGCGGTCCGGTCCTGCGTAACCAAGGTTAGCCGTGCCATTGGCCAGGAGATTACGACAATTGAAGGGCTTTCCAAGAATAATGATCACCCGTTGCAACTAATGTGGGCAGATCTTGATGTTCCTCAATGCGGTTATTGTCAATCGGGGCAGCTGATGTCCGCTTCGGTTCTATTGAAGGAAAATCCGAATCCGACGGACCAGGATATTGACGATGCCATGTCAGGAAATATTTGCCGTTGCGGTACCTATCCAAGGATTAAAGCAGCCATACATAAAGCTGCCAAGATGAAACAAGAAGAAACGAAATTATGAATCGACGTAACTTTATACAATCCAGTGCTATAGTTGGCGGGGGTCTTTTAATTTCTTTTACCATACCGCACACAAATAAAATGGCAACGCTGGCAGAGGCATCATCAGAATCGGATTTTGCGCCAAATGCTTTCTTAAAAATTGGCAGTGATAACACAATTACTGTTACCCTTAGCCACGTTGAGATGGGACAAGGGATATGGACAACGCTTCCTATGTTACTGGCAGAGGAACTGGATGTGGACCTTGACAAAATTATCATTGTACACGGTGGGGCGGATAAAGCATTCAACCATACAGTTTATGGGGTTCAAATTACGGGTGGTTCTACTACTACCTGGTCAGAATTCGACAGGTACCGCAACGCTGGGGCAACCGCCCGTTCGCTCTTAGTACAGGCTGCAGCTAAAAGATCAAATGTTGACGTAGAAAATTGTAGAACAGAAGAAGGTTTCGTGATAGCTGAAAATACGAGATACTCCTATGGGGAACTTGTTGCGGAAGCTGCGTTGTTATCTCTTCCCGAAAATGTGTCCTTTAAGGAAAAGGCCAACTGGAAATATATTGGCAAAGGCAGCAAGCGACTTGACGCTAAGGTAAAAACAAACGGATCGGCAATCTTTGGGCTTGATGTAAATTTTCCCGGTTTATTGACTGCTGTTGTTGCTCACCCCCCGGTTTTTGGAGGTAGGGTCAGATCATTCGATCCGACTAACGCTTTAACTAGCCCAGGGGTTAGACAGGTCATACAGATACCCACTGGCATAGCTGTGATCGGTGATCATTTCTGGGCGGCCGATCAAGGTAGAAAGCTTTTGGAAATTGATTGGGAATCAGGAAAAGGGGGTGATTTGTCTACAGTCGAACAAACCATCAGATATAAGAATCTGGCTGCTACGGATGGTCTAACCGCTCAGGAAAAAGGGAACGCTAATGAAGGCCTGTTAAAAGCCGAAAAAGTCCTGTCCGCAGAATATGTATTTCCATACCTGGCTCATGCCGCCATGGAGCCGTTAAATTGTACGGTCGAGCTAAAGGCCGATAGTTGTGAAATTTGGACCGGCACACAGCTTCCGGCCGCAGACCTTGAGGCAGCCGCAAAAATAGTTGGCTTAAACAAAGATCAAGTAAAAGTCAACGTTACCTTTTTAGGTGGCGGTTTCGGTCGTCGTGCTACACCTACATCCGACTTTGTTTCAGAAGCCACACATATTGCGAAGGAGAGTGGTAAAAATATAAAACTGGTATGGACACGCGAGGATGATATGAAAGGGGGTCATTACAGGCCTTTCTTTGTTCATAACGTTAAAGCAGGAATAGATCAGCAAGGTGTGCCAATTGCCTGGAAACATAATATTGCGGGTCAATCCATTATGGCTGCTGCTGCCCCGCTTTTTGGGACGCCAAAAGATCCGATTGACCACACCTCTGTTGAAGGGGTCATGGGATCTCCATACCTGTCATCTGTTCCAAATCATTTTGTAGGCCTGCACAATACCGAGGAAGTGGTACCTGTGCTATGGTTTAGATCTGTAGGCCATACACATACTGCCTATGTTATGGAAACGATGTTGGATGAACTGGCCGGGGCTGCAAATCAGGATCCAATAGAATACAGACGTAGACTATTTCAAAATCACCCTCGACATTTAGCTGCTTTAGACCTAGTCGCCGAAAAGGGAAAATGGAAAGAACCTTTACGACCTGATCGGTTTAAAGGTTTGGCTGTTCATGAATCTTTCGGAAGTTTTGTGGCAATCCTGGCAGAGATAAGCATCGGCAACAGCCAGGTTAAGGTCCATAAAATCGACTGTGCGATCGATTGTGGTTTAGCGGTAAATCCAGATGGGGTAAAGGCCCAAACTGAAAGTGGAATTATATTTGGTCTTACAATGGCGCTTTACGGTGAATTGACATTGGAAGCTGGAAAGCTTCAGCAACATAATTTCTATGATTACCGAATGGCACGTATGCATGAGTCGCCAGAAATCAACGTATATATTGTGGATAGCGATGAAAAAATGGGAGGCGCGGGGGAATGTGCAGTACCCCCAACTGCTCCTGCCATAGTGAATGCAATTTATGCTGCTACGGGTAAACGCATTTATAATCTCCCAATTATGAATCACAAACTTAGCCAGAAGTTATGAAAAATCTAATTATCACATCTCTGGTTTTATCGAGTTCAGTGATCATGACTCTATTTTTGGAACCTGGATTTCCTAAAGCTGATGGGGAGTATATCTCGCTTTCGAATGATAGTATAGCTTCGGTAGAGGCTTTTAAAAAGGTTTACGCCGTGCTTATGAGCCCAAGATGTGTAAATTGTCATCCTTCCGGAGACATACCCTTACAGGGAGACGATAGCCAGCTACACACAATGTTGCCAAAAAGAGGACCGGATGGTAAAGGTATTTTTGCCATGAAGTGCTCAAACTGTCACCAGACAGAAAACACGCTCGGACTTCACACACCTCCGGGAAATCCAAATTGGCATTTACCACCGGCTGATATGAAAATGGTGTTTCAAGGACGTAGTCCAGGGGAATTGGCTAAACAATTAGTAGATCCAGAACAAAATGGTCATAAGGATTTGAAAGAGCTTATCGCGCATGCAGATGATGGCTTGGTACTAGCGGGTTGGAATCCTGGCGAAGGAAGGACTATTCCCCCGATATCCCACGCTGAATTTAAGAAGGCCTGGATAAAATGGATCAATAATGGTGCCTTTGCTCCTGCCAAATAGCAAATGATAAATTATTTATGTCCCATCCGCAAAATTTATTTTTGAAGAAATTTCATCAACATTTGGTTTTTTCGGAATCTTTGCAGATGTCTTTCAAATTTAACCCTGCAAATACAGGTAAGACAGACTTGAGCATTCCTTACTATTGTATTCGATGCAAATGTAATTTATATTAAAGATTGTAAGGCTCATTAAACGGCCGTTGTAGAGGACTGGTTTGGTAGAATACCAGCTTTTAGGCAGGGTATTCCATTCCTGAATTCTTATAATAATTTCCGTAATTGACCTTTTACGGGATGTTTTTTTGATTTTTAAAAAATTGTTTAAATAAAAAAAAGATTCCAGTAAACTAATTCCCCGGAACGCATCGCCTTCCCAATCTCTTTCTGTAGATCCTTAATAACCTTCATTGGCCATCTGATGCCGACAACCTCCGTTCAAATTATCCTGATCCTTGATTATTTAACGTTTTGGTTATTGGGTTTTTACGGAATTTAATTAGAACAAGTTTCGCAACCAGATGATGAAGTGGGTCTAAAATATCAAGCAGTACATTAATTTCAGGAACACTTCAAAAAGACAGATTTTAATGCCAGGACTACACTATAAAGTTATTCTGTCGCCTAGGGTATTCCTTAAAATAGAATCTGGAAGTCATTCGGCAATCCCGTAGTAATTTATTCCCCATTTTAGAATCAATGATTTACAGCCAATATTTGAACCAGCAGGTATGTGCCGCCAACCAAAAAAAAAGGAAAATGATAAAAATGGCTGGTTTACTCGGATCTTTCGTATTGCAATCCGGGGCCGTCGCAGGCCCACCAGGTCCCTATGAGGGAATTTTCGGATTCGAACTTGAGAAGCTCCTCTGCTTCTGGTGAACAATTGCCAATTATTTCGTCCTTCGCTTCATAAATAAGCTCCAAGTACCTGCCATCCTCCAACTCTATAATATCATAGGTTCCGGTAATTGCCCGTACGTTTCCGTTTTGACTGCGAGATTTAGTGAAGGTTCCGTCTTCCTGTAAAATGTAGTCTTCCTGCCAATGCATGTCATCGAAAGTGAGGGGAGGAACATTTGCGATCATACCGGACATTGCGACCAATTCCCATTTTTGTGGAAATTGATCTTCCTGGTACATGACAGCGCGACTATTGTCGATCTTGTCAGCAGTACATGAGGTGAAAATGGCTAAAAAAGAAGGTTCCGTACTAAAACAGTCATATAATTTGTTTCATCCATAGATGCGCAAAAATCAATAAGTTGCTCTAATATCTAAAATATTGGGAAACCTTGTTTTCGGGTTAGTCCTTTAATTTATTCGCTAAACGGACCTGCCATTATTCAAGTAAATCATTAAAAAGATTGACGGCTATTGAATTAAGGGTTTGCCAACAATTCGAAGGTCCCAGAGCTAGTATGGCTTTGATGAATTTACCCGCCCTTCATAAGGATATCGATTTCAAATCGATCTTCCTACATTTTTCCCTCCTAACCTCGATTTTATTGGTTGTATTTGACAGTCAAGTAAAACCTTTCAGAATGACAATGGTTTAACCGCAATCGTAAACCGAGATTTAAAATTAAGCAACCAAAGATGATATATACTGTCTTAATGAAAAGACCCGTATGAAAAAATTATTTTCAGCCTACTTCTTATGTGGTTTGTTGCTGATTTCTTGTAATAAGGAGAGTTCTGCTGACGAATATTCCCTGGAGGCGGAAGTACTTGGACGAAATACAGATTGCGGAATCTACGCCGTGAAAGTTTTAACCAGATTGTCTCAGGTACAAACCCTTGTAGGATCAGATGGTAGGGACAGTATTTATATCGCCAAAAATCTCCCACCCGAGCTGGAGACGGTTGGTCTTCGGATAATACTCAATGTGAGGAAGCCTCATGATGATGAACTTGGGCCCTGTACCACATTGGGACCGGCTTATCACTGGTTATTTGTGAGGAAGGCCCATAAAAAAAGGTTATTTCTTAATCGCTTTACTAATAATTAAAGTTTCAGGGAAAGTCAAAAAGCTACTTTAATACGAAACATCCTTTAAATACAACGTGAGCCCCTATAAACAAGCGTTTCTTCCACTCTTTTTTAGAATAATTACTACATTTAATAAGTATTAGCCTCAGCCAGAATGCCAGGCTCCCTGCTCTATATGCCCGTATTTATCCCGTACGGACTCACAGTGCGACACATCGCTCGCACAGCACCTGAATTCGCGCCAGCCAAGAGCATTATACGTTAGCGGTCATTACAAAGGAAATTTGATACATTGAAATCACTACAAAAAATGAATAATGAACAAAAGATACTTAATTATTCGGGGGCTACTCACATCATTGGTAACAGTATGTTATCTCAATGCAGCTTTTGCTCAAAAATCAATAAATAACTTCACAGAAATAAACAAAACGGAAAAACAAAACAAAATGAAATTAGGAGCATTTTCAATAAGTCTTAATGTGAAAGACTTAAAGACATCAAAAGAGTTTTACGAAAAATTAGGATTTAATCCTTTCGCCGGAAGTATGGAACAAAACTTTTTCATAATGAAAAATGACAATGCACTCATTGGGCTTTTTCAAGGGATGTTTCAAGGTAATATTTTGACTTTTAGCCCGGGTTGGGATGAAAATGCCAGTAGCTTGGAACACTTTGATGATATTCGTGAAATTCAGAAAAAGTTAAAAAATAGCGGACTTAAACTAACAAGTGAAGCTGACGACAAAACAAAAGGTCCTGCAAGTCTTATGTTGACTGACCCTGACGGGAATGTGATTTTACTTGACCAACATCGTTAAAATTCACAAAGACCTGAAAGTAGCGGAAAAAACAGCAAACTAAATTTTGACAAAACTTCCTGAAGATATAGTTGAACCATTTAAAAAGCTACACAAGGTCACCTAAAAAACCTGCTCCTAAGTTATGGTGGTTTGGGATATGTTATTTCGTCTACAATTTATCCAGCGATTTACCATAGTAAACCAAACTACTTCCATTTGCAGGAATTGCTTCACAAAAATATTCAATTACATAAAATCCGGGCAAATTATTGACTATCTCAACGCCCGCTGCCCATTCCAATGCCATTACATTACACGCAATGCGTTTCTTGTCATCGGGCTTAGGCACCATTCTACATATTGGATTTTCCAATTTTTCAACCCAGCAGTACGTAAGAACTCTCCACTCCAATCCCAAAATCCGGGCTATAGTCTACTTCACCTGAACATCATCTATACGTCTTTGTTCCTCTTCAAAAGAAATATGATATAAGGAAGGAAGATTATAATGACTTTAGAGATCATAGTTCATTGGGAGGTCTGTAGTACTACCCATTTACTAGACCACCGTTTTTCATTCTTAGGTATAAAGTAAAAGGTCAGGCAGCCTTTGAGAACAGCTCTGAAGGTTTATTTCTTTGGATACCTCTATGTCTTCTATTGTTATAATATTCCATAAAATTCTGAGTTCCCCGGAAGAGGTCGACCCCGTTCTTTGGAGGGAACAAATAAACGTACTTTTGTTTTAAAGTGCGAAAGAACCTTTCGATATAGGCATTATCGGTAGCCCTTCCTTTTCCGTCCATACTGATCTTTACCCCATTCTCCTTTAAATAACTGATCCAGTGTTCACAGGTATACTGACTGCCTTGATCAGAATTGATTATTTCCGGTCTCCCGTGTTCTCTGAAACATTGGGAGAGCAGTTCTGTTTGCGTTTCTTTCTCCAGGGAATTGGATATCTGCCAACCGACGA
>JBGTNL010000018.1:0-2642 GCA_041743085.1 Flavobacteriaceae bacterium
TTAAGCTGATACCGGAGGCTAAATTTTTTTTCCCCCATTCCATTTTTTTACTTTTTCAAATTATTAAGCATATTTTTATTACTACATGCCAAGTTTAAATACCTAAACGACAACATTATTACCGGAATTTAATATAAAATAACCAATATGTTACTTGTCAGCAGGACCTCAACCTAATAAAACGAATCTTTCTGAGACTTTCACTTTTTAGTTTAAGTTTATGCAAGTCCCGTTTTACTAACCCCTGAATACCTCTATTATAAAGAAGTATATTGGGACAGCACATATCCTGATTTTAAATCAATATTGATAATGCCATGACGTGCTTCATTATAAAAACAAACAAATGAAAAATTTATCCTTTTTATTACTGACTTCCTTGCTTCTGACAAATTGTAATTCGAATGTAAAGGTAGAATCCAAACCAAACAATCCTGAATATTCTGCAGAAGTTGAAGATAGGATAGAAAAGGTTTTGAATAGTTTACAAGTAGGCACTGAAATTCAGGGAAATTTTAAAATAGAAACATTAGAAGAAAGAATGGCCTTCTATCATACTCCAGCAGTTAGTATCGCTGTCGTGAACAACGGTAAAATTGAATGGGCTCGTGGCTTCGGCAAATCCGATTTGGAAAGCAATACGTTAACCGATATTGAAACCATGTTTCAGGCAGCATCAATTAGTAAACCGATTTTTGCTTTGGCCGTTATGAAATTAAAGGAAAAAGGAAAAGTTGATACTGAAAAGGACGTAAACGCATATCTATCTTCCTGGAAAATTCCTAAAAATGGAGATTGGCAACCCAAAATATCCCTGCGCCAATTGTTAAGTCATACCGCTGGTTTAACGGTTCATGGCTTTCCGGGTTACGCAAATAAGGAAGCAATACCTACAATTCCTCAGATATTAAATGGCGAAAAACCGGCAAATACCGGGAGAGTATTTGTCGATATTTTACCTGGGACAAAATTCAGATATTCAGGAGGCGGAACTGTGGTTGCTCAACTAGCAATTACCGACTTATTGAAAAAACCATTTCCTGAAATTATGGATGAAGAAGTCTTTCGGCCATTACAACTTAAACAAAGTACCTTTAGTCAGCCTTTACCAAAAGATTTCAAATATAAAACGGCAACCGCATATCCTTATAAAAATCTGCCAATTACCGGAAATCACCATATATATCCTGAAATGGGACCTGCCGGACTATGGACGACGCCAACCGAACTTGCAACTATAATGCTCGAAATTCAAAAGGGGCTATCAGGTACCTCTGATTTCATCGAAAAAGAAACATTGGAAGAAATGCTAACACCGCAAGAAGTTGCAAATTGGATTGGCATTGGGTTTATGTTGGAAGGGGAGAATGAATCTGCCAGATTTAAGCACGGAGGATGGAACGAAGGTTTTTTAAGTGAATTCAGAGGTCACAAAAATTTAGGAAAGGGCGTTGTGATTATGCTTAATTCCAATGAGGGACATGGAATTATTGATGAAATAATGAATGCGGTGGCCAAAGAATATGAATGGCCTGATTATCTAACGGAAGAAACTAAATTTGAACCTATTGATGCTTCAGTTCTAAATCACTTGGGAGAATATGGCGAATATAAATTGGACCATTCCAATGGCCAGTTATTTCTGGTTTTACCGAAGCAGGAACCATTAGAATTAAAGAGAACAACTGATGGAATTTACAAAAATGACTATATGAACTTTGAGTTAAAAATTACAGACAAACAGTTGGTATTAACCCAGGCAGGGGAAACAAAAACATTCGTTAAAAAATAAGGATATCAGAACATTGGCGATTATAAAAATCTCCATACCGGATCTCTATACTAAAATTTCCCTGACCCGGCGCTGGTTTAATTGATATTGGCTTTTGTTAGAGTGTAGGATTGTCTTAAATCTTTTAAAACAACATGTTTCCGATTCAGGATTGATCTAAAATATACAAGATGTGGAGCATATAAAATGGAGAACCCTTGAGTTCGCCGACAAAACCATCATGTCGCCACTTGCCAATAACAAAAAAATCTGGGACCATGTTCGCGACGGCTTTGGCCATCCCTACTCTCAAAAAAATGCGGAAGATTTCATTCGACGTCAGGCCAACAGCGATACGGAAAAGGTTTTCGCAATAGACTGCAATGGCCAGATTTGCGGACTGATTGGTTTGATTTTACAAAAAGACGTCTATCGTCAATCGGCGGAGATCGGTTTCTGGATCGGTGAACCCTTTTGGGGACAAGGCATCTCTACCAAGGCTGTTGGACTATTGTTGCGCTATGTAACAGACGAATTAACTATGGTTAGATTGTATGCAGGCGTGTTCGAATATAATGTGAGCTCTATGAGGGTTCTGGAAAAGAACGGTTTTGAAAAAGAGGGCATAGCGCAAAAAGCTATTTACAAGAACGGAAAATTTTGGAACGAGCACAGGTATCCCAGGTTACTGGACCCAGCTTAATCACCATGGCTCGAATTGTATATTATGTAGCGATTTCTATCGATGGATTTATCTCCGGCCCCAACGGCGATGTAAGCGCATTTAAGGCGGCTGGTGATGGGGTATCCAGCTATTTGGAAGACCTGAAGACCTTTAAAACCGTTATCATGGGCCGTCACACCTATGAGT